>NZ_CP150145.1:5732933-6034667 GCF_037963835.1 Paenibacillus sp. FSL H8-0332
CATGCATCCGGCAGCACAAGCGCAACCAGTCCGGCAGCCAAGGCTCCCAGGCTAAGCCATAACAAATAGAATGTAAACGTAAACATCTCTACAACAAACAAGACGCCAGCGGCAATTAACCACAATACCCACATACTCATTGGTGAACCCACCACCTTCCGCTATATACTACTATAACGAAATAATCGGCATCACGTTTCATAATATTTTTGGAGGCCGGGACAGCCGCCTGTCTGTTCATTATATTTCAGCCTGTGGAAGCTTATGAACCTTAAGCGGAATACAGGATGGCTAAATTGTATTTAAACATAAATATATCCAATCGAAGCGAAAAAAAATCATTAACCAAATTAAAAACGGTGCCAGCTTAAAAGCCGGCACCGTTCCTTGTTCTATACTTAGGCATAGTCATGCCCTATGGTTGGATTCCTGCGCTGTCCGCTCCGCCTTTAGTTCAGCTTCCAGAGCGCAGGAGTGACATTCGGCTCCCAGCCGGCCAGTGAGGTATGCGCCTGCAGACAGGTGTAAGATTGCCCGCTGTAAGTTACGATACTGCCGACACTATACGCGGTACCCGCTTTCCAGGCAGCAGCGCCTGGAGTAGCCGAAGGGATTGGCGTCACTACAGGAGTAGAGGTTGGCGCTACTGTCGGCGTAGCCGAAGGGCTTACTGTCGGGAGTGGCGTAGCTGTCGGCTGCGGAGTAGCGTTACCGCAGGTTCCGGTCACCCGCCACACCCCGAAGGCTCCGCTAAGATCCGGCCGGTCCCCTTGCGTCCACCACTGGGCTTGATACAGCAGTCCACCGTAGGAGACCTGCTGGCCTTGCGTGTAGACAGCGGCCGAGCTCCATGCAACCGCCGAGCATTGCCCCGGCGTAGCCGTTGGCGCCACTGTCGCTGTCGGTGTAGCCGATGGCTTCACCGTGGCCGTCGGTGCCACTGTCGCGGTCGGCGTAGCCGATGGCTTCACTGTTGCGGTCGGTGCGACTGTCGCGGTCGGCACCGGCGTAGCCGTTGGTGTCACCACTCCGCCTCCCAGCTCTGCGCCCAGCTTGGTCTGCAGCGTCTTGTTGCGGTCGCCGCTGGTCTCCCAGAACATCGCTCCGGCCAGACCCTTTGATTTCAGGTAGGTCGCTTTGTACCCGATGGATTCGGCATCATCATAGCTGATGAAGGTCTGGTTGGCCGGGTTGTAGAGATAAGGAACCTTGGAGGTGTTGTTCCAGTAACGGGTATAACCGTTCTTGTTAATGTAGTTCGCTTCCAAATCATTGAAATCGTAGTTGCCCTTCTCCCAGGTTCCGGTGGAGGATATCCCGGCAGATACCTGATATTGCCCGTTCCCCGCAGCAGGAGCACCTCCCCAGCCCCGGCCGTAGAACGGCATGCCGAGCACCAGCTTATTAGCCGGTACGCCTGCACTCAGATAGCTGGTCACCGCCTTGTCGATGTTATAATTCGCCGGCTCGGTCAACCCTGAAGATGCGGCTGCCGGGTCATAATACAACGGCGCATTGTGACCGGTGGTAGGGTTCCAACTGCCGTTGAAGTCGTAGGTCATAATGTTGATCCAGTCGACCACAGCGGCGATTCCGCTGAGATTGTTATTCTGGATGTAAGTGGGGCCTGCACCGGAGGCAATGGTCAGCAGATACGTTTTGCCGTCAGCAGCTCCGGCGGCATTCAGCTTCTCCCGGATCTTTTGGAGCAGCAGGATGTAGTTCTGCTTATCCTCAGGACGGTAGCTATTGCCCGCAAGTCCGCCGCTAACCGGGTATTCCCAGTCCAGATCGACACCATCCATCTTGTATTTGCGGATAAAATCCACGGAGGAATTGGCGAACACCTCACGGGTTGCCGCCGTGGCAGCCACATCCGAGAAGCGGTTGGACCAGGTCCAGCCCCCGACGGAGATCATCGTCTTCAGGCTCGGATTCTTGTCCTTCAGCTTCCAGAGCTGCTTCAGATTTCCCTTGATCGGGTCATCCCATTTGTCATCGCCGAAGCTTTTCTGGGCATCGATCCAGGGATCGCCCAGCACTACGGTGCCATTGGGCACGCTGATCGCCTGCCCCTGCTCGTTCTGGCAGGACCAGGTGACCGGATTCGGCCCGGTCGGGTCAGGATTGCCGTGTATTCCGTTCCAGCAGATGTCGGCAAAGGCATAGTTGATGACATTCATTTTGCCAGGATCGATATCCGTTACATTATAAGCCCGCCCGTAGGCGGCCCATGAAGCATAGTAGCCGACAATCTTGTAGTCTCCGGCTGCCTGAACAGTTCTGCTATTTGCACCAAAAGCCGAAAAAAGAGTAAGGAAAAGAACTGCCGCCAAGCCAAGCACAAAGGATTTTCTTTTGATAAAGGCCATTTCGTGATTACCTCCCCGGTTCAATGCGTAACCTGTAAGCCTGCTTCATGGACATACATGCGCCTCTGCCATCAAGGATATTAAGTGACCGTTCTTCCCTTGCCGCGAATGAGAATGAGAAAGCTCAGCGTTCACCTCCCGGACCCGATTGGCCTTGACCTTCACCCTGTGAAACTATTAAATTCCTGGCAGTCTGACTGGTAGAATAGTTATACAGCTCAAAAAAAGCGCAGTTCAGCAGCATACGGATCACTCGCTCCGCTGAGGCCTACGTTGTTGTCTGGTACAGGGCAGGGTGGGTAGTTTGCGGCGATTTTGCGGGAGGATGCAGGATCTGCGAAGGGGTGAAGTCAACTCTTATTCTCATACAAAGCCGGAGGATATGCTAGGGATAAATTTCCATAATCAGGGGGGATTATTATCTAAAAAAATAAGCAGCCCTAAGCATATTCTGCTTACGGGCTGCTTCTACAGTATCCAAATCTTCTATTGACCGCCGCTCTGCGCGGCAGCAAGCTTCTCGGTCAGACGCCGCAGCGCCGTCCCGCGGTGGCTGATCGCCTGCTTCTCCGCAAGCGTCAGCTCAGCCATCGTCTTCTCGTATTCCGGAAGATAGAACAGCGGGTCATAGCCGAAACCGCCGCCGCCCGCAGGCTCCGAGGTAATCCAGCCTTCGACCGTACCCTCAGCCGTCCATTCCCGTCCGTCCGCCGGATCATAGAGCGACAGGGCACAGACAAACCGTGCGGGACTCAGCAGCGGCTGTCCGGTATCCTCCCCCTGCTTCAGCCGCTCCAGCTCGCTCATCAGCTTCAGATTATTCGCCTCATCATCCGCTGCTTCACCAGCATAGCGGGCCGAATACACGCCGGGGCTTCCGTCCAGCGCCTCTACGCAGAGCCCGGAATCGTCTGCCAGCACCGGCAGTCCAAGGGCATTCCCTACTGCGCGTGATTTCTTGAAGGCATTCTCGGCAAAAGTGGCCCCGTCCTCGACTACATCCGGCAGATCCGGGTAGTCATACATGCTTTTGACCGTGAGTCCGAGGGGAGCAAAGGCATGCTGGAACTCCCGCACCTTGCCTTTGTTCTTCGTTGCGACAATCAGAATTCCGCTGCCGGATTTCATCCTACACCCCTTGGCCGGTCTGGCCGGCAGGGATTTTGAGCGCGATGGCGCCAAGGACTTCTTTTTGCACAGCGATCAGCTCGTAGATCCCCTTCTCTCCAAGACCCAGCAGCTGGTCAAGCTCCTGTCGGGTAAATGGCCGCTCTTCGCCTGTGCCCTGAACCTCAACGAAAGCACCGCCGCCCGTCATAACCACGTTCATATCCACCTTCGCCTTGGAATCCTCTTCATAATTCAGATCGAGCAGTGTCTTGTCGCCGACTACCCCCACACTGATGGCTGCCAGGTAGTCCGTAATCGGGAAGACCGTCAGCTTATTCTGGAGGGCAAGCTTGTTCATGGCGAAGGCCATCGCTACAAAAGCGCCCGTGATCGAAGCCGTCCGCGTTCCCCCGTCCGCTTGAATCACATCACAGTCCAGCGTAATACTGCGTTCGCCGAGCGCCTGCAAATTCACCACCGAACGCAAGGCCCGTCCGATCAGACGCTGGATCTCCATGGTCCGCCCGGTCAGCTTGCCGCGCGCGGCTTCACGCTGGTTGCGGGTCTGGGTCGCGCGGGGAAGCATCGAATATTCGGCGGTTACCCAGCCCTTGCCTTGTCCTTTCAGAAACGGCGGGACCTTCTCATCCACGGTTGCCGTACAGATGACCTTGGTATCTCCCATCTCAATGATGACGGAGCCTTCTGCATATTTGTTGGTCTGGGTCGTTATCGTTATTGGCCGGAGCTGATCTTCGTTGCGTCCGTTTGATCTCATCTTTTCTGCCTCCTACATCGTATAGCGCGAAGTTTGTGTATACATTCATCCGTATCTTATACGCAGAAACGGGTGCCGCCCCCTATGGAAGAGAACGGCACCGCTGCTCCTGACCCGTTATTCGGATGAACAATACTTTATTCTATCAAAGAGTAGGCACAAAAGCATCTTTTTAAACCGATGGATTCGGTCTAAAGCGGCAGCTCGTTCACATATTCCGGCGCTGAAACAGGCTGGCCGTAATCGACGTTATTGGTACCCGTAACCGTATCCTTGCCGTTCAGACGGATCTGCACCAGCGAATCATCTGTATTCTGGGCCACCGTCAGCACGACCGACTCCAGCATCTCCTCGGGAATGCTTGTGCTGCCTTCGAACATATCATCGGTCAGCGATACGGTGACTACTCCGTTCTGCCCTGCTTTTACAGAATCGACCACCGTTCCCTGCGTCATGACCATCTCCAGGCCGTTCTCGGACTGCGGTCCGGCAATCAGCTCGCTCAGAGCAGCCTTCACCGTATCCCCGCCAGCGGGTACAAACCGGGTAACCGGAACATAATACTGATGGCCGCCATCCGGTGAAGCAGCTGCGAAATAGACTGTGACTGCGCTGGAGTTCATCATCAATGCGTTATGCTTCGGCAGATTAATGCCCATCGTGCGGGCCAGCGGGCGATCCAGCGGTGTGCCTTGCAGCGGCATTTCAGTCAGCTTTTTGCCATCGACCCAGAGCTGCACTCCCTTAATGTCATCCTGCCCGGTCAGTGTCCAGGTCAGCGCTTCAAGGATTTTGCGTTCATCCGCAGGATCGTAGTCGTTAAACGCCGAGTTGAATTCAACAATGGCGACATGGTCCTGGCCGACCGACACCTGATTCACTATCGTCCCTGCGGGCAGTACGCCCTGGAAGCCCTTAGGTAGTGCAGACGCGTAATCCCCCTTGCTGACCAGTGCCGTGAGGGAATTCTTCAGCATGACTGTGTCCTCGCTTTTCGGAAAAGACAGAGCCACCGGAGCCAGCAGACCGTTCTGATCCTCCAGATACACAGTGGTCCGCTCACCGGCTACAGCAGGCGCACCGGTATCCTTCACCCCAACGGACAGATCCGTCTCATTCAGGGATGCGGGTCCGAATACACCGGTATCCAGCGTATCTTCCCCGCTCACTTGCAGCATTTGAGCTTCTACGGCGGCGGGAGGCGGGTCCACAGCGGCGGATTCTGAACCGAACAGACTGCAGCCGGAGAGCACAAGCGGAACGGCCAGCAGGCAAGCCGCAGACGCCCCGCGGAGGTGTTTCACAGGTTTCATCAATCTTCATTACCCCTTTCAACGCTAAGATCAGTTTGTACTGCTATGTATACGAGCCCTGTGTCCAAAAAATAACAACAGCTTATCCTAAATTACAGAGATTCTATTCGGACGTTTCTGGACATCGGTCTGCCGCTTGCGTACAATTTAGTACATACCCAAATCACACCCGACTCACGAATGGAGGACTTCCTATGACTGATGCCAAAATTCCTTACAGCCTCAACAGCAAAGCCGTTGCCGAAGCGACCCGGTACTGGCTGCACAAGCGCGGGGTAACCTTAGAGGAGATCGCCGAGCTTGTCATGCTGCTGCAAAAGAAATACTATCCGGGCCTGACCATGGAGGAATGTATTCATAACGTCGAGATGGTACTCAGCAAGCGTGAGGTGCAGAATGCAGTTCTGACCGGCATCCAGCTGGATGTACTGGCCGAAGAGGGCAAGCTGTTTGCCCCGCTGCAGGAAATGATTGAGAATGACGAAGGCTTATACGGGGTGGATGAGATTCTCGCCTTTTCCATCGTGAATGTATATGGCAGCATCGGCTTCACCAACTTCGGGTATGTGGACAAGCTTAAGCCGGGCGTGCTGGAAAGGCTGAATGACAAAACCACCGGCCAGATCCATACTTATCTGGATGATATCGTAGGTGCCGTAGCCGCAGCAGCCAGCAGCCGTATTGCCCACCGCAAGCAGGCGGAAATTGAGCAGAAGCTTGGCCTGGAACTTGAACCGGAGGATGTGGAAGAGGCTGCACGGCGCAGCACTATGGAGAACACTAAGCCAGAGTAAGGCGGGATTTAATATGGATCATTGGAAAGGTGCGAAGTGTGCATGACCTATTCGTTCGTAGTGGAGCCGCTGGCTGTCCAGGATTTCGAGAGTGAGGATGAGCGGATTGAGCGGTGTAAGGAATGGAATCTTCTGCCCGGTTCAGCCACCCGGGTCAAAACTTATATGTACAAGCGGCAGGGCCTGACCCTGCCTTGTGAAATTGTAGGGTTTGTGGATAATCAGACGGTGGTGGTTCAGTTCGAGAACAAGCAGCAGCACTGCATCCACCCGGCCTACCTCAAAGAAATGCAGACCGCCAGCTTCGGCCAGCGCGCGCAAGCGGCGGCGGATGCACGGGCCGAGGACCCGGCAGAAGCTGCCGGAGAGACCGCAGCGGATGAGCTGCTGGAGAACCAGCCGGTTGAGGGCGATGTGGAGGGTGCGGAGCGTTTAGAGGGCGGGAGCGGGAGTGTTGGTGCTGCGGAGCGTTCAGAGAGTGGGAGCGCTGTTGAAGGCGTGACTGCTGCGGAGACAGCGGCTCCTGCAGAGAAGCCGCGCAAGCCAGCTGCCTCCAAGAAGAAGCCCGCCCTGCAGCTGCCGGAAGACAAGCTCAAGGTTACAGCGGTTGTCAAAGAATTTACGACCGTTCCCAACCACTTTTCGGATAATGACGATGAAGTTATTATCTATGAAAACATAGCCATAGAAGGCCATGATCTGGCCATTGACGAAGTCTGGTCAAGCCACAGTGCCACGCTGAAGAAGCTGGAGCTTAAGGAGGGCGACCCCGTTTCTTTTGAAGCGAAGATTGTAGCCAAGAAGCTCTCCCAGCACCCGGTCAAATACAAAATCAACAACCCGTCCAAGATGAAGGTGATCCAGCCGGATTCTTAAGAATGGGATAATCGCAGGCCACTGGACGACACAGACAGATCATTGTCTAGGGCAGAGCGTCCAGCGGCTGCGGCCCCATTTGGTTGCGTTCGAGGAGGATACTAATATCCTCCATCAGCTTTTTGGCCGAAATCGGCAGCGAGTGTGTAATCCACCATTCCATTACTCCCACAGCAGCCGAAGCCATAAAATGCAGCAGCATCTCCTTGTTCATCCCCTGGTTCACACCATCCATATCGATCTGCTCCGCCAGTCCCTCCATCAGCATGGCATGCAGACGGGTTCTGAAGGCAGGAATGCCGCTGTTATTAATCAGTGTAATGAAAACGGTAGCATGCTGTTCCACATATTCAGCCGTACGCAGCAGGGGACCGGAAGAGGTAAAATCGAGATTCTCCTGAATACCCACACAACGGTCACGCAGCTCCGTCATTTCCTTCTCAACACACTTATCCAGCAAATCATATTTGTCCACAAAATGCAGATAAACAGTACCTCTGCTCACATTAGCCCGCTCTGCAATCTCATGGACCGTAATCTGCTCAAAGCTCTTCTCTTCCATCAGACTAAGAAACGCCTTAAAAATAGCATCCCGCGTCTTCCCGATCCGCCTGTCCACCGCCATCCCTCTTACAACTCCTTCCCCTCAGCTCTTAGTTGGGTTCATTATATTTAACAGTTGTCAAAAAATCAACACGTGTGCAGAATCAAGGGGCACTTGTGCTCTTCATTTAGACTGCTCAATTGAACTGCGGATTAGCGCCGCCTACTCCACAGCCGTGAAAAGCAGGCCGCCGCCGGGCCCGGCCTCCGTCTCGGCTGCCCGCCCCCGGCGCACCAGCTCGGCCAGGTGGGCCAGCGCCTCGCTCATGGCGAACCGCATCTGGTGCGCTGTCGCGACCCGGCTGCGGAACAACCCCTCGCAGACCGCGAACCCGCTCTGCGGTCCGCCTGCGAGCAGCGCGGCTGTTGTATCCAACCGCTCCTCATGATGCCGGAGCAGGCTGTCCGCCCGCGCCGTGAACCCCGGGAACGGTTCCCGGTGGCCCGGGAACGCCAGCGTAACCCGCAGGCTGCGCAGCTCCCGCAGCCCCTCCAGGAACGTCAGCAGCGGCTGCGGATCGCTGCCCGGCTGCAGGCCGACATTGGGCGAAATCTGCGGCAGCACAGCATCGCCGCAGAGAATCTGCCCGCTGTCGCCGTGGTAGAACGACACATGCCCCGGCGCATGCCCGCCTGTGATAATGGGCTGCCATTTACGGCTGCCCATTACAAACGGCTCCGCGGCATTGATGTAGGTGACCTCCGGCTGCGGGGTCACCTCGGGCAGGAAGCCCTCCAGATGCTCGCGGATGCCTGTGTTCCACTCCTCCGGCATGCCATGCCGCCGGAAAAAGACCGGCAGCGCCTCATTCAGAATCGCTTCATCGCCCCAGGCGAGACCGGCTTCGGTATGAGCCCGCTCGGTCATCCATACCCGGGCTCCGCTGCGGGACTGCATCCAGCCCGCAAGGCCATAATGGTCGGGATGATGATGGGTAACCACGATATCCCGCACCTGCCTCCAGGTAAGGCTCAGCGCCTCAAGTACCCCCTGCCAGGCAAGCTCGGCAGCCGGTGTATGCGGGCCTGGATCAATAACTGTAACCCTGCCGTCCTTGTCCGGCAGCAGATAGCTGTTAACCTGACGCAGCGGCAGCCCCATCGGTACGGATACCTGAAGTACTCCGCCGTCCCAAGCTTGAATGATCTCCTTATTCAACCTTCCTTCGCCTCCTCTAAGCCCTCTCTCTGATGCCATCTCTAAGGTCTACCTCCCATGAAAATCATGCGGGCCGAGGATTCAGCGTTATATTCCTCTTCATCGTAGCCGCCGTGAACAGTATCCAGCCGCAGCCCGGCAGCGTCAAGCATTTTGCGGAAATCCTCCAGCGTGTAGAGCTTCACCCGTTCCTGGCACTTGCGGGCCGGAGCGCTCCCAGCCTTCGAGGTCAGCAGGATATTCTTTTTCACATACCCTTCCTCGATCCGGCGGGTCTCATCAATCTGGACATCTCCGTCCTCCCGGACCGAATGGGGCACCAGATGGCGGATGACGTAAGCCGGATTCAGAAAATCAATGATGAACCGGCCACCCGGCTTCAGCATCCGGCAGATCTCCTTAAGCACCTTAATCTGCTCCTCATCCTCTTCAAAATACCCGAAGGAAGTGAACAAATTGACCACGGCATCGAAGCCTCCCGCAAGCGGAAGCTCACGCATATCCGAGTGCAGCCAGGTTATCTGCTCCGCCCCCGTCTGCGCACGCGCCTCACGCAGCAGTACCTCCGACAAATCCACGCCCGTTACTTCATAGCCAGCCTGCGACAGAGCCAGCGAATGGCGGCCCATGCCGCAGCAGAGGTCCAGCACCTTCGTCCCCCGGGGCAGGCCAAGCCACTGGATCATGCTCTCCACCTCATGACGCGCACCGCTGAAATCCCTGTGTCTGTATACAATCAGATAGTCCTCGCCAAAACATTTCTCATACCACTCACTCATCTCTTTCCTAGCTCCTTCCACACCCCGCTTCACCGCACGGGCTTATCCCTGTCTCTAATAACGCCTATTGTACCGCCTTTTACTGTAGAAGCCCAGCGAAGTCACAGACCTGCAACACATAATAGTTTATTTATAATTATAGGAACAGGATCACTGTGCGGATAAAAAAAGTATTCCTTCGCGGCGCATATGTATTCGGTTTTTCGCATAACAAACAGCAGTCCCGGTGACCCAGCCGGGACTGCTACACATCTATAGTTTCGGTTATGGGTTCGGTTCGCTTAAGCAGAACTCGTATCCATCCACTGCAGATACACGCGCGCTTCATAAGGACGGAGCTTCAGCTGGCGCAGATCCTCCTCTTTGACGGGCGGATAATTAGAGATCAGCAGCTCCAGCTTCTCGGCGGGCTGGAATTCCTCCGGCAGCTCAAATACAGGCTCATGCTCGTAGAAATTGAGGATCACCAGCAGCCGCTGATCCTCCAGCGTCCGGGTATAGGCATAGATTTCGGGATGCTCCTCCAGCAAGAGTCCGTATTCACCATAGACGATGACCTGATGTTTTTTGCGGAGCTGGATCAGCTTCTTATAATAATTGAAAATAGAGTCCGGGTCCTTGACGCTGCTGGCCGCATTAATCTCCCGGGAGTTCGAGTTAACCCTGATCCAGGGCGTCCCTGCGGTGAACCCGCCTTCCTCGCCATCATCCCATTGCATCGGAGTACGGGCATTGTCGCGGCTCTTGGTATGAATTGCAGCCATGATGTCGGCTTCGGGAACGCCGTTCTTTCGCTTGTCCTCATAATAGTTCAAGGTCTCGACATCCCGGTAATCATCGATCGACTCGAAGGCTACATTGGTCATGCCGATCTCCTCACCCTGATAAATATAAGGCGTGCCTTCCAGTATGTGAATGAAGGTGGCGAGCATTTTGGCCGACGGGACCCGGTAGAACAGGTCATTGCCGAACCGCGACACCGAGCGCGGCTGGTCATGGTTGCACAGATAGTTGGCGTTCCAGCCCCGGTTATGCAGCACAGTCTGCCAATCGCTGATGATCCTCTTGAGATCCGTCAGCTTCCAGGGCACCACATCCCACTTCCCGCTGCCCGGCGAGGCGGCATCCAGATTCATATGCTCGAACTGAAAGGTCATATTCAGCTCGCGGCGTCCGTCACCGACATAATCCAGCGCCTGCTCCGGCCCGAGCCCCGAGGTCTCCCCAACCGTCATAATGTCGTAGTAATAGAGCACCTTATCATGCAGGTTCTGCAGCAGGGTATGCACATGCTCCAGGTTCGAGAACATGTCATAGGCGCGGACCGTCGGAGTGCCGCCGGGGTTCAGCGCATCCGGGTAGCCCTCCGCCTTCACGATATGGGCAATCGCATCAAAACGGAAGCCGTCCACTCCCTTCTTCAGCCACCACTCCACCATCTCATGCAGCTTGCCGATTACAGCAGGATTCTCCCAGTTAAGATCCGGCTGGAACCGGGAATACAGATGCAGGTAATATTCATCAGTACGGGGATCCAGCTCCCAGACCGAACCGCTGAAGTAGGATTCCCAGTTGTTCGGCGGACCGCCGTTTTTACCTTGTCGCCATATATAATAGTCCCGCTTGGGATTGTCCTTCGAGCTTCTGGACTCCACGAACCACGGATGCTCATGCGAGGTATGATTCAGCACCAGGTCCATCATCAGCTTCATCCCGCGGGAATGCATCTCGCGTAGCAGCAGGTCAAAATCATCCATCGTGCCGAATTCCTTCATAATGTCGCAATAATCGCTGATATCATAGCCATTGTCATGGTTCGGGGATTTATAAATCGGGCAGACCCATATCACATCCACCCCGAGGTCCTGCAAGTAATCAAGCTTCGATAATATTCCGCGCAAATCTCCAATTCCATCACCGTTAGCGTCCATGAAGCTGATCGGATAGATCTGGTAGACAACACTCTCTTTCCACCATTTAGGGTTCACTTCAGATACCTCCGCTTCTCTCGATTCCTGTTGCATAAGACACATTAATATATTTTAACCAGAACAACCGCCTTCAACCAACCAGTGTATTCACAAGCCTGATCGACCTTTGCCGCAAAAAAGAAAAGCCGGATACCCTGATCGGGTACCCGTCTTCTGCCGGGACGTATCCGGCCCAATGAGTGGAATTATTCTGGTCAAAAGAGTCACTAAGCCAACTGCTTAATAACAATCGAAGCATTGACATTGGCTTGTGTTCCTCCAGCCAGCGTCTGCAGGGTGACTGCAGCAGCCGAGCTGTGATTCCGAAGCGTCAGCACATCGCCTGACGATAATGCGATGATCGCCTGGCCGGTATTCTGCTGGGTGCCTGCACCCGACCCATAGACCGTTCCCGGAACCTCTGCCCCGTTCACGAACAGGGCGAACTGGTTGGGCTCTACACCCGAGACCGAGAAATTAACCTCATAGATTCCGGCATTGGTCACCGAAATTGTAGTTGTACCAGGGGCATGTGTAATTCCGGGAGTAAGCAGCCCATTTGTATCAAAAGACACATCTGCCTCAATCGGCACTACCTGCGCACCGAGGTTATATACGTAACCGAACTCGGCAATTCCGCCAGCCGCCCCTGTGGCACCCGTCGCTCCCGTTGCCCCGGCTGGACCGGCAACCCCTGTTGCACCCGTTGCTCCCGCTGGCCCCGCCGGGCCGATGGCTCCTGCCGCTCCCGCTGGCCCCGCCGGACCGATAGCTCCTGCTGCTCCCGCAGGCCCCGCCGGACCGATAGCTCCTGCCGGGCCCGCCGGGCCGATGGCTCCCGCCGCTCCCGCAGGCCCCGCCGGGCCCGCCGGACCGATCCCGCCGAGCGCTCCGGCCGCGCCTAATGCTCCCGCCGCGCCCGCCGCTCCGAGCGCACCTTGGGTACCGGCTGCGCCCAGCCCCCCGACTGCTCCGGCTGCGCCCAACAGCCCTGCTGCTCCCGCTGCTCCACGGGCACCGGCTGCGCCAGCGGCGCCAAGTGCTCCGGCTGCGCCGATTGCCCCCAGTGCCCCTGCGGTTCCCTGTTCGCCCAGCGCTCCGGCTGCTCCCGCTGCGCCGAGCGCACCTGCGGCACCTGCGGCTCCCGCCGCTCCCAGTGCTTCAACAGCGCCTGCCGCGCTTAAGGCTCCGGCCGCACCCGCTGCTCCCAGCGCACCTAATGGAATATTGACGCGGACAATTTGCTGCTTGACGATAATTTTCTTGCAGCCGCATTGGTTGTCCTTCCGTTTTCTCACAGGACGCTTCACTTTTGGCAGCGGGCATTCTGCGATCTCATCTTTACAGATCCGCTTCTTTCTCTTATGTTTGGTAAGACCCATGCTCAACACCTCCTACAGACTTTATGTATCCTACTCCGTTAACCCAGAGGAGGCATGGACATTCATCCCGTAGGCAAATATTTATTTTGGGAAAACGGGTGATTTGTACCGGTTGGACAAGCTGAATTCATCTGCGCAGAGCCGAAATTGTTCACCCGCCCTATCACACCCCGTCCAGCCAAAACATATACTATTGCCGGACAACCCGCCTTCGATTGCCCCGGTGATCATATTTGATTGCAAGAGAACCCGTTCAAAATGCAAAAAAAGTATTCCATTGCATAAACTGCAATCGAATACTCGTCTAAGCCTTTCCGCTCCGGGCAACGCCCCTGGAGGTAATCTACAGCAGGCCCACCATCCTCAAGCCTTCATAGATGCCGTCCTCACGGACAGACTTCGTAATGAAGGAGGCGGCCGCCTTCGCTTCCTTCTCGCCATTGCCCATGGCAATGCCATATCCGACATACCCCAGCATCTCCACATCATTCAGGCCATCGCCAAAAGCATAGACCTCTTCCTTCTCCACCCCGATCACCTTCAGCATCTCCGCGATCCCGTTCGCTTTGGAGCCGTTGCCGGGCAGCACATCCATACACAGCGGGTGCCAGCGGATGAAATTCAGCTCCGGGTACCGCTCGGCGTAGACCACCTGACTCTCCTGCGGACAGAAGATCATGGCCTGGTAGATGTCATTCTTCAGGAAATATCCCGCATCATGCGTTGGAAATACCAGCTTCAGCGAACCGACGCTCGTATTGATGTACTCATGATCGGCCACATTCACTCTCATGCCCGCCGTATCCGTATACGCAACAGGGTGATCCAGCTTCTCCGCGAACAAGGTCAGCTCTTCCAGCACGCTGGTCGCAATCGGGTTCTTGTACACCGGCTTCCCTTCATAGACTACATACTGCCCGTTCAGCGAGACATACGAGTCAATTCCCAGCTCCTCGCGCAGCCCCTCGAACATATAATCCGCTCTTCCGGTAGCAATCGCTACATGGTGCCCGCGTCTCTTCAGCTCCGCTATCGCTTCTCTGGTGGAAGCCGGAATGTTCTTGTCTTCATCATAGATTGTACCGTCAATATCGAAAAAAATCGTTTTCTTCAAAGTGATGCCTTCCCTTCCCCATACGCTCTGCCTATTTACAGCCTGCTCAAATTGTAACAAAATCCTCCGTCAAAGTGGAGTCTATTCTCCCCGCCGCTCTGCCAAACTCGGATATCATCAGGCCTTATATTCCCAAAAAAGCTGCGCCGCACTCCACATGGAGGACAGCCCAGCTTAAGCATCCGCATATTTAAAAATATATATTATACCGCATTCTGCGCGCGCTGCTGCTCTTCCATCAGCCACTGCAGCAGCATGACTTCCGGCACAGTGCCCTTGCGGGCCTCCGCGTAGGCCCGGACCTTATCTAGCAGACGGCCGGCTGTCTCGGCGCTGACCGCAAGTCCCTGCTGCTCCAGCACATGGGCCACGCCGCCGCTGCCGGAATGCTTGCCCAGCACATAGCGGTGCGCGCGGCCGACCACCGCCGGATCGAAGAACTGATACGTCTCCTGCTTCTTCATCAGCCCGTCCACATGAATCCCGGATTCATGGGTGAAGGCGAGCTGCCCCACGACCGGCTTCGCATCGCTGACACTGCGGCCGGACGCGGCGATGACCTTGTCCGCGAGGCCCTGGAGCCCCTCCAGCCGGACCGCACATTCCCCGCCGTACAAATAGCGCCAGGCCATGGCTACTTCCTCCATGGCCGCATTGCCGGTCCTCTCGCCGATCCCGGCCACCGTCGTACTGGCCCACACCGCTCCGGCAGCTATGCCGCTGAGCGTGTTCGCGCAGGCCAGCCCGAAGTCATTGTGGCAGTGTACCTCCAGCTCCACATCCTCAGGCACTTCTCCCAGCAGCTGGCTTACCCGCTCTGCCACCTGCCCCGGATGATGGGCCGAGACGGTATCTGCATACCGGAACCTGCGGATGCCTTCCTTGTATAAGGTATTCACCACTTCAATCAGGAAGCTCATATCCGCCCTGGAGGAATCCTCCATGCCTGCCGATACGGTCATGCCCTGCCGCAGCCCGTATTCCACGGTACGCAGCAGCTTGTTCAGGCCTTCCCGGGGCGTCAGCCCCAGCTTCCCCTGCAGCTGAATCTCCGACACCGGAATGGAGATATGGCTCCAGTTCACACCGGTAGCCTTGGCCTTGTCAATATCCCCGGGGACCGAGCGGTTCCATGTCATTAGCTTCATGGGTAATCCCAGCTCAGCAACAGCGGCAATATCCTCCTGTTCCCGTTTGCCCATGGCAGGAATGCCTACCTCTGCCTGCTCTACTCCGCTCTCCGACAGCAACTTTGCGATTTCCAGCTTTTCCGCCCTCGTGAATGAAACTCCAGCCGCCTGTTCACCATCCCTGAGTGTCGTGTCACATAGCTTGAGACGTTTCACGGTTTACCTCCCTCTCCGCAGCAAGCGCAATTCGGATTACGGGTAATACGGACGCTATAACAGGCGAAGTCGAGTGAGCTGAAGCGATGCATTACGCCCGCATAAGTTGTCCCTACCCCTGTAATCCATTTTACGGCCTCCAGCGCTGCCAGACAACCGGCAATCCCGGAGGTGGCGCCCAGAACCGGGAAGCCGAGCGGCTCCCACTGCGGCGGCAACTCCGGATACAGACATTCAAGGCAAGGCGTAAGTCCGGGGATCACCGTAGTGAGCGATATTTCAAAGCCATACATGGCCGCCTCCACCATCGGTGTATTCGTATCTATACACAGCCGGTTCAGCGCATAACGCTCCGGGAAGTCGTAACGGGCATCGATGACAAGATCAGCCGCTTCCACCCAAGGCCATGCCGCAGGATATTCAATTCTTGAATTATAGCCTTCAATCTCCACATGCGGATTCAGCTGCTTCAGCCGGGCAATCGCCGTACTCATCCGCTCCTGGCCGAGATGCTCACTGTCCATCAGAATCTGCCGGTTCAAATCCGGGGCCACAATCACCCCCTCATGAGCCAGAATAAGCCGGCCCACGCCAGCCGCCGCCAAATAAAGGGCAGCCGTTCCGCCAAGCCCGCCGATCCCGGCCACCATAACCGTCGCTTCCTTCAGCGCCTTCTGCCCGTCCTCCCCGAGCAGCTTCAGCTGCCGGGTGTACCGTTCCAGCTCTAACCCTCCGGCAAGCTGCTCCATCACTGACTCCCCCTGTGACCAGTTATATTAGATATTCCTTTCTTACTCTAGCCCTCCAGGCTAAGCAGGCCGTGCGCTGAAGTCAGCTCCTTATATTTCTCCAGCCAAGCCATTCCTTCTTCAATACACTCCACCCCGTACGAAATCGTCTTCTCTGCCGAAGTGAACGGGAAGGGGAAGCCGGCCCGCAGGCTCTTAAGCACCACAATAACTCTGCCGCTGTAGAGCAGCCCCCGGCCGAAGCCCTCGCCGTTAATCTCCGCTGTACTCTGGATCATAAGGCCGGTTCTCTCCTCCATAACGCCTGCCATGGCCTGGAACAGCAGCGGCACCTGCTGGCGAACCTTGGGCGACACCGCGCAATTGAATTCCGACTGATCCTTATCCCCGGCAGACGCCAGGAACAGCTTCCCGATCTTCTCCAGCGGTGGAAGGCTGCTGCTATGTCCGAAGAAGTCTCCGGCATCCAGAAGATGACACAGACGCCGGATCAGGGCATCTGCGGTCTCCGGATTCAGCTCCTTGCGCGCTTTGGGACTGCGCTGTCTCACCGCCGCAGCTCCCGGAATCACCGTACCCTGCAGTGCCGCACTCTCATAAGTCATGGGTTCCATCCGCTTCTCCTCCTTCATTCTCTTCCGCTTCCTCTGCCCGCAGCACCTTGGCCAGCCACATCGGCGGCTTGCCCTGAAGCATCTCGACCAGCCGCTTCAGCTGCCCCTCGATAGGGCTGCCCAGCGGAACCTTCACCGGCATAATCTTCCGGCGTGTTACCCGCGCAGCGGCCGATGCACCGATCTGCATGATGAAGATCAGGGTGCAGTCACCTACGGAATCCAGGCGGCTTTCGATTTTGCCTGCTTCATCCTGGTGCGGTATGGCAGACAGTCTCCGCAGCTCCACCAGCTCGGCCCCGGCTTTCGTTACATTATATACAGCGAACATCGGACTCTGTCCGAAATGCGCATTCACACGGCTTCCATCATCTGTGGCGAACGCTACTTTCACGGTGCCCTGCCTCCCTTTGCATTAACAGATTCCCTGCTTTATTACTCCATTCCATCGCCCCCCGGTACCCGACTGAGACGGACATGTAAGCGCCGAGCTCATTCCAGACCGGGAACCCGGCCGGCATGAACGCGGTACCCGTCCGCTGCGCCCCGGCGATCCCGTGGGAATTGCTGATCCAGAGATCCGCTCCCTTGCCCAGCACCTCGGCATCATCCAGATCGCCCACCCATACCTCGCGCTCCATTCCGGCAATGAGCGGGGTCTCGAAGGAGGTGATCAGCGCCTTCTGCTCTACGCCCAGTTCCTCCAGCCACCCCGAGACCGAATACAGATGATCCGGTTCCAGTGCGGCAAGAACCGACATTCCGGCAAATTGAAAATGGGCGTCCAGCATGCTGTCGAGCAGATTCTCCCGCTGCCAGCAATACCGCAGCGGCACCGGCTCTCCGCTGATCTGATGCAGGAAATGCAGCAGTTCATCGGTTGCCTTAAGCCCCATCGCCCCCTCGAATACCTTATACGGGGTGCCTATGGCATTATGCAGCCGTCTGGCCGGACGCTCCATGCTGCCGCCCACGGCAATCGTCAGCCCGGACTGCAGGCTCTGAAGCATAGAGTCCAGCGGAACCCCGCCGCGCGTCAGTGGCGAGAAGCCGGTAAGCAGATGGCCGGACAAGGAGGTCGAGATATCCGGCAGCGCAATCACCTCGAAGCCGAAGGAGGAGATGATCTCCTTCAGCTCCATCACATCGGCCGGGGTTAAGAACGAGCCCGGCAGCAGGGTAATCTGCCGGGTATTCATGCTTCTCGTCCCCCGGTGTCCTACCTGCTGGATCATCTCGTCAATCATGGCCTCCACCGTAGAGCTGAAGCCCGATTCCAGCGATCCGCGAAAATCAGGCAGCACCACGGAGAAGGCGAGACCTCCGCGCATATTCCGCTCTCTTTTATACGTCTTAAGCATGTTCTGATAATCCACACCGGCTACATCGGTCAATTCCGTCCCAATAATGCCAATGATATCCGGGCGGTGCTTGCTCAGCACCAGATTCAGCGCCTCCTCCAGATTGCGGTTGGCATCGAAGATGACATCCATCTCCTGCAGCGCCGAGGTCTGCAGCGCAATCGGTTCCCGGAAATGACGGGTCAGGAGCGCCTTCGGAAAAGCGGAGCAGCCCTGGGAGCCGTGAATCAGCGGCATGGCCCGGTAGCAGCCCTGCAATGCCAGTACGGCACCCAGCGACTGCCCGATCTTCATCGGGTTGACAGATGCGGGCTTTTTTCTCCGGTTAACGGTCATAGGGCGGCGCCTCCTTATCCCAGGGAGCAGGGCTTGCCGCCAGCTTCCAGATCGGGTTCGTAAGTGAATAGGTCAGCTCTTTGGCCAGCCGCAGCAGCCCTTCATATCCAGCATACGCTTTGTGGCGCTCCTGATTGATATCAATGAAGGGAATCTGCTCTTTCATCGCCACATACATATTGCGGCCGCCGGCAATCATAATATCCGCCTTGCGTTCTCTTACCGTCTTGATCATCCGGCTGGCCCCGCCCTCGGGAATGTATTCCGTATCATCACCCACGCGGTCGGCAATCCGCCGCACATCATCCTCCGTGCTTTTGTTCGTGCCTACCCCGACGACCTGAACACCCAGCTCCTTCAGAGCCGAGATTACGGACCAGCTTTTGACGCCGCCTGTATAGAGTACAGCCCGCTTCCCCCTCAGCAGCTTGCGGTAAGGCCGCAGCTCCTGGCTTAACCGGGCTTCCTCCCGCTCGGTGAGCCGGTCCACGCGCCGCTCCATCTCCCGGTCATTCATCAGATAGGCCATCTGGCGCAGCGAATAGGTCGTCTCCTTCGCACCATAGAACGAGCCTTCGAAATACGGGATGCCGTATCTCGCCTCCATCTCCTTGGCAAGGCCGAGCAGCGCCCGGCTGCAGACCACCATATTTACTCTCGCCCGGTGCGCCCACGTAATCTCCTTATAGCGGGCATCTCCCGTAATCCGCGAGGTTACGGCGATCCCGGCGCTGTTCATCAGCTTCTCAATATCCCACATCTCACCGGCGATATTGTACTCCCCGATCAGGTTGACCCCGAGATCCGTCTCCGGCTCCGGCTCCCCTGTCCCAATGACATACTGCAGCAGCGCATCCCCCGCCAGCCGGTTCCCGAGATTCTTGCTGCCGACGAAGCCGGGGCTGTTCACCGGGATAACAGGAATCCCGATCCGATCCGCCGCCTCCTTGCAGACCGCATCCATATCTTCGCCGATCAGCGCGGTGACGCAGGTAGAATATACAAATATTGCCGGAGGCGCAAAGCGCCCGGCAATATAGTCAATGCTGTCCTTCAATTTTTTCTCGCCGCCAAAAATAATATCAGAATCCGTAAGATCCGTAGCGAAGCCATATTGGGACAGGGAGGGACCGCTGGATAACGCGCCTCTGCTCTCCCAGCTGTTACCGGCGCAGGCAATCGGTCCATGAACCAGATGCGCAGCATCCATAATTGGCAGCAGCGTAATCTGGGCTCCGTCGAAGGAGCAGCCTCCAGCAGCTTCACCCGGCTTGGGCCTTGGACAGGGCTTCGCCTTAGGCGCTATACTCCCGCAAGCCTGAGAATCAAATTCATCTTGCCGTAAAGGGTCCATCGGCTCTTCATCTCCTTCGCTTAAGAGGCTTGTGTTCCACACGAATCTTGCGCTCTTCCTGATGAGGCAGGTGCCCATGATGGCAAGAATCCTGGCCCTTCGCCGCCCCCCGAATTAATCGTAGCCGCAACAACCGCTGCCGCATATTCCGGGGGAGGAGAAGGCCAGGTTAGCCAGCCAATCCTCTTATACTGGTAATGGCTAAAGACATCCGGCTCTAGCGCACCAGCTCAAAATTAAAGCCGGAGTTATGATCATCCAGCTGCTGCAGGATCGTGTTCACGATCAGGCTGAGCAGGTTGAGTGTTCCCTGATACCCGATAATCGGATAACGGTGCATGTGATGGCGGTCGAAGATCGGGAAGCCGACCCGCACCAGCGGCACCTCCGCATCCTTGGCGGCAAATTTCAAATGGGAGCTGCCAATCGCCAGATCCACCTGATCATTCAGCAGCAGCGAGCGCATATGCCATAGGTCTTTACCCACATGCACAGTTGCTTCGGAACCGTAAGGACTTGCTGCCAGCAGCGCCTCAGCTTCATCCTTGAACTTCACTTCGTTGTAATCCACATCGCCGTTCGAGCAGACGATATGCACCGGCTCCATTCCGGTCTCCAGGCAGAACCCGATCAGGCCAATAAGCAGATCCGGGTCGCCTACCAGCGCTACCCGCTTGCCATGCAGGTAAGGGTGACTATCCATCAGTGCATCCACGACACGGCCGCGTTCTTCCGTGAGTATTGCTGGGATCGGGAGACCAGTCAGCTCACTGATCGTATCCAGCAGAGTATCTGTGCCCTTAATGCCCAGCGGCGTGGATAACGCTGCCAGCTGCTGGTTCCAGGTACCGCTGATATATTCCTGGGTCTTCTTCAGCGTATACTTTTGCAGGGACAGGGTTGCAAGCGCATTGGCAGCCTGCGGAACATCCGCAAGCTTCGTGCCGCCGTAGTAATATTCATACTCTCCGGTTGCCGGTGAATCGTAGTTCCCGCTGTGGTCTCCCAGTATGGTGTACTTGGTATCGAAGGCTCCCAGAATCTTGCGCAGCTCCGCGAAGTTGCCGGTGTACGGCTCGAAGCCCAGCATCACATTCAGCTTCTCCCCGCTCTCCGCGCCGCTACCCGGCTTGCCTCTGGTACCCGAACGGGTGTAGAGGTAGCTCAGGATACCTTTGATCATGGCGTCGTAGCCAGTGATATGCGAACCGACGAAGCTTGGCGTGTTGCAGTAGGCCACCGGATATTCCTCACTGATCACCCCTTTAATGCGGGCATTGCCGATAAAAGAGTTCAGGTCATCCCCAATGACCTCTGCCATACAGGTAGTACAGATCGCAACCATCTCCGGTTTGTACAGGGCGACACTGTTCTCCAGACCGTCAATCAGGTTGTTCATTCCGCCGAATACGGCTGCATCCTCGGTCATGGACGTAGACACGGACGGCGTAGGCTCCTTGAAGTGGCGGCTGAGATGGCTGCGGAAGTAGGCGTTGCAGCCCTGCGACCCGTGTACGAACGGCAGTGTCTTCTCGAAGCCGAGCGCGGCCATGACTGAACCCAGCGGCTGGCACGCTTTATGCGGATTGATCACCACATTCTGACGGCTGAAATTCTTCTCCATATATTCGGCAGACTTGGAGTAAGCGAGTGCTTCGGCGGTCTCCTGCTCGCTGCAGGGCGCTTCGAAGGGCTTCTTGTTCTCCCGCTGCTGCACATAACGCTCTTCTTTGAACAAGCTGGTATTATCTTTAATGTTCAGTTCATCCATGCTCATACGCCCGCCTCCTCCGGCTCCATTTTGCCTTGTCTGCTCACCAGATCCCATACCGGGCTGTTCACGGTCATATCCATATCCTTCGCAAACACCTTAAAGCCGTCGAAGCCGTGATACGGGCCGCTATAATCCCAGGAATGCATCTGGCGGAACGGCACACCCATCTTGTGATAGACATATTTCTCCTTCACACCTGAGCCCACCAGATCAATGTTCATCTTCTTCGTGAGCTCTTCCAGCTCGTAAGCGGTAGGATCATCCATGACGATGGTCCCCTCGGCAAGCATCGGGAGCATCTTCTCAAAGTCATCCTTGTGGGCGAATTCATAACCGGAGGCTACGATATCCATCCCCAGATCCTCATAAGCCCCGATGGTGTGGCGGGAACGCAGGCCCCCGATCATCAGCATGACGGTCTTATTTTCCAGACGGGGTCTATATTTGCGGATCACTGCATCCATAACCGGCTTGTATCTGGCGATCATCTGCTCGCAGTTCTCCTGAATCGTGTCATCGAAAAGCGCTGCAATCGCCCGCAGGCTCTCATACGTCTTCGTAGGCCCGAAGAAATTGTATTCCAGCCAAGGGATGCCGTAGGCCTTCTCCATATGGTCCACCATATAGTTCATGGAGCGGTGGCAGTGGATCAGGTTCAGCTTCGCTTTGTGGGCTACCTCCAGCTCGTTCAGAGAGCCGTCACCGGACCACTGGGCAATAACGCGCAGGCCCATCTCTTCCAGCAGGATACGAGAGGCCCAGGCGTCGCCGCCAATGTTATAATCGCCGATGATATTCACATCGTAGGGACCGGTCTCCGCCAGCTCGGCACGGCCCAGCACGAAGTCACGGATCGCATCGTTCGCAATATGATGGCCCAGCGACTGGCTGACCCCGCGGAAGCCTTCGCAGCGTACCGGAACAATCGGCAGCTCCAGCTCCTTGGACATCTTCTTCGACACTGCTTCGATATCATCGCCGATCAGGCCGACCGGACATTCCGACTGGACAGAGATCCCCTTAGCCAGCGGGAACATCTCGGTAATCTCACGCATAATGACAGCCAGCTTCTTATCGCCGCCGAACACGATATCCGTCTCCTGAAAATCACTGGTAATCTGCATCGCCGTAAAGTTATCGATGCCGAGCGTTCCGTTCGCAAAGTTACGGCGTGTGCCCCAGCTATATTGTCCGCAGCCCACCGGCCCGTGACTGATATGGACCATATCCTTGATCGGGCCCCAGACCACCCCTTTGGAGCCGGCATAAGCGCAGCCGCGCGGGGTCATCACACCCGGACGGGATTTGATATTGGATTTCACCGCACAGGTGCTGCAATCAATGGCCTTTTCATCCGCCACCTGAAAATGCTTCTCGCGGTCCTTCCGCGCCTTTTTGGGATAGGCTTCCAGAATCTCTTCAACCAGCTTCTGATTCTCTTCAATATTCAGCCCCATGGTTTGACCCTCCTTTTCTCTTCGCCTCAGAGCTTATTGCCCGGAAGCCGCCAGCTTCTTGATCGCAGCTTCTTCATCTTCAATAATGCCGAATTCCATCAGCAGCTCTTCCAGCTCTTCCATCGAGATCGGGGTAGGGATCGTCAGCATTTTGTTATTGAGGATTTTCTCGGCCAGGATTTCATATTCTTTCGCCTGCTGATGCTCAGGATTATATTGGGCTACGGTCATTCTGCGCAGCTCGGCATGCTGAACGATGTTGTCGCGGGGAACAAAGTGAATCATCTGTGTGTTCAGGCGGCGGGCCAGCTCCATAATCAGCTCATCCTCACGGTCTGTATTCCGGCTGTTACAGATCAGGCCGCCGAGTCTTACGCCGCCGCTGGTCGCATATTTCAGGATACCGCGGGCGATATTGTTGGCTGCGTACATCGCCATCATCTCGCCGGAGCAGACGATGTAGATCTCCTGGGCCTTGCCCTCACGGATCGGCATGGCGAATCCGCCGCACACAACGTCACCCAGTACGTCATAGGAGACGAAATCCAGATCCTGATAAGCGCCCTCCTGCTCCAGAAAGTTAATCGCAGTGATAATCCCGCGTCCCGCGCAGCCTACCCCCGGTTCCGGACCGCCGCACTCTACGTTGATAATGTCGCCGAAGCCTGTCTGCAGCACATCCTCAAGCTCAAGGTCCTCTACGGAGCCAAGCTCAGCCGCCAGTTCCAGCACAGAGTTCTGAGCTTTGGTATTCAGGATCAGACGGGTGGAATCCGCCTTCGGGTCGCAGCCTACGATCATGACTCTTTGTTTGAATTTGGTTGCCAGCTGAGCCAGGGTGTTTTGTGAAGTCGTCGATTTACCGATACCGCCTTTACCGTAGAAAGCGATTTGTCTCATTGTTCATCATCCCTTCGAAATGTTTAGTTTTTCAAAATAAGAGCTGTACTTCACGCTTTCGAGAATGGCTTCCTGAATGCCGCCTTTGCGGACAAGAGGCAGGACACCGTTTGTGTTCAGGCTGGCCCTTGGGGCCTCGCCGATGCCGGAGCAGAGAAGAATGCGGCAGTCACTTAGAATCGATATAATTTCTTGCAGCGTAGCTGCTTTGTCACCGTTACAATCGGCCTTGCCATGGCAATACGCTTGGATCTTGCGGACACCCAGGAGCTGCACATCAGTTCCGTCGGTGTCGTAGACCAGGAACTCAGTGGCATGACCGAAATGCTGATTCACCTTGTCACCGCCTCTGGTAGCAACCGCGACCCGCGTCTTCTGCCCTCCGGCCTGAATGCGTCTGGCCTGTTTGGCTAAGACTCGCTCGCGGATCTTGGTGTCCAGCTCACTCTGGAACATCGCCCGGGCTTCTTCATTAATGACCGGTTTGGCCTCCATCGCTTCGAGCGGAAAATCGGGATTGCGGTCCTGGCCCAGCAGCCCGATCGCATCGGCCCGGCATTGCCGGCAGTGACGCATAACCTTCATCCCCCCGCGGCCCAGCTGCTCCTGCAGGTTAAGCAATTCCTTCGGACGGGGCGCCTTGCGCCCATCCGCTTCATACTGGCTGCCTGGTGCGATAATAAGCGGTGTTACATTGTGCAGCGTAGCCCCGAGCTCTTTTACCCGCGCTGACACTGCGCTCAGATGATGATCGTTAACCCCCGGAATCATAATGGAATTCACTTTGACCAGAATCCCCAGCTTCGCCAGCAGTTCAAGTCCCAGCAATTGACGGCTGATCAGCAGCTCGGCTGCCTCTCTGCCTTCGTACCGGACCCCTTCATCGGACACCCAGGGATAAATCGCCTGGCCGACCTCAGGGTCGATGGTGTTGATGGTGATCGTGACATGGCGGATGCCCAGCTCCATAATCTCATCCACATGCCGGTACAGCGTGAGTCCGTTAGTACTGAGACAGAGGGAGACATCAGGCACATGCTTCCTTACCCGGGCGAAGGTATCGAACGTCTGCTCCGGGTTCGCCAGCGGATCTCCAGGTCCGGCTACACCCACTACCGAGAGCTGCATCAGTTGGGAGGCAACTCCCCGCACCTTGCGTTCCGCCTGCTCCGGAGTAAGCACCTCACTGACCACGCCCGGCCTGCTCTCATTCACACAGTCGAACTTGCGGTTACAGTAATTGCACTGGATGTTACAGGCGGGAGCAACCGGGATGTGCATCCGGGCATAAAACCGGTGAGCCTCCTCGCTGTAGCAAGGGTGGCGGCTAATCTCCTCCTCCGCTTCACTTGATAGACATGACGGCTGCATCATTTCCCACCTCCTAAAAGTTTTATGGTTCAACTAGCCTTTGTTTCGGTTAATGTTATTTTATATAACATTCACTTCACTTGGCCGCTTTAATTAGTCTCATCATATTTTCATTACCGGGGATCGTCAATTAGTCCAACGTTCATTTCGTCCTTCATTTCCTTTTGTTTGCAGTTTCGCCATATCATATGTCAACTTATATGACTCATACTTATCATGTTTCCGTTTTCAGGCCAGTCATTTCTATTGATATTTGTTCTCACAAAAACATTGACAATGTCTCTTAACTCGGATATGATACTTTTAGTCAGAAGCGAATACCTTATAATTTCATATAATCCCGTAAAGGGGAGTAGCTGTTAGATAAAATCGTCAATACGAGAATGTGAGGATGTTCTCCGGTTTTATCGGCAATAAATTATTGTTAGCGAGACCTTTACCAATCAGGTTACCTTTATTCCAAAGGCTAATCTGTTTGGTAAAGGTCTTTTTTATATAGTTTTGGTTACAATAGTTGTATCATGGGTATTTTTCAACAAAGCAGCTAAACCACTTGAGGAGGAAACAGCAATGGATTGGGGATTATTATTAGAATACGGATGGGTATTGCTCGTTCTCGTAGCACTGGAAGGGCTGCTTGCCGCAGATAACGCACTTGTACTGGCAATCATGGTCAAACATCTTCCTGATGAGGAACGTAAGAAGGCGTTGTTCTACGGATTGGCCGGGGCCTTTGTGTTCCGGTTCGGATCGCTGTTCGTCATCTCCTATCTGGTGGATATTTGGCAGGTACAAGCCATCGGAGCGCTCTATCTATTATTTATCGCGGGGAATCACATCTTCCGAAAAGTGTTATTCGCTAAGCCGGTCACGGAAGAAGCCGCCGAAAGCGGAAGTCCCGGAGCTGTTAATAAGAAGAAAGCCAGCTTCTGGTTCACTGTATTTAAGGTAGAAGTAGCCGATATCGCCTTTGCGGTGGACTCCATCCTCGCAGCCGTAGCCCTGGCCGTTGCTCTTCCGCCAAGCGGAATCGGCCACATCGGCGGCCTCGACGGCGGACAGTTCCTCGTGATCTTTGCGGGCGGATTCATCGGTCTTGTGATTATGCGGTTCGCTGCTTCCTTCTTCGTTAAGCTGCTTCATACCCGTCCGGGCCTTGAAGTTGCCGCCTTCTTCATTGTCGGCTGGGTTGGGATTAAGCTCGCTGTCATCACTCTGGCTCACCCTTCCCTGGGTGTATTGTCCGAAGACTTCGCGCACAGCACCTGGTGGAAATTAACCTTCTATGTGGTTCTGATCATCATTGCAGCTACAGGCTGGTTCTTAAGCAGTGTCAAGACCGAAGAGAATGTCGGCGAGAATCCTGTCAAGGAAGTCGATAAGCAGCTCGGTAAATAATCTCTATTAGAAAGAAAAGCTATATAAGATGCCCTTAAGATTAGAACTCAAAGCTTGGTCGTCGCTGCGGTGAACATTTGGACTTCCGGCCGCTGCCCAATTTGAATTTCCTGATTGAAACCGCTACTCGCGGTAGAAATCCAAATACAAAGGCGGTCGCTTTCGCTCCTACAGTTCCAAATTTCCCCTCCGTTTCTTTTTGCTTTTTGTTAATTCTTTAGTGCGTCTTATATAGTCCATAAAAAAGAAATCGCCCCTTTGGGATGGATGGTCGATCTTCCATCTTACCAAAAGGGCGATTTCTTTTTGAGTTTTTGAAACTTAGATGTATTGTATACCGCTTAAACAGCTACCTCCGCCACTTCATAAATCTGTAATCCAGCACATCCACCAGCAGGAACAGCACGAATCCCACCAGACTGAACAGCATAATTCCGGCATACATCTCAGGGTAGTCCAGCCGCAGCCAGGCATCCATGATAAAGAAGCCCATACCATGCTCCGTACCATAGATTTCGGTGAAAAAGAGTACGGAAATCGCTGTGCCCAGCGATATGCGAATGGTACTGAGGATCACCGACAAAGCGCCGGGAAGCGTCACATTCCAGAATTTCTGCATCGTGCTGGCACCTATACTCGTCAGTACATCATAAGTACTCTCGGGGATAGCCTTCACACCATCGCGTACCGAGATAATGACCTGGAATAGCAGGATCAGCATAATCATCAGCACCTTGGAGGTTTCTCCGAGTCCGAAGAAGAGCATGACCACCGGCAACAGCGCAATTTTGGGAATCGGATAGGTCAGATAGACGACGGGGTCCAGTATCCGGTTCCAGAAGGGGGAGCGGCCCATCAGCAGACCGGCCAGCAGACCCAGCAGCAGAGCCAGCAGCACACCTTCAGTGATCCGCATCAGACTGTAGCCGACATTCAGCGCCACATCATGGGCCCCCAGTTGAAACATCGCCTTATACACCGCACCCGGGCTGGGCAGAATCGCGTGATTCATGAGCAGATAAGCGACATACCAGACAACATTCATTCCGGCAAAAACGAGCAGCAGGCGCAGCAGGTGAACAAAATGCCGTCGTTTTACCATTTCTCCATCATTACCTTTCGGATTCTCTTGGACTGCATAAAGTACTCATCGCTCTCCCGCTTCTCGGAATGCTTCATTGCAAATACAGCAGCGTTCTCGAGAATCTCCGGCGGCTCCTGCTGTCCCGGCAGCATGATGATAATCTTCTGTCCCAGGAGAATCGCCTCCTCCACATCGTGGGTGACGAACAGCGTGGTCGCCGGATGCGCCTGCCAGTTATCGATAAAAATCTGCTGCAGCCCTTCCCGCGTAATGGCGTCCAGTGCCGAGAACGGCTCATCCAGCAGCAGAAGGGTCGGCAGAATGGCAAAGGCGCGGGCAATGGCTACCCGCTGCTGCTGACCGCCGCTCAGCGAGAGCGGAAACCGGCCGGCGAGCTGGGCAATCCCCATGGATTCAAGCCAATGCATAATTTGCCGGTCCTGCTCCCGCCGATTGTGGCCTGCCCCGCCCGGACGGGCGATCCGCATCGCAATCCGGATGTTGTCACGGACCGTCTTCCAGGGCAGCAGGCCATAATTCTGCGGCACCAGCCCGATCAGCGTGTCCTTATCATGAACAGATCTGCCATTGAAGAGCAGTTCCCCCTCGTAACCGGGCAGCAATCCGGCAATCGCCCGCAGCAGCGTGGATTTGCCGCTGCCCGAAGGGCCGATCACCGTATAAATCCCGTGCTCCGGCAGGGTCAGGTTCATTTCACCCAGAGCCAGCTGCCCGTTCTGATAAGCTACATGGAGCTGATGAATGCAGAGACCGCTATTTTTTAAACTGGACATCGGAGATCACATCTTCAGCCGATAGTGTTTTGGTCAGCAGTCCTTTTTCACGGGCCCAGGCAAAAGCAGCCTCCACTTCCTTCACATCCACCTGGTTCGCAGGCAGATACTCCGGCACCTTAATCTCATTCTTCAGCGTGTCGGGAAAACCCACTTCCTTAATAATCAGGTCGATATATTCCGATTGGTCATGCGTCTTCATATAATCAACAGCCTCATCATAAGCGGCGTACATATCACGGATTCCCTGACCCTTGGCATCAATGGCACTCTGCGGAAAAGCCAGCACAAACGGATTGATACCCGCACTGTGAGTAGAGCTGAGAACGCGCAGACCTGCAGTGCGGCCCATGGTTACAAAAGGCTCCGGCAAAACAGCCGCATCCGCCTTATTATTCTTAAGCAGCTCCAGACGCGTTGGAATCTGCGGCACTTCCGTTACAGTAATATCGGCTTCCGTCAGGCCTGCCTGCTTCAGCATCATAGCGACGGTATACTGGGTCGAGGTATTCTTGGACAGGATGACGTTCTTCCCTTTCAGATCCTTTACCTCTTTCACTTCATCATTTCCGGTCAGCAGGTCGAATTCACCTGTGGTCGTGCTGGTGATTTTGACATCGAGTCCTGCTTCATTATAGATCGAGATCGCCACCAGATCCGCACTGAGGCCATCTACCTTACCCGCCTGAAAAGCCACATCACGATCCTTCGCGCTCTTGAAGGTCTGGATATCCAGGTTCACATGATGCTTCTGATCGAATCCCTGCTCATGGGCAATAATAAAAGGAATCGCGTCGATGGATGGCAGTAGTCCCAGCGATATCGTAACAGCCTCAGCAGGTGCAGCTGCAACAGCTCCTGTATTCGAATTTTTGGCATTTCCTGCCTGATTTGCGCTACCGCATCCGGCAGCTACCACGCTGACAGCAGCGGTCAGCACGACTAGCTTCATAAGGTGTTTCCAGTTTCTTGTCTTCATGAATCTTGATTCCCCCATCTCTTATCGGTTACGCTTCATGCGAATTTATTCACATACATAGTACACCCATTGTCCTATTTTGTATATTTATAAATTTAAGTATCAGTCTTCTAATGTCCAATATGTTCATGGAATTCTTTTTACAGCAGCACCCAATAATGACGCAAATATGCTATAATAACCTGTACCTATTCCGCAGGTATCCCCCCTTCAAGCAGCAGTCCTATTCCAACCCTATCTAAGGAGCTGTGCCCAATGAGCGATGTAATTCTCCAACAAATTCTTGCCGAGCTGCAAGGAGTAAAATCAGAAATTTCAGGGATGAATTCCGAAATTTCAGGAATCAAGTCCGAAATTTCAGAAATAAAGTCCGATGTTAAAAATCTTCAGTCAGAATTCGCTGCATTCAAGTCTGAAATTTCAGCCGAACTGGTGATCATCAAGGCTGACATTGAAAGTATTAAGGAAGATACGAAGCTAATTCCGCTTATTCAACAAGCGGTGTCCGAAGTCAACGCTGAAGTCGTTGCTGGCCGGGATACGCTGGAGCGGATCGACCGGAGCCTACGAGGACATGACGCAACGCTGGATATACTGGCCCGGCGTTCTATAGATCAGGAAGCTGAATTGAAACGTTTAGCTGCTTCTGCATAAAATCCTGCCCCGAAGCGACCGCCCTCCCGGCTGCCGCTTTTTTTGTTGCCCGCACACAGTCCATCCCACAAGGACATTGTTCTCTTATGCAAATACAAACCCAGTTATATCAACATTATTCCTTATTTATTTGTCTTTTATAGGCGGACATTTCATTGCTTTATGGATTATGTATGCTATAATGAAAACGTAACCAAAAGAGATGTCCCAGAGGTTTATTACCGTATTTCATCGCCAAGGAGGATGAATGCAATGCTGGCAGGAATTAAGGAACTGAAGAATTGGGTAACCGGGATGTGGCAGCCGGGGATGGCTTCCGGGGAAGAGGATTACCGGAGAATGGAATACAGCGCACACCGCCATCTGCACACACCGCCAACCCCAAGCCCGCTTACTTACGAACAGGAATCGCGCATCAAGACCGTCAAATTTCACTAATTCCAATTAGATCTATATATAGAACACCCTTCACCTATCAGGTTAAGGCCGCTAAGGAACGGGAGCATCCCGGTTCAGGCGGCCTTTTATTTGTTGCACTAAATTCATTATCTTGCTAACCATCGCAGGATCGTCTGTGCCGCTTCCAGATAGCGCTGTCCTACGAGCAGGCCGGTATGGGTGGTGTTCCAAAGACCTGCATAGGCTGCGCGGAAATACGCTGCATTGGCTCTGCCACGGCGCTCATCCTCATCACTGTTAACGGCATGGATCACCAGACAAGGGCAAGTAATGTACCCGCTGTCTACGGATACCCCCGCTGCCCCGAAATGATAAGAAAAAGTTCGAAAAGCCTTGGCGGACTCCATCGTCAGGTATTTGCGCTGAAACGCTATGTCTTCTGCCGTTTCATCCAGGCTGCTCTCCTCTTCGCGGACCGGAGCGGGCACTACATTAACTGGTATCGTTCTGACGATATCCGTATAAGGGACCTCCTCATGTACCTCTCTACATAGACTTGAATCAATCAGCACAAGTCCGGGCAGTCCGGCTGTCTCCGCCACCTTCTGGCTAAGAATCCCGCCCATGCTGAACCCGATCAGGACAGGAGTAACTCCGCATTCAGCCTGGATCACCTGCACCACTTCATGGATATCCTCCAGATAATCTTCAAAGGTAATCTGCGTCATATCCAGCACACGGCTCCGGTAATGACTTCTCAGATTCATCACATAACAGGTCCAGCCTTCGCGAATGATATGGGGAATGTGCTTGCTCCACATCCAGCTTCCGGTATACGCACCATGTACAAACAGCAGGGGTGCCTTATTCTCCTGTTCCTGGCCTTCCCGGGCCTCTTCTCCTTTATAAATCTCCAGGTAGAGATCATGCTCACCGACATATTTCTCTCTATGCGGCGGTAACTCATCAGTGTAGTCTCTCATTGTAATGTCCTTTCCATAATTAGTTTGATATCAAACTAAAATGCAAATTTTTTTAGAAATTATGATTGATTTTCATTAAAATCGCCAGCAAAATTGTCTGCTCCTCTTCCGTGATATCGCGGTAGAACTGCTTCAGCATGGCAGAAGAGACCGATTCAAATACAGGCTCCAGCTCCTTCCCCTTCCCGGTTAGAGTGACGTATACGTACCGGGTGTCCTCCTGATCCCTCTCCTTCTTAACCAGTCCCAGCCGGACCAGCTTATCCACAAGTGCTGTAACCGTAGATTTGTCCTTATGAATATGTGCCGAGATCTCGGCCATAGTGAGTCTGTGCTTAGACAGCAGCGCATAAAGAATATCCCCGTGTGAGGTGGCAATGCCGTCTACTCCCTGCTTCGCCATCTCTTGTACGATGAACCGGTTGACCTTCTCGCGGATCTTGGATATAAGTGAAATAGCATCTCTAGTTTCCATAAATGAATTATAGTTTGATATCAAACTAATGTCAATAGATCAGTATTTGAGTGTGCTCCTATTCGGGGTCCTTATCAAGCAGCATGACTTCCTCGCCCCGTTGCTGCCGGATCGCAATATTGGTTCTGCCCCAGGAGCACATCAGGTCAATAATCTCATTGGCTGTGATCCCGTACTCGGTGATGTAATATTCCACTTTGGGCGGCATTTGGCTATAGACCACTCTGCCGATGATCCCGTCACGTTCCAGCTCACGAAGCTGCTGAATCAGAACCTTTTGCGAGATGCCCGGAATACTGCGCTGCAGTTCACTGGTCCTCTTCGTTCCCGACATCAGTATACATATGATCAGCGACTTCCACTTCCCGCCGATAATCTCAAGCGTCGCCTCGATCCCTAAATGATATTGCTTCATCCCCGGCACCTCCCCTGTCATAATATGAACACTGCTTCTCTTAGCATGCCACAATATCCGCTAAAGTCTAGTGCACACCTTGAGGTAACCTTGTTACTTTATTGTGTGTATTTACATTTTCGGGGGCTTACAAAATAATAGAAACAGCTGCACAACACAAATTATACACCGGAAAGGTGATCCATAATGACAACCCTGATAATCCTGGCACACCCCGATATAGAGGCTTCAAGAGTGAACCGGAGATGGAGACAAAAGCTGCTGCTGCATCCGGAGGACGTAACGGTCCACGAGCTCTACAAGGAATACCCGGACTGGAGCATCAATGTTCCGCGGGAGCAGCGTTTATTGGAGGCGCACGAGCTGATTATTTTCCAATTCCCCTTATACTGGTACAGCTACCCACCGCTGCTGAAAAAATGGCTGGACGATGTGTTCACTCACGGCTGGGCTTACGGTTCGAGCGGGAACAAGCTGCAGGGTAAGAAGCTGGGCATTGCTATGACCATTGGCGATAAAAAGGAAAACTACCAGCCTGCCGGGTCTGTTTCTTTTACAGTAGATGAGATCATCGCCCCGTTCCAGGCCAGTGCCATCCATGTCGGCGCAGCCGCCCTACCTTACTTCGCCGTGTTCGGCGCTTCCTTCCAGGCGAGTGACGATGAAATTAATCAGAGTGCCGTGGAGTATCTGGAGTATATCCTTCGGAACCGGTAATATGCCGCTATTCCCGCTTCTTCCCGACCGCGCCAAGGTAGATCACAAATTCTTCATCGCCATCCAGTTCGAGCACCTCATCAATCAGCTGCTGATCATATATTCCGATGGCACAAGCTCCGGCCCCGATGGATTCACTGGCCAGGTACAGATTCTGGCAGACATGCCCGGCATCGATGAGAATTTTTTTGTGCGCGGAGATATCATATTTCCATTCCGACCGGTACGGCGTAGTGCTCCAGGCGAACAGAACAGCAGCCTTCTTGGCGAAATTGGGAACAAAGGGCTGATCCAGCGTGATCGCATCAATCTTCTGTTCCAGCTGGTCTAATTCAAACATAAATAACAGCTTGTGCTCCACAGGAAGGTACCGGTAGATGCCCTGTGGTATACCTTTGACCCGCATAATCATCAGATAGGTCTCAAACGTATGGGTCGCCCCGCTGCACGGTACCGTCCGCAGAGTCAGTCCGTTCTTGCTCATCCCCGTAATACCCTGCGTGGCCCACAGTAAATAGGATAGCTCCTCCAGACTTAGCGTGTCGGCCGAATAGAATCTTGTACTCCTTCTTTGGCCGATGCAATCCACAATATTGTTCTGACTCACAACGTCCCGGCTGACCTCAGGCAAATCAATGATCTGTGCTCCCTCATCATAGGGCTTCACAATCGGCGGCTGCGCGATGCCCTTAATCTTGTCTGTTCGGATATGCTTGAATTCATGAAAATTCGATTTCAGCAATTGTCTCTGTTGTTCGTATCTTGTCATTATAGATCCTCCCGGCGTCCCTTGATCCTATAAATTTATCATGTGATTTGAATTAGTTTGTGATTATAATCACTATCTTTACAAATACAAAGCTATTTTTGCAGCGATGACTGTCCTGCTTGAAAAACAGACCAAATGATGCCTTCTTACCCGACGGCAGTCACTTGGTCTATTCCTGTTTATTTTCAAAAAAATAATCCATATACTATTGAAGCATGGAAGCGATATTTTTAATGCGAACGCAACTCCATCTTTTGCATATCTACGATAAAACCATAAGTCCGCAAGATATCCAATCCAAGCAATCCTTTGTGAGACTTCGGAAGTATTCCCACATCAATCTCCACATCTTTAATTATAAATGCATCAATTTCAATTTGATCCATCACTTTAGTGTAAAAAGGTACCGTTCCCCCAACACCATACGCTTCATAAACAGGGTCTCCGTTTTCATAAGTTACACCTATCTCTTCAAGTACATCAGGACTGAACACAGTATGCGAGGAACCCGTATCAATAATGATATCCTTAATTTGCAGCGTTCTCCCTAGATAGCATACGGAAATATCTATTGTCAGGAGTTGTCCATCATAAGCTATCTTCATGATCGCCGCCTCACTCTCATCAATGGGTCTCTGCGCAGATGAATAACGCACTCCTCATTGGCAGTGTGATAGACAAGATTTCCAGGTTCGGCGCTGAAAAATTCCTGGTTGGCGTTCTTCTCAGATACTGCACGAACAGGAGCTACTTCCGTTATAATTTTCTTATCATCTTCCTCACGATAGTCAAGAATGGAAAGCAAAACAAATTGGTCAGGAAACAATTCTCTTACTTGCTGCCATTTCATTCTTTCACACCTCCCGGGTAGCCATCGATAAAAGTGGTTCTAATGAATTCATTTTATCATAGTTTGAAATCGAATTGAGAGTTGGCACGCCAACAACAAAAAACCTCCCCTCATCCCGAAGGATAAGAGAAGGCTTAAACGCATCACCTCTGAAGCATGGCAGCTAGATTTTCAGCTCCCCAAGCTTGATCAGCTCGACAACCGCTTGTGAACGGCCTTTTACGTTTAATTTTTGCATTACGTTTGAGATGTGGTTGCGGACGGTTTTTTCGCTGATGAATAACAGTCCGGCAATATCCCGTGTAGTTTTGTCCTGCACAAGAAGCTCGAATACTTCGCGTTCACGATGCGTCAACAAAAATTTGCTATGATGTTCGTTGCCCTTCAATGGTGTCACCCCTCCTTGCCCTGGGTTTGTTTGGTATAACAAGGTAAAGGGATACAGTCAAACCATACTATGTGGAGGGGCAGTTAATGGTGCTGTCACAGCATTAAATTGGGCGGGGGCAGGCGCGGAGTCTGGACAATCCAGGCATATCGCAGCCAGGACGCAGCAAAACAGGCCGCAGCTCCTTATGCGTTAAGGGCGGCAGCCGGCGGGCACATGCAATAGAATTCGAGTTACAGCAACAAGCTGTACCGGTCCGTCACGCCCTTTCGGTCACGCCGGTTTCTCCGGTAGAGATTGTTGTTGCACCCCCAGTGTAATGTATGAAATGGATTCCATAGCAAGCTTTTTATCGGCCGAAAAGCTGTTCATTTCTATGTTAGAATAAGGTCATACCAGTCTCACACAGGAGGCGCAGACGAACGTGGCTAATATTAAAGAAATCGCCCGGATGGCCGGAGTATCTGTAACGACCGTCTCACGGGTGCTGAATAATCATCCGTATGTCAGCAAGGACAAAAGAGACGCTGTACTGCAAACGATTGAGCAGCTCGACTATACCCGCAATATGAACGCCGTTCATCTGATTACCGGACGTACCGGTGCGGTGGCGGTGATTCTGCCTTATATTCATGCTTTTTATTTCTCGATTATTATGAATGGACTTGCCCATGAAGCGCTGCTCTCGCAATACCGGCTGATTCTGTGCCAGAGCAATTATCTGGAGGAAGAAGAAATCAAAGTGCTGGAGATGCTGCGCCATAAAGAGATTGACGGTGTCGTGATTGTATCTACTGCGCTGAAGCCGGAGATCATCGAGGAGTATACGGCTTACGGTCCGATTATCACCTGCCAGGACAGCGGAGAGCGGCGCTATTCCTCTGTCTATATTGAGCATTATGCGGCTTTCAAGCAGGGGCTGGAGTATTTGACCGGCAAAGGTTACCGCTCCATCGGTTATTGCGAGGGACGGCGTAACGGCAGCAGCGCAGTGATCCGGCAGACCGCTTACCGCGAATTCATTGCTGAGCATCAGCTGGCTTTTGAAGAAGAATGGATGATCTATGACTGTACAACGGAGGAAGACGGCGCAGCCGCTGCACTGTCTCTGCTGAAAATGTCTCAGCGGCCGGAAGCCATGATTATTACGGGAGACCATGTAGCCGCCGGGCTGATCATTGAAGCGCGCAGAGCCGGTCTAAGCATCCCTGATGACCTGGCGGTTATGGGCTTCGACAACCAGCCGATCGGCCGGCTGCTTCAGATCACCACCATGGACAACCACTTGTATGAGATGGGGGCCGCCGCTTTCCGCATTATCCATGAGCAGATTCACTCGGAGCGCCCCGAGCCGGTCTACCGCAAGCTGGACTACCGGATTATCGAGCGGTCCACGGTGTAGAATAGGGCTGGCTTCCGGGCAGTTATAGAGACAGCAGCTTCAAAAATATGCGTACAGCGTCCTCTGGCCGGGGGACGTTTTTTTGTGCATTTTATGTGAGTTATATGCGCGGTTTCTATGAATATGATAATTATCACATTTTTATTGACAGGCAAGGGTTGGAGAATTATGATAAGTCCATTATTGATAATGATTATCATTCACAAAAGGAGTGTCCACAATCTATGAAGATTAGTCATGCTGTACCTGCGGGTCTGTTAGCAGCTTCCCTCCTGCTTGCCGGATGCGCAAGCAAGGATAACAGTAATAACGATGGCAACAAGGGCAACAGTGGTAACAACTCCGGGAATAATGCCGCAGCCCAGGCAGGTAGCGGGGCCGCCAGCACACCGTCAGCCACTGCTGCCGTAAGCGGAGCCGGGGCGGACTTCACTACTGCCATCGACGAATACCGGAAATACGTCATTGAACAATGCGATGCGTTCGTCAAGCAGACCGAGGGCTTCACGGATGCCGTTAAGGCAGGCAAGCTGGAAGAAGCCAAGGCGCTGTATGCTCCGGCACGCATGTATTATGAGCGGATCGAGCCGATTGCTGAAGCGCTTGGGGATCTGGACCCGAACATTGATGCCCGTGAGAATGATGTAGATGCAGCGGAGTGGCGCGGTTTTCATAAGATTGAACAGGCACTCTGGCAGAATCACACAACGGAGGGCATGACGGATGTCGCGGACCGCCTGCTGAAAGATGCGCAGCTGCTGCGCGCCAAGGTGGAGACGGCGGGAATCGATGCCAATCTGCTCGTTACCGGGGCTGTTGAGCTGCTGAATGAGGTCTCCTCCTCCAAAGTAACGGGGGAAGAGGAGCGTTACTCCCATACGGATTTGTATGATTTTGTGGCGAATGTGGAGGGGGCACAGAAGATCTATGAGCTGCTGAAGCCGGAGCTGGCCAAAAAAGACCCGGCCCTTGAGCAAACCATCGGCGAGCGGTTCACCGCCTTAATGAATGAGCTGGCGCCGTTCAAATCGGGGAAGGGCTACGTCTCTTACGAAATGCTCAAACCGGAGGAGGTCCGCAAGTTAAGCCAGAACCTCGACGCCTTGGCTGAGCCGCTATCCAATATGGGAACGATTCTGGGAGTGTGACGATATGAACAAGAAAGACAAGAATTCCCGGAATAAGGCTGACGCGGATCACGGAATTCCTGCGCCGGAGACCCAGCTGTTCAACACCAAATTCAGCCGCCGCGATATGCTGCGGCTTACCGGTGCCTCGGGTCTCGGGCTGCTGCTGGGCGGAGGCGGTGTGGGCGGCATTATGGCGGCACGCCAGGCAGCGGAACGGGCGGTCCCGGCCGCTGCAGCCTTAGGGCAGAATGAAGAACAGGCGGAGACGATCCCCTTCTACGCCAAGCACCAGGCGGGCATTCTTACTCCTGCACAGAATTTCCTGTGCTTCGCTTCCTTTGATCTGACGACTACCAGCATCAGTGATGTACAGAAGCTTATGCAAGCCTGGACTACTGCCGCTGCCGCGCTTACTTCCGGCACAATGATCGGAACTGCGAACGACAAGCCCAATCTTCCGCCTACTGACACCGGCGAGGCGGATGGGCTCACCCCTTCCAAGTGTACGCTTACCTTCGGGGCAGGTCCGGCCCTGTTCGACAGCCGCTTCGGCCTCTCCGGCAAACGGCCCGCCTCCTTCACCGACCTTCCGGCATTCACAGGTGACAGTCTGGAGCCGCAGTGGTGCGGCGGCGATCTCTGTGTGCAGGCCTGCGCGGATGATATGCAGGTGGCGTTCCATGCCATCCGCAATCTGGCCCGCATCGCCCGGGGTACGGCGGTGCTGCGCTGGACCCAGGAAGGCTTCCAGCGCAGCAGCAGCGCCGATCCGTCAGGCGGCACCCCGCGTAATCTGCTCGGCTTCAAGGACGGCACGGGGAATCCGGACGTCACCGATGAGACGCAGATGCGAAATATCGTCTGGAACGGCAGTGCCGATGGCCCGGCCTGGATGAACGGGGGCACGTATCTTGCGCTGCGCCGCGTACGATTCCGTATTGAGGTCTGGGACCGCTCCTCGCTGAGCGATCAGGAGGCCACCTTCGGACGGCACCGGCAGAGCGGCGCACCGATTGGAGCCGGGGATGAATTCGCCGAGCTGAATCTGGAAGCGGCGGATGCTACCGGCAAGCCGCTCATCCCGCCGGACTCCCATTCCGCTCTCGCCCATGGAGATGGCTTGGTCCAAATGCTGCGCCGCTCCTACTCCTATTCCAGCGGCATAGATCTCAAGACGGGACAGCTTGATGCCGGTCTGGTGTTCATCAGCTTCCAAAAGGATTTAGTGAAGCAGTTCGTCAGCATCCAGCAGCGCCTCTCCAAAAATGACCGGCTGAATGAATATATGGTTCACACCGGCAGCGCCGTTTTCGCCTGCTTCCCGGGTGTACGCGAAGGCGGCTATATCGGGGAGCTGCTGCTGGGATGACTGAATGCCTGAGAGGAATGATCCCGATGAAGATCACGGTTACACAGAGTCCATGGCGGCAGTTCAGGGCAGCGCTGCTGCTCCTCTGCCTGCTTGTGCTGCTGCCCGGCGCGCCGGCTTCTGCGTCAGGCGCGCCGCTGGATGAGCTGCTGCCGCCTGTAGGCAGCGCGCTGGTCGAGGCCGGCCAGAGCCGCTGGGAGGCGGCGGCGGCCGATGTAGAATCGTTCGCGGCGCTGTGGCGCAGCGCGAACGAGGGCACGCCGGACCCGGCACTCGCCGGTCCGGCTGCGGAGGTGGACGCCGCGCTGGCAGCCGCGGCAGAAGCCCTGGCGGACGGCGGCGGCGCACCCGCCAAGTCCGCACTGTCCACGCTCGCCCGCAGCGTGGACGCGTTCGTCACCGCCGCCGCAGGCGAAGGCGGCGGTGACACGGGCGCCGCCGGACGCGCAGCGGCGGCGAAGCTGCTGCCCGCGGCGGAGCGCACGCGGGATGCGGCACGCAGCGCCGACTGGGCCGCGGCGGCGGAAGCCTACCGCGCCGTGGTCAACGGCTGGACGCCGGCGGAACGCGGCATCCGGGCGGACAATCCCGCCGTCTACGGCTTGCTGGAGACGAAGATGAGCCTGCTGCGCATTGCGCTGCAGGCAGAGCCGGTCCGCGGGGAGGCCGCGCAGGCCGAAGCGGAAGCGCTGGTAACGCTGCTGTCCGGCTACAGTGAAGGCAAGGCCGTCGATACCGGAGGCGCGCCAGCGGAGCCGGCTTCCATTGAAGGGCTGATCAGCTATCTGAAGCAAGCTTCCGCCGCCGCCCAGGCCGGTGACAGCGCTGCCGCCGCTGATATCATGGAGCAGTTCATCGCTGCCTGGCCTTCGGCTGAAGGCCAGGTCCAGCTGGCCTCGCCCAAGGTCTATGCCAGCATTGAGAATGAGAGCACCGCCGTTACCGGCTATTTGCTCTCCAGTCCTCCGAAACTGAGCCAAGCGCTGACACTCCTGGACACGATGCTCTCGGAGCTGACACCGCTGGCCGGGGAACAGACTTATACCGCATGGGATGCGGCACTCATTCTGCTGCGCGAGGGGCTGGAGGCGATTCTTGTACTCGCCGCCTTGCTTGCCTATCTGCGCCGGGAAGCAGTACCGGCGGCCCGCCGCTGGGTCTGGTCTGGCGCGGCGGCAGGGTTGGCTGCAAGCATCGGCCTCGCCGTATTGCTGACCTACTCCCTCTCCCAAGCCGCCTCCGGTGGCGCACGCGAGCTGATCGAAGGCATCACCGGCCTCGCCGCCGTGGTCATGATGCTCACTGTCGGCCGCTGGCTGCACGGCAAATCCAGCACGGCGGCCTGGAATAAATATGTGGACCGCCAGATGCAGGGCGCCCTGGCCAAAGGCAATCTGTGGTACCTGTTCTTCATCGCTGCGCTGGCCATTTTGCGCGAAGGGGCCGAGACTACGATTTTCTACGCAGGGATGGCACCGGCCATCGATACCTCTCAGCTGCTGCTCGGGATTGGCAGCGCCCTAGTGGTTCTGATTATCCTCGGCTATGCCATAATTGCACTGAGTGCCAGATTGCCGGTTGCCGCCTTCTTCCGTGCTGCTACTGTGCTGATCTACTATCTGGTATTCCGCTTCCTCGGTGAGAGCCTCCACGCCTTGCAGATCGCAGGCAAGCTGCCTGCCCATAACGGGCACAGTCTGCCTTCCATCGGCTGGCTTGGCATGTATCCGACCTGGGAGACCACCATCCCGCAGCTGCTCATTCTCGTCTTCATCCTTTGGGAGCTGCTGCGCGGCAGACGTACTGCCAACAGGACGAAGGCCGCAAAAGGGATCACTAAGTAAACATACTAATTATGTATAAGCTGCAATCTGTGTTTGCCTTTAAACACGCAGATTGCAGCTTTTTGTATCTACCACAAATACACCACCTCAGTCCCCTTAATTCAGCCCCAGCCCAACCCCAAACCAAACTGCCTATTGCAACCTTCCGCGATTTGTTTTATTCTGATTATGAAAATAATTTTCTTATTAAACTCTGTTATTATGTAAATTAATTTCAGAATCAGTTTAAAATCAGTTCTTCAGGCAAAAACTAAACATGTCCATTTCTGCATGTCCATTTCTGAATCTATAGAAAAGAAGGTGAGTGCTTGTCTCCCATTCTGCATGCTCTGGAGCATGACAAGTCCAAGCTGTCGCAAATGGAACGCAAGCTGGCTGAGCGCATTTTGGCCTCGCCCGGGGAAATTGTCCATATGGGCATCACGGAGCTGGCGGAGGAATGCGGCATCAGCACGGCGACGATCACGCGGTTCTGCAAAGCGCTGCACTTCAAGGGTTATCCCGATTTCAAGCTCAAGCTGGCGGCTGAGCTGGCGCATAGCGACGGCTCGCCGGAGACCGGCAGCTCCTCTTATCAGGACATCGTGGCCGGCAATCCGCTGCAATTCATTGTAGAGGCCATGCAGGCCAATCATCTGGCCTCAATCCGGGACACTACCTCGCTGCTGGATCTGGGCCGTCTGCAGCAGGTCATTGATCTGCTGTGCCGGGCGCGGCGGGTCGATCTGTACGGGATGGCAACCTCATCCATCGTAGCCCAGGATTTCTATCAGAAGCTGATCCGCATCGGCGTGAACTGCACCGCTTTTGCCGATTCCCATATGCAGATTACTTCCGCTTCCTCCCTCTTTTCCGGCGATGTAGCCTTCGCAGTCTCTTATTCGGGGGAGACCCCGGAGACGGTAGATGCCTTAACCTGTGCGGCCGCAAGCGGTGCAGCTACGGTGTCGTTAACCTCATACGGAAGCAGCACACTCGCTACGCTGGCTGATATTCCGCTGTTCTCCTCGTCTCTTGAGCAGGGCATGCGGCGCGGCGATATGGCGTCGCGGATCGCACAGTTGCATATCATCGATATTCTGTTCACCGGCATGGTAAGTACCCGGTTCGGGGATTTCATCCCAAGGCTTGAGCAATCTTATCGGAACGTCCAACATTACCGTCATAAACGGGGAGGTCAAATCTAATGAATATTTTAAAATTTCAGCATGAAGAAGATTTCGCAGCCACAGGAGCCAACCTGATCGCCAGCCTGCTGCAAAGCAATCCCAGAGCCGTTCTGGGGCTGGCTACCGGAAGCTCCCCTGTCGGGGTATACGAGAAGTTGGTGGAGATGCACCGCAAGGGCAACGTCAGCTTCGCCAAGGCCTCATCGTACAACCTGGACGAATATGTCGGACTGCCTGTGGATCACCCGCAGAGCTACCGGAGCTTCATGAATGAGCATCTGTTCAATCACATCGATATCGACCCGGCCCGCACCCATGTGCCGAACGGAAATGCTCCGGACCTTGCGGCTGAATGCCTTGCGTATGACAAGCTGCTGGAAGATAATGGTCCTGTAGATCTGCAGATCCTTGGCATCGGCAGCAACGGTCATATCGGCTTCAACGAGCCGGATGCCAGCCTGAGCAGCGGAACGCATGTGGTCGATCTGCTGGAAGAGACCCTGGAAGCCAATGCCCGCTTCTTCGAGCGTGTGGAGGATGTGCCGCGCCAGGCGGTAACGATGGGCATCGGCGGAATTCTTAAGGCGAAGCAGATTGTACTGCTTGTCCGCGGGGAAGAGAAGGCGGAAGCGGTTAAGAATGCGCTCGAGGGTCCAATCACGACCCAGTGCCCCGCCTCGCTGCTGCAGAGCCATCCAAATGTAGTGGTCCTGCTAGATGAAGGAGCGGCAAAATGGCTGAAATAAACCACACTGCCGGGGAACTGTTCTACGGCAAAGTGCTTACTCCTGCCGGAGTGATTGAGAAGGGCGTACTTGCCGTATCGGAAGGCTTGATCCAATACGCCGGGGAAGCGGCTTGGCTGCCCATAGCTTATGCCGGCTGGCGGACGGCCACCCAGGAGCCGGAAGGTCTGCTGATTCCCGGATTCGTTGATGTGCACGTACATGGCGGGGCCGGCCACGACTTCATGTACAGTGATGAAGCCGCTCTTGATACGATCACACGGTTCCATGCCTCACACGGGACGACCTCTATGCTGGCTACAACCATGACGGCTGCCAAGGCAGACATCGATCAGGTGTTAGCTGAGGTGGATGCTTATCGTTCCCGTGAAGGCGGCATGCCTTATGCAAGGCTGGCAGGTGTACATCTGGAGGGACCGTTCATCAGCGTAAGATGGCCTGGCGCGCAGAATCCCGAGCATATCGTTCCGGCTAATATAGAATGGCTGGAGGAATGGGAGGAAAAGTATCCGGGAATGATCCGTCAGGTCACCCTGGCTCCGGAGCGTGAAGCTGCCCTGGAAGCTATCCAGTGGCTGCGCAAGCATGGCATTACCGCCGCGCTCGGCCACACAGATGCTACATTCGAGCAGGTGATTACTGCTGCCGATGCCGGACTGAACCAGGCGGTGCACATGTTCAATGCCATGACGCCGCTGCATCACCGCAAGCCGGGAACGGCCGGTGCTGTCCTGTTCGATCCCCGGATCAGAGCCGAGGTCATTGCCGATGGCATCCATGTTCATCCGGCAGCCATCAATATTATCACCCGGCTCAAGAACAACAACAATCTGCTGCTGATCACAGATGCCATGTCAGCGACTGGTCTTCGTGACGGAGAATATGCCATCGGTGATCTGCCTGTCATTGTCAAGGACGGCATAGCTACGCTGAAGGAGCATCCCGAAGCACTGGCCGGCAGTACACTGACGATGATAAGGGGCTTCCGCTACCTGGTTCAGGAGGTTGGTCTCAGCCTGCTGGAAGCTTCACAGGCTGCCAGCCTTAATCCGGCGCTATCGCTCGGCATGCAGCGGTCTATCGGAACGCTTGAGGCAGGGAAACGTGGCGATATTCTGCAGCTGGATCAAGACCTGAACCTGCGCGGCGTATGGATCGGCGGACGCAAGCTGGAGGCCTAATTCGGGGAAGACATAGCTTCGTATCCGCATAAATACAACAATGCAGCCCTCTCACCCGGCTTTCCGGGTGCGGTGGCTGCATTGTTTGTGTCTGTGCCCTTCCTCTGAATAAGCCTCATATCCCTCTGGAATACTATCTTCATTCAAGGCACTGTGCAGTAGCGGCGCCGCTTACTGTCCGCTGCGCGCAGGGAAAATCCGTTCCGCCATGATGCGGAATTCATTCGCGAAGCCTTTGAGCGGATGTCCGGCACGGAATTCCCGGGCATAATAATCGGCCCGTTCCACGAAATCCGGGTTCGCCGAGACATACACATTGCTGACGTATGTGTTGCCTTTTTTAATCTCTGCGGCGATTTTATGCTTGATCTCCCCGGGAAGCGTGTCTTTATCATCCCCCATACTGCTTCTGGACATAATCCCGTTATTGCCGTTTCCCGGATAATCTTCGGGAGCCGCCATGCCTGTACCGCCAACGGTTCCGGTACCAGTCATACTTCCCGGTATGCCGGCCATGGAGCCGCCTGTCCCCGTCATTCCGGGAACACCCGCAGCAGTCCCTCTTCCGGTAGCCTCCCTGCGGGTGATATTCCGGGTGTGAACACCGCCCGAAGTATTCTCCAGCATTACAGCGACATAAGCACTTCGGCCGACCATAATAACGTTAGCCGAACGGACTTCCGGCATGGCCGCTACACGGTCAGCCAATTCCTTGCTTACCTCCATGCTGCCGAAGTCATCGTCACGCATTCCGTCCCGTGCGGAGTTTACGTGGATTCGCCCGTCTGTCCCGCGTACACTTTTCGTCTGCATATTGCCGTTATCTGCCGAATGGCCGGCACTGCAGCCGGTCATACTTATGGCGCCGAGCAGCAAGGCTGCAGACACGGACAAGCCGAATTTCGTTTGCAATATTCCTTCATCCCCCATCACAGAATAATGTAGTGCAGCGTTACAAGCCTTAGCATGGCTCCTCTGCTGCCGGGCTATCCAGAAAGGATTTGGCAATGCCGTCCCCACAGTCACATGTAAGAGAAATCCGGCGTATCTTATATAACAGCAGACTGTGTTTCTCCGCGAGAGTCCAGATCAGGAGGGGTAAGCTTGAAAATTCTATTTACATTTTATGTACCGAGCGGCGGGGTGGAGACCCTGAACAGACTGCGGTGTGAGAGCCTTCAAAAGAACGGCATCGAATGCCATGTGCTCTATCTCATGCCGGGGTCCGGCAGCCACAATAGTGTAAGCTTCCCGGTATTTATCACTTCGCAGGATGAAGATATCCGGGCTATACTGAATGCCAATCATTATGACGCCATCATCGTAACCTCCGATTACCTGCTGCTGGAACGGCTGCGCAGGCTAGGGTATGGCGGCATCCTGATCTACGAGTCCCAGGGTCTGGGAACACGAAGCGAAGCCCGAAATATAATTATTGAATCCGTGCCTTATCTGCAAGCCTTCTGCAATGCTGTGCTGATTCCCCCCACCGATCATTTACTGGAGCTGTTTATCGAGATCTGCCCCTGGCTCCAGCGTTATGTTATTCCGAACCTTGTGGATGTACAAGGATTCCGCTATATCCCCGCCGAGGCGCCCGTTGATCCTGTCATCGCCTGGGTAGGCCGGCTGGAACCCAACAAGAATTGGAGCGAATACCTGAAGATTGCCCATCATGTCCGTAAAGCGAAACCTAACCTGCATCTCTGGATGTTCCATGATCCGGGCTTGGCCTCCGATGACCAGAAGGCGGCATTCAATGAAGAGCTGCATGCTCTTGGCCTGAATGACCGGCTGATTGTGTTCACGAATATGCCTAACCAGATGATGCCTGTCTATTATTCATCGATTGCCGCTTCGGGGGGCTTCCTGCTGTCCAGCTCTGTCACAGAAGGCTTCGGATATGCCGTAGCTGAGGCTGTCTGCTGCTCCTGTCCTGTACTCAGTACGGATTCTGACGGGGTCCGGTCTTTCATCACTCATAATATTACGGGCAAATTCTATCCGCTTGGCAATGTGGAGGCTGCCGTGAACGAAGGACTCGAACTCATGGATAACATTCCACTGCGTGAAGCCATCTGCTATCAGGGCCGTCAGCATATGGTTACGCATTTCGGTTTCGATCAGTACGCACACTCCTTCCGCGAGATGATGAACTCCTTCTCCATCTTCTAGTGATTGCAAGCTCCATATCTCCCTATCTTCTCGCAAAAAAACCTTCAACCCCAGCGCCAGCCAGGGTTGAAGGTTTCTCTGTGTTCGGCGTTCTGCCCAAAGGCTTCACGTGCCCTGTCTGGACACCATTTCAAATAGCTCAGCCTGGAAAACCTGCACGCTTCTCTCCCAGGTGAACCGCTGGGAATCCTGCTCTCCCCTCGCGGCCAGACGCCGGCGAAGCTCCCGGTCGTCAATGAGCGTCAATATATCCGCAGCAAGACGGTTCTCATGACGGTAGGACATCAGGCAGTTCTGCCCGTGTGCGCAGTATTCGAGGTTCCCTCCTGAATATACGGTGACCAGCGCCGCACCGCAGCGCATCGCTTCCAGCCCCGGCAACGAACCGGCGTCATTGGTACTTGCGCTGACAAAAATATCTGTCTCATTATAATGATAAGCCAGCTCATTGTCATTGCCGGGTGTCCTAAGCTGATAGCGGCCGGTGTTGAGCAAGGCCTGCAGACTCAACGAGGCTGCAAATTCAGCAGGAGGGGTCATAATATAGATCTCCACCTCAGGATGAAGCCGCTTGACCATATCAAGCTGCTGAATCAGATATTCCTGCTCCCGGTGGCCGGAGAATCCGCCTTCTGGGCGCCGCATAATGGCTGAGACGATCAGCGGCCGGTCCGGAGTGTCGCGAAAATGCATATTATGGAAATTCGAATCAACACCGACCGGGACAATTCTGCCCTTAATGCCATGATTGATCCGTATGACCTCCTGCTGCCAGCGCGACAGTACAAGCAGGTTGCGGGTAATGCCGTAGGAAGCAAACGACTGATTATTATCCGGCAGGAAATTCGGCTCATAGCATAAAGCCAACCGGATATGCAGCCCCTTACCCTGCTGGCTGGCCCGCTCGGCAACCGGAACGGTTGTATAATAATTGGAGACAATGACATCCCCATAAGGAAAATCATCTTCCGTAAGTACCGTAGCGGGTGCAGTAATAATCGGACATTTCATCTCATATTCAACAAAGCCATGGCTGGGCAAAAGAACAACGACCTCATGGCCAATTTCAGCCAGACGGTTAGCCAGCTCGGTGATCATCCGCTGCGCGCCGCCTCTGGATAAGGTCAGAACCGGAAAGGTCAGTCTCAATTCCTTCTCTCCTTTCTCAGCAGCTCCGTCAAATTACCCCTGTGCATGAACTGCACCTTGGCAATTTCCCGGTTCTGCGCTTCGCTGTGCAGGACCGAGCCCATCTCATTATGAACGCGGTAATCCAGCAGCGGCTCTTCTATATAAGACCATTCATAATGCGGCAGAATCCGCAGCCACATATCGTAATCCTGTGTATACAGGAGGCTCTCATTAAACCTGCCGACCCTGGAGAGGATCTCCATATCAAACAGCACCGTGCTGCCGTTCACCGGACAGCCGGACATCATGGTCTGTATGAGGGCCGGCCTGCTCCAGGCCGGCATTCGGACTATATCGGAGAACCGCTGCCCGTACTCATTAATATAGTAGTAAGCCGTATGATTGAAGGAGGTTCCCGAGCTGCGGATGGCTTCTATCTGCCGTCTGATTTTATCGGGATGGAACAGATCGTCCGCGCTCAGCCAGGCAAAGTAAGCTCCGTTTGCCACCTCGATTCCCCTATTGAGCGCCGAGCCGGTTCCGCCGTTGGTTTTGCGGACATACACGATTCGGCTCTTATAGGGTTCAAGCTTCTCCGTATAGAGCGTTGAACCGTCATCCACGACGATCAGCTCGATATCCATGTAGCTCTGGGCCAGCACGCTTTCGACCGCCAGATGCACGTAGGGACAATTATAGAATGGAATTACCACCGAGACCTTGGTCTTCTGATACATGCCCCGGCCTCCTCCCTGAGTTCATTTATACTGTCTTGCAGGCGAGCAGGGCGTCCAGCGGCGCATGATTCTCACCGAAGGCTTCCCGGAATGATGGATTCTCCGCATGGTGAAAACCCTTCAGTACGGTTACAGCGTAGCCCAGCTTCAGAAAGTCCTCAGGCTCCCAGCCGCTCCAGTGTTTCTGGTAATACTCCCCATGCAGATTGAAATGGTCCTTCCCCTCCTGCGGGAAGAAACCCCGGGGTGTAAATACGATGACACGGTTCGCAGCGATAAGCTCCGCCTTGCGCAGCAGCTCCATGCCTTCACTCATCGAGAAATGCTCCAGAGAATCGATCAGAGTGACCGCAGAGAAGGTGCCCGGCAGGAACAGCTTATCGATATGGCTGGCATCGGCATGAACCGGAATGATATGAGGGGCCTTGTATTTGCGGTGCAGCAGATAAGGCCTGTGGATATCCAGCCCCAGCACCACACCGGCTTCATACCGCTCCAGCAGCGTACCCGTACCGCTGCCGATATCCAGAATACTCTCGGAGAATTTCAGCTGCTCCAGCAAGACCGGCAGGAAGTCTTTCACTTCGATTTCCCGGTACATATGCTCTCCCTCCTAAGCGTTAGTTGCTTGGTCTTGGGTATGCTGCTATGCCGGCTTCCGCTCCGGCAGCTAGCCGCCCATAGATGCGATCAGGGCGCTTAACGGAGCATGATAGCGGGCACTGGTTGCTGCGGCTTCGGCCATGATGACATCGTAGTGTCTGAGCGTGCCCATTCCCTCATGCCGGCGATAGGCCGTCAAGGACTGGTTCAGCATCACCGGTGCATAACCGTTCAGAATGGCCCGGTACCATAGATCATAATCGTGGGTATACGGCAGTGCTTCATCAAACATCCCGATGGCTCCGAAGATCTCCCGCTTGAACATCACCGTACAGCCGTTGATGGGATTGCCGTACAGGAAGCAGCGCAGATATTCAAGCTGGTTCGGGAATACGGCCGCAGCATTCAGCTCCGTAGCCTGCGAGTTTCCGTTAATGTAGTTGAAGTTGGTATACGAGATCAGCAAATGGTTCTGTTCCATGAACAGAACCTGATTATTGATCTTGTCACGATAGAACATATCATCCGAGCTAAGCCAGACTACATAATCTCCCGTGGCATGGGCAATGCCGTGGTTAAGAGCCGAAGCGGTGCCTCCGTTGGCCTTCCCCAGATAGTGAATGTAGGGCAGATAGGGGGTAATCCGTTCTGCATGCATAGTTGAACCGTCATCCACTACGATAATCTCATAAGGCTGCCAGGATTGACTCATAGCGCTGTGCAGCGCCTGCTCAATATAAGGACAATTGTAAAAAGGAATCACTATGGATACTCTGGGCTTCATAACAACCTTCCTTCCTTACCGGCCCTTGTATAGCCGATAATATCCGCCAGTGAACGGTCCAGCGCAATCTCCGGCTTCCAGCCGGAAATAACAGCATAGTCCCCGGATTCTTCAGGCGGTACCTTAGTATCAGCAGATTCAAATGGAGGCTTCGCCGGAACGGCAGATGACGGGGAAGGATTGCCCTGGCTGTGCTCCTCCTGCGGGCCCCAGTCCATCGCAACCGGAGCTGCGGCATGAGCCAGCAGCCTCCTGGCAACCTCTCCCAGTTCCCGCTCTGTCCCGGAATCAATGCGGTAGATCCTTCCTGTCTCGCCCGAGTCCAGAATGAAGCCATAGGCCCTGACCGCATCACGCACATCCAGAAAGTCACGCAGCGCATAGCGCGAGGAGAGCCGGAAAGCAGCAGGTGCAGCCGATCCGGTTACAGCGGTTGCTTCACTGTGCACAATATGCTGTGCCAGCAGGGAACAGAAGCCGGTGGATGGCCCCGGACCAATCAGGTTCGAGGGCTCCGCCATCAGCACCGGCTGTGCAAACAGCGTTCCCCAGGCCAGCGATACCAGCTCCTCCAGCGTCTTGCTGAGACTGTAGGGGTGGGGAGGATCTGCCGCACCCGGTCTATACTTAAGCCGGGAGCCGGCCACCAGAATACGGCTGGCCGGCTGGACACGCAGCGCCTCAAGCAAATATAGAGTAGCCATTACATTGGTTTCCATGTAGAGCAGCGGGTCCCGCCAGGACTCAGGGACCGAATTCTTGCCTGCCAGGTGCAACACCTGGTCCGGCTTCACTGCTCCAATCATTGCCGTCACAGCCCTGCGGTCCCCCAGGTCACAGACATACTGCTGAACGCCGTCCGGGAACAACTCCGCTTCTGGCTTGCGGCGGACTACAGCAGTCACCTCCGCCCCTCCGGCGGCAAAATAGGCTACGGCATGCCTGCCGGTAAAACCGGAAGCTCCGGTAATCAGGAGACGCCGCCGCCCGCTCATGTCGGCAGCTCTGAGCTGCGCATAAAGTCGGCAAGCTCGCTAAGCATCCGGGGATAGGAAGGCAGCTCAATCGTGACATCGCTTCTCGTGCTGATCAGCGTCCGGTCCTGAACGGGCGTCTGCTGCGGGATGATCTCAACATCCTCTTTATGAAATGCCTTCTGCATCATCTGCAGCAGCTGATATTTACTTACGGGCTGCGGGTGGGCCAGATGAATCAGCCCCGAGAGATCCGAGTCCAGCAGGGAATCGATGGCTTTGGCCAGTTCCAGGGTGGTGACTCCATTCCACATCACGCATTCATATCCGGTTACCCGGCCCTTCTGGGCCAGGAACCATTCCATGAGACCGATTCCGCCGGAGCGGATCTCGGGCCCGATAATGGAGGTGCGGATCGTCAGATGTCCGGGATCGCGCACTTCTCCAAGACTCTTGGTGAGGGCGTAGACCGAGGTTCCATCCGCGGCATCCTCCTCCGTATATCCGCCGCGTGTTCCTTCGAACACGCAGTCGGAGCTGATATGGATGAGCCGGGCATGGATCTGGTCCGCTGCCCGCCGCAGGCGGTGAGGCAGGAATCCGTTGACATGATACGCGCCGATCCGGTCCCGTTCGGCAAATTGATTGAGTACCCCCATCGCATTAATAATGCAATGGGGGGAGACGATTTCAACCAGCTTCTCTACACCGGCGATATCGTCGGCGTCTACATACAACCCTCCAAGATCCTTCTTATCCCGGGTTGTATGGAAGATGTGGTGCTTGCCCTGGCGGCGAAAATACTCCGCCAGCATATGACCTGCCATACCATTTCCGCCGAGAATCAGGAGCTTCACTGGAGGAACCCTCCCCGGATCAGGATATCCTTGATTTCAGCCTGCTCCATCAGATGATTCTCCGAGCTGAAGCTGCTGAAGGACACATGAGGGAAATGACGGTAATGCTCCTTCAGCTCCGGCATATCGAGCGTAGGCAGAATAACCAGGTACTGCTCATCGTAGACCACCGTAGTCAGACTCTCGAAATCGCTCATCAGGATCTCATGGATTTTCTCTCCCGGGCGGATACCGGTCTCGATCATACTGACATCCGTCCGGCCGGAAGCTTCGATCAGTACATCGGCCAAATCCACGATCCGGCAGGTCGGCATAGTCATGACGAAGATCTCGCCGCCGATACTGACATCGGAAGCCTTGAACAGCAGGGTAATGGCATCGCGCAGGGTGAAAAAGAACCGGGTCATGTTCATATCCGTAATCTTTACCTGTCCCTTGTCCTTGATCTGCTTCATGAACAGATGGACCACGCTGCCGTTTGTACCCAGTACATTGCCTCCGCGCACGGTAACAAACTTGGTGCCTGAGCCGATCAGATTAGCATATACGAACAGCTTCTCGCCGATGGCCTTGGTCATGCCGTAGAAGTTCGACGGATTGGCAGCTTTATCGGTGGAGATATAGATCGCTTTTTCCACATTGTTGGCAATTGCCGCTTCAATGACATTCTGCGTGCCGACTACATTGGTCTTCAGCGCCTCATACGGCTGGTCTTCGCAGACTGGCACATGCTTGAGCGCTGCCAGATGGAACACATAATCCACACCGCGGCAGGCTGCTACCAGGGCGTCCTTGTCACGGATATCACCGATGATGAAGCTGAGATGCTTATCTTCAAATTCACGGCTCATGGCTACCTGTGCAGACTCACTGCGGGAGAATACGATGATTTCTTTGGGATGCTGCGGCAGCAATTGCCGGATCAGCTCATGCCCCCAGGAACCGGTACCGCCTGTAACCAGAATCCGTTTATTATTGAACATGCAGGTTCCCTCCAAGCAGAAATTTAACTACCTTGACCGAGACACCTTGGGCAAGATACCCTTCCGGCGCCTCCCAATCGGGCTTAAGCGACGTCATCAGCACGGTGCAGCGCAGAATGCTGTTCTGTTCAACCCCGGACACTACATTACTTCCGCAATCGACGGTCTCCGGGCGTTCTGTGGTCCGGCGGATCGTTACCGTAGGCACACCCATCAGGCAGCATTCCTCCTGCACGGTGCCGCTGTCGGTAATGGCGCACTGGGCATAACGTTCCAGATGAACAAAGTCAAAAAATCCAAAGGGTTCATGAAACTCCACCAGCGGGTTCATAGTTAGCGGGAACTGGTCCGTAAGCTTGGAGCGTGTACGGGGGTGGATGCTGCAGATTAGGCGGAGCCCCAAATGCTCAGCCACCAGGTTCAGCCCGGACATAATCTGGAACAGCGACTCCGGATCATCGACATTCTCGGCCCGGTGGGCTGTCACCAGCAGATACCTGCCCGCTTCCAGCTTCAGCCGGGACAGGATGTCACTGGCCGCGATCTGCTCTTCGTAATGCGTAATCACCTCATGGATGGGGTTGCCGGTTAACACGATACGCTGACTGGGGAACCCTTCGCTGAGCAGATGTCTTTTACTCTGCTGGGTATACGGCATATTTATGGTGGAGACGGCATCTATGACACGGCGGTTTTTCTCCTCCGGCACTTTCAGATCGTAACAGCGGTTGCCTGCTTCCATATGCACCACAGGAATGCCCATCCGCTCGGCCAGAATGGCACACAGCGCACTATTCGTGTCGCCCAGCAGCAGTACGCGGTCGGGCTTCTCCTGAAGCAGAATGCTCTCCAGACTGCCGAACATGGCGGCCAGCTGGCCCCCGAGCCCGGCCTGCTTATCCTGCAGCACGTAGTCCGGTGAGCGGAGTCCCAGCTCAGCGAAGAATACCCCGCTGAGGCTGGCCGTGAAATTCTGTCCCGTATGCACCAGCACATGCCGCTCCGCATGCCGGTCCAGCAGCGGAATGATGACGCTTAGGCGGATGATCTCGGGCCGTGTGCCCAAAATCGTCATGATCTTCATGGGTTCACTCCCCTTTGATTATGGCCTGCCCTTAGGAACCGGGCAGGCTGCTCAGGATGCCTTACGCCGCCGCTTGCTCCGGCGGCTTCCGGCCTGGCCCACGCGGCGCTTCTTGCCGCCGCTGGCCCGACGGCGCGCGGAGCCTGCCGCGCGCTTCTTACGGCGCGGGCGCGTTCCCGCCGCGCCGCTCCGGGACTTGGCGCGGCGCAGCCTGCCGCGCCGCAGCTTCGCGGCCCGCAGCCGTGCGGCGCGGCGCCCGGTCTTGCCCCGCGTCGGCTGTGCCGCGGGGGCGCTCTTCCCGCCCGCCGGCGCAGCTGCGGGCGGGGCTTCCGGGCCGCCGATGAGCTGCGGCGGCTGGAGGCAGTAGCGGAGATGCCACCTCTCCGCTAAGCCTTGCAGCCGGGCGCGGTAAGCCGCCGGGCCGTAGACGGCCTCGATGCGCTCCCGCGCCTGCCGGCCAATGCCGGCCGCCATCGCCTGGTCGGCCAGCAGCGCGTTCACCCGCCCGGCCAGCGCGTCGATGTCTCCCGCAGGCACGAGCAGTTCCCCGCAGCCTGCGGCGTCCAGAATCTCCCGCAGGCCGCCGGAATCATAAGCGACAACCGGCTTGCTGAAGGCATAGCCCTCCAGGGCCGTCATGCCGAAGCCTTCCCGGATCAGGCTGGGGACAACGAGCAGATCCATCGCGCAGTAAGCGGCCGGCAGACATTCTTCGTATCCGACAAACCGGAAGAGCGAGGTCAGACCCTCCAGCTTCACCTTGCGGACACAGCGCTCATAGTAGCTTTTATCCCCGGGAGTCCCCACTACGAGGTAGCGGGCAGCCGGATGCTGCTCATGCACCAGGACGGCCATCTTGACGAAATGCTCCAGCCCCTTCTCCTTATTTATGAAGGAAGAGACATAGCCGATCAGCGGGTCCCCCGGGGCAATCTTCAGCTCACTCCGCCGTTCGCCGCGCAGCTTGCTCCAGGCCTCGAACATCAAATCCGCGTCACTCCATGAAGGGGGAAGCTGGGTTACCTTGCTATCGCGGATATCCTCGGGGAAGCATGCTGCCGCTGTCTGTGAAATCGCCAGAATCTCATCGCTGTTGTTGTGGATCAGCTCTACGCTGATCGGGGTGAACTCGTTGTCTGTAATGGTCTCCGAGATCTTCCAGATCACCGGTATGCCCAGTGACTTCGCCGCAATTGGCGGCAGGGCATGCACACAAGTGCTGGTGATCACGAAGGACGGACGGAGCTCCGCAAGCCAGTGAGTCAGCTCTTGATATTCCCGGCCCTCCTGCATTTTGCGGATATCTGCCGGAAGACCGGCATAGGGGGTGTACACTCCATAGACCAGCGGAATAGACATCAGCCGGACTTGAAGGCCGTAGCTCCGGGCCAGCTGTGTCAGCTTCCCGTCCTGCGGGGCTACGAGGATACAATTGAAGTAAGGAGACAGCTCCCGGCTGAAGAATAACAGCAGCTTCTCCGCACCCGTAATACTGCGCGTGTTAGAGACATGGGAAAAGAGGACGATTGTCGCTTTGTCGGCCATGGTGTCTCGGCGCTCCCCTGCGAAGGGCTGTGGAGCAGCCATTCACCTCCTAAAAGTTTTACGAAGCTTAGCATCCGGGCATAATCCACTATCACCTGAGATCCACCTGATTAGGACGGGTATATTAGCTGACAGGCTAACATCTCTGCCCGGTACTCCAGTATATTGAGAGGGCAGAGATGCCGGCACGACACCTGTCCCCTGTGATACGCACATTTTGCTGACAGCCTGTTCTACGATTGCCCTGCTGGCTTACCCGTAAATAATAGTAAGCAGCTGGCTCAGACGTCTGGTATACGTGTGATCCCTCAGCGTCCGTTCGAAAGCGCGGAGGGACATCTCCCGGCGCTCTTCCTCATGCGTCAGATAGTACTGGATTTTGCCCATCAGCTCGTGGGGGCTGGAGAAGGTGTCGATCTCTTCGCCCACCTTGTAGAAGGAGCCGAGATCGTCACGGGCATCGCTGAGCTGCAGCGTGCCACTGGCAGCAATCTCGAACGTACGCGGATTTGGCGATACAGCCGGAATATACAATGTATTATTGTTGACGGCATCGTCGATATGCGAGCGGTGAAGGTTGATTACAATCTTCGAGCCGCTGTAAGCTACAGCCGTCTCCTGAGGGGACATCCACTTGCCGATCTCAATCCGGTCGCCATAGAGCGGCGCTTCCGGCAACCGGTCCCACCAGATTCCGTTAATGACTGTGTTATAGCTCATCAGCTCCGGCATAATATCGCGGAAGAAATTAATCCGGTTCCAGTAAGCCGACCCGATGAAGCTGACATCCCGGGTGACCGGCGAACGTCCGGTAGTCGGACGGTAATGCTCACGATGCGCGGCAAAGGGCAGATAGTGGACCTCCGTGCAGCCAAGGCCGCGGTAGATCTCTACGCAATTACGCTCCAGTGTGAATACATAGTCATAATGGGCCACAATCTTCATTGTGAAATCCGTGTAATACGGATCATCGGTCAGCCAGATCGCGGTCTTGATGCCCTGGCCGCGCAGAATAGCCACCTGCTCCAGCGGTAAATCCAGACCATCCAGCACCAGCACGAGGTCGGGACGCTGGGCAGCAGCCAGCTCCACCAGATTCTGCCGCACATCAGTAATCGTGACCTGAGCCGTTAACCGCTGCAGTGCGAAGAGCACGGCATCATCCAGCGGTGAATACGGATATCCCTTGCCTGAAGCCACGTACATCACATGGATATTCCTTACCGGCTGCGGCTCCTCCGGGCGTCCGTCCAGCACAGCGAGACGTCCCCGCAGATATCCTTCGTCATAGCCTCCCTTGAAGCCGGTCAGACGTCCCCGCAGCTTCTCTTCCTCCGCAGGGGTTCTCGGCAACGGCGGGGCAGGCATAATAAATTCGTTGTTCATGAGTATTCGCTCCTTTTGATCCATAATGAAATTCACCCTCTTGAAGTAAGAACACCCAGTAAATGAGGCAGACGCGAAGTAAAGGTATGCCGGCGCAGCGTGGTCTGCAGTCCCCGCAGCGCATACTGCCGGCGCTCCTTGTCGTGATTCAGGTAATAATCAATTTTGCGCTTCAGCTCATCGGCAGAAGCGAAGGTCTCCAGATCCCGGCCCGGCTTGTAGTGGATATCCAGATCCTGCCGGATATCGGTCAGCTGCATCGTCCCGCAGGCGCTGATCTCATAGGTCCGGGGATTAATAGAGAGGGACGGAAGCTGGAATGTATTCCGGTTGTCCATCCCTCCCTCCCAGGGCCGGTGGATATTAATGACCAGCTTCGCGCCGCTGTAATAATTGGCTGTCTCCTCCGGCGGGATGAAGCCCTCTCTGATGTACGGAGACAGCTCCTCGAAGTGGGCCAGCCGCTCCCAGAATCCGCCGGCGATCAGCACCTTCTTCCCCCGCAGGAAGGGGACCAGTTCATCGAACAGCTCCGTACGGTTGCGGAAGGCATTGCCGATGAACACGACATCATAGTGATATTGCGGTCCGGTGTGGCGCGGGTAGAACATCTGGGGGTTGACGCACAGCGGAAGGTAGTGCACAGACGCCGTCCCCAGCGAACGGTAGAATTCCACACAGCCCAGTTCATGCGTGAACACATAATCGTAATGCCGGCAGATGACGGATGTGTCCTCGGTGAAATAAGGATCATCCACAAACCAGATCGCCGCCGGGATTCCCAGCTGTCTTATTGCCGTAATTTGTTCCAGATGATTCTCCGGAAATACATGCAGCCCGTTCATCACCAGCACCGCCTCAGGCAATTCGCGCGATGCCACCTCCAGCATAGTTTCCGGAGGACAGATGATCAGCTCGCTTACCAGCAGCCGCAGCGCTTCAGCGACTCCCGTATCGATGGCCTGAAATCCCTGGGGAACATACATCAGTTTTAATGGCTGGCGTTCCCCCACTTCAGGGGTATTCAGGCGCTTCACGGCTTCGCACAGGCCGAGATGGTACCCTTGCAGATAGCCATCCCGGTAATCCCGTGGAAGCCCGCCTCTCTTTTTTGTTTTCACGGCCTTCACCCTGCCCCGTTATATTCTCAAGACAGTAGTACTATATGCGGAGTCAGCATCCGCCTCATGGACATCTGTCTGTATCACGCCGAAATTGGCATATGCCCCCCGGTCTTTTCGCCCGCTTGGCCCGAACCCGTGCAGAATTCATCCACTCTTGTCCATGCAGAGGCAGGCTCTGCACAACGAAGCTTATTCAAGTCCTTTGCGGGTACGACGGGAATCATCTACAATTAGAGGAATAACCTTTTGCGGGAGAAAAACCTATTAAGGAGGAATTAACAAATGAGTTCAATCTATGGCCCTATGCTGTATCTGCGCCATGTCGAGCTGTTGCGCGATGCGGTCCCTTCCTTCGGAAGCTATCCGTTTAATCTGCCGGTGGTAAGAACCTTGGAACGGCTTGCTTTTCAGAAACAGGTCACTTTTCTTGTAGGGGAGAACGGTAGCGGGAAGTCTACCTTGCTGGAGGGCATTGCTGCTGCCTGGGGGTTCAATTCGGAAGGGGGGACGCTGAATTTCTCATTCAATACCCGGGCCTCGCATTCCAGTCTCTATGAATATTTGCGGATTGCCAAAGGGGTCAAGCGGCCGAGGGACGGATTTTTTCTGCGTGCGGAGAGTTACTACAATGTGGCTACTTACATCGATGAGCTGGATGAGGACCCCGAGGCGGGAAGACCCATTAAATCCTCCTATGGAGGAAGCTCGCTGCATGAGCAGTCGCATGGGGAATCCTTCTTCTCCACATTCGTTCACCGCTTCGGCGGACAGGGCATCTATATTCTGGATGAGCCCGAGGCCGCCCTGTCTCCTGTACGGCAAATGTCACTACTGGCGCGGATGCATGAGCTGGCAGCGCAGAATTCCCAGTTCATCATCGCCACCCACTCCCCGATTCTGATGTCCTATCCGGGTGCGGATATTCTTCTGCTGCAGGGAGAGAGTATCACGCCTGTTGCGCTGGAAGACACGGATCATTACACAGTCACCCGCGCCTTCATGACCAACCGGGAGAAGATGCTCCGCGAGCTGCTGGGCGATGAGTTCGATCCACTATAAAAAAAGACACTCCGCGGCGTTAACCGGCAAAGTGTCTCTTGTATTGGCATAGCTGCTCAGTAATTCTCTAATAAAGCTGGTCATCCTTTTCTGTATGACAATCACTGTATTCATTCAGAAGCGCATCCAGCTTCACCGATTGGCGGAGTACCCGGACATCCTGCATCCCGTACTCCAAGGCCAGTTTGTTCAGTTCCTGTCTTGCCTGTTCAATCTTGTCCTTGTATTCGTCATTCCCCATAGCGGCCCCCTTGTAGGATGAGGCTGTATCAAGCCATTTCCACTCTTTTACTAAAGTTCCAAACACATTGTATTCTATAATCCGCTAGGGGTCAATTAAGGGTTTGACATGGCAAGTTATTTCAGCAGCCTCGTCAGCTTATGCAGCGTCCAGCCCAGCATCGCCACCGCCATCATATCGAAGCAGACATTGAACAGGAACAGGTGCTTGCCGATATCCGCCCGCCCGTCACCGAGGATCGGAACCAGGAACGAGAACAGCCCGATCAGTCCCAGCAGCATCATCAATTCTCCGGCGATCCGCCCCGCTACCTCCTTCGTACGGAAGTATTGATAGAGCACTCCGGCATAATACACTAGGTAGAAAACAGCCAGGAATCCGAGAGAATGGGGCAGATGCTTGTTCTTGAGCTCACTCCAGCCGCTGTACATTCCTGCTACCGCGCCCGGAGGCTTGCCCTCGCTTTTCTCATAGCTTCCGAGATAATAGGGACGGATGGACATGCTGTTAGCAGCCGCATACTTCATATTCTCTATTAAACGGCCGGGATGCTTCATATAAAAGAATAGCACATCCTTATGCGATACACGGTCATAGAAATCCGGGGTAAGCGTTGGATCATCCTGCTTGATCGCTGTGTCCCCCTGGAAATAATTCGTCCCCGCCAGTACCTCCAAGTGCTCCGGCAGCCCCAGGTCGCGCAGATCCCCGCGCACATCCGGCGATTCATTCAGAATGCCGAAGAACACCGTCTGATACAGGTTGATATGCTTAAGCTCCTTCGGCGCTGTCACGTACATAATCACTGATACCAGCGCTGTAGCCACCCCAAGCCCGAGTGCCAGCTTCCGCCAGTTGCCTGTTCCATGCAGCATCCGCAAGCGCAGGAAGATCAGCGCGAAGGCGAGGCCGACGGGGGCATTCTGGATTTTGGAGCAGATCAGGAACAGCACGGCAACGAAGAACAGCGTAAGAGCCTTGGATGACGGCCGCTCCTGCCCGGTAAGCCTTAGGCCCAGCGCGAACGTAAGCAGCATGAAGACCATCGACACGGGTTCGCCGAACAGGGAATTGAAATAAGCCAGATAGCCGATATCGTAGAACACAAACAGCATTCCCGCCCCCAGCAGCAGTCCCGTGGCATAGGAGCTCTTCGCGCCCAGCTTGACGATCATCCACGTGGCAGCCAGCAGCAGCACTGCATATACAATTGCCAGAAGACGGATATCGAAGTAACTGCCGTGAAATAAGCCCGCAAGCAGCCTTGGCACCAGCACCAGCAGAATTTGCGAGGACGGGTAGAAGCCCGTAAACAGATCATCATAAGCAAACTTAGAATGACTGTAGCTGAAGAAGCGGTCGGCATAGTTCTCCCCGGCATCAAAATAATTCAGTCCGATCGTATTCATCATCCGCAGGAAATCGCCGTTATCGGCAACGCCTGTGAAGGGCCTCACAAACAGCAGATAGAGGATGAGCACAGCACCCGCCAGAGTAATGAGATACTCGGGTTTCCATAGTCTTTTCATAACATTCTCCTAACGCTGCGGAAGCAGCTTCACATATTCGTCAGATAAGCCCATCAGCTTCAGGATGTAGTCGTAATCGCTCTGATAGGCACTGAAATCCTTGACTGGCTCATGCGTATCCAGCGAGACCGCCTCACCGTCCGCGAAGCTCTTACCGGGCACGAACAACACTTCATCATTGAAAAAAGAGCCTGTCGGCAAATAATAGCGCATGCCCACCACATTACGGTCCACATTCAGCAGATCATGCCCGAACGCCGTGAACCCTTCGTCCTTCAGCGATACCCCGAGCAGATTGGCTACCGTCGGCAGCACATCCAGCTGTCCGCCGGTCCGCTCCACGACCTGTCCCTGCTTCATGCCGGGCACGTGGATCACCAGCGGAATGTTGAACCGGCTGATCCGGTCGTCATACTTGATGCCCAGCGCGTCCTCCACCTGCTCCGCAGGGACGTCCTTCGGCTGCAGGCCGAAATGGTCACCGTACAGCACCAGCACGGTATCCTCCCACATCCCCTGCTGCTTCAATCTGTCAATCAGCGTGCCTATCGCATAATCCGTATAGTTCACCGCCGTCAGATAATCGCCCAGCATCGTGCCCTGGAGCTTGTCCGGCACCTGAATGCGGCGGAAGCTGTCCGGCACCTTGAACGGATGATGGCTGGAGGCCGTCACCAGCTGGGCATAGAAAGGCGTGCCCTTCTGATGCAGCACCGCCAGCTTCTCCACGGCAGTAGCATAGAGCTGCTCATCGGAGGCCCCGAACGAATTGAAATGGTCATTCTTGAAGGAGCCTTTGTCATAGTAGCCGTTGAAGCCAAGCGCCGGATAGAGCTCATTCCGGTTCCAGAAGCCCACCTTGTTCACATGGAACGTGTACGCCTCATACCCCTTATCCCGCAAAAGCCGCGGCAGTCCCGGCAGCTCCCGGTCCCCGAAGCCTGTGGACATGGCAAGCGAAGCGATCGGATAAATTGAGGTGTTGCTCATAAATTCCGCATCCGAGGTATTGCCCGGACCTACCTGCTGATACACATGCGGGAAATAAAAGCCCTCTGCGGCCAGGCCATTCAGCACCGGGGTCAGCTCCTGACCCCCCAGTGACTGATGCAGCGGGAAATTCTGAAACGCCTCCATCTGGATGATGATGACGTTTTTCCCTTTTCGCGCTCCGAAATGCTCCGGCAGTCCGCCTGTCACTGCCTTGTATGGATAGGTAGCCTCCAGTGCCTGCACCTTGGCTATCGTCTCCTGAATATCACCGGTCCCGATGAGGCCGCTGTCCTCCTGGGCCTTGATCGCTGCCACAACCTCATAATTCAGGAATCCGGCCGTCTCCGCCTGGACCAGCTCATTGGTAATTCCCCGGGCCGAATGAATCGAATACGCTGACAGCGATCCGCCTCCAATGATTGCTATCAGCAGCACCACGAGATAAATGCTCCGGGTTCTGCCTACAGGCTGACTGCTCCGACTGTTCCTCTGCCACCGTTCAGGGCCCTTCTTCCATCTGCGGATGAGCGAATAGATCATCACTATCACTAGATCGGCAAAAAACAGATAATCAACCCACTCAATCGTAGATTCCACACTCTCTTTCACCTGAAACACCTGGTTCAGCTCATAGAGCGCCAGATAGGTAGGCACCGAGCCGAAGTGATTGAAGTACACACTGGCCGCAAAGAACAGCAGCGACAATAGGCCGCCCAAGCTCCAGAAGACCCCTTTTCTCATCCGCCGAGGTGTGATTACAGCCAGCACACCCAGCAGCAGGAGTACCGGCGCCAGATCCGCAGCGATCCACTCCCAGGCAATCCGGTCAAAGAACAGACCCCTCAGCAGCAGCAGCTTCAGCCACAGCAGTCCCGCCACGATATAGAAATGAGCCTGCACAGACGCAGGTTTGCCCTCTCTCATTGCAATCCCCTCTTACTCTCTTCATTAATAGTGGTGTAAAATTAATTCCTTGTTTCTGTAAAAAGCTCACGTTGCTCTAGTATAGCAATACTTGCAAAGGGAATCAAAAGAGGGCCACCCTATTAACAACTGAGCGGGAGAAAAGGTTCATTAAGGTCATTATCAATATCCGGACAAAAAAAGCAGAGGCGCGAAGTCCCCTGCAAGGTTACAATTTAAATCTAAGACGCTTCTGGTCAAGGCCGCAATCATACCTCCAGTCACTATAGTCAGTTTGTCTGGGACAGCTGGAGGTGAAGCCCCTTCCGCTCAGGTTAGCCGCGTGCTGCCCAGCAATCTTTTAATGGAAAGGTTCGCTTCATTAAGCACTACTTCCTTGTCGATGGTCTTCAGCCGCCCTGTGTGCATGAGGATCTCACCATCCACAATCGTTGTCTCCACATCGGCACGGGTGGCCGAGTAGACGATCCGCGAGATCGGGTCCACATCATAAGAGGGAAAGGTATGAAAATTATAGAGATTAAGGATGGCCAGATCCGCCTTCTTGCCGACCTCGATGCTGCCGATCTGATCCTCCATCCCCACCGCCTTCGCGCCTCCGATGGTCGCCATCCGAAAGACACTCCGGGCATCCATCGTAGTCGGGCCATGCGCGGGCTTCTGGATGACTGCCGCCAGACGCATCTCGTTGAACATATCCAGGTTATTGTTGCATGGCGCGCCATCTGCACCCAAGCTGAGGTGAATATGGTCATGAAGCATGCCCGGCGTATCGGCGATGCCGGAGGCCAGCTTGAGGTTCGAGCCCGGGCAGTGGCTGACATGAACCCCGCGGTCCCGCAGAATCCGCTTCTCCTGCTCATCCAGCCAGACACAGTGGGCCAGAATCAGACGTTCGTTAGCCAGCCCCAGGTGATCCAGATAGACGATATTGCGCATACCGGTCATCGCCTGCACAAGCTCAATCTCTCCCAAATTCTCGGAAGCATGGGTATGCACCTTCACCCCGTAACGGGCCGAGAGGCTCTGCACCTCCCGCAGCAGCGGCTCCGTACAGGAAATGACAAACCGCGGGGAAAAAGCATACTGAATCCGGCCGTTCGCGTATCCGTTCCATTTCTCCAGCAGATCCACACTCTCCTGCAGCGAAGCCGCCGTCTCCTCCTGCAGGGCCGCCGGTGCATCGGGGTTCTTCCGGTCCATCATGACCTTCCCTGACAAGGCGCGGATACCGCTCTTCGCAATCGCCTGGAAAGCATAATCCGTATGATGTACCGTCTCCATATCCACGATGGTCGTTGTACCGCTGGTGATTAATTCCCCAATGCCGAGCATGGCAGAATAGTACAGCGATTCCTCGTCATGCGCCGCCTCCAGCGGCCAGATCCGCTTGCGCAGCCAGTCCATCAGCTCCAGATCATCCCCTTTGCCGCGAAACAGCGTCTGGCACAGATGAATATGCGTCTGGATGAAGCCGGGGATGACCGTCCGGTTCTTGGCGTCTATGACTAGCTCATCCTCATCCCCATTCACTTCAAGGCCGGTGCCAATCTCCACAATCAGATCGCCCTTGATGCGGATATCACCGTATATAATGTCCTCCTGCTTGTTCATCGTAATAATCTCCGCATGCTTGATCAGGATATTCGCCATTGTCTTCCCCCCCTAGTCTTGTTAATGTCCGGCTGCCTGTAACACAAAAAGGCCACAAAAATATGCCTCAGCATATTTTCGTAGCCAGAAATTTACGGTTCCCGGTAGAGACCCTTAAACCAATTATTAAGGATATACGAAAAGGACTATTCAATTGCTTATGAATAATCCCATCATAATTGAAAGACAACTTTCCTGTCAACAAAAGTTATTAAAGTTAACACGATCATGCAATTAAGTCAGATTAGAGCATGAATAAACATTTTCACACTAAAAATCAGCCATTAATGTAATGTTAACTCACTCAATCGGAGATTATCTCTCCATATTATCTGGCAGAACCTTCTCAAACACCGGAAAAGCAGCGGTACGGCCCGGAAAACGAATCTCGCCTCTCTGCGAATACCCGAGCGAAGGATACAGCTTGAGCACCCTGTCATTCTTCGCATATGTATCGAGCCGGATGCTTCTGTATCCGCTGCTGCGGGCGAATTCCTCGGCAAAGGCGATCAGCCGCCGGGCAATCCCTTTGCCCTGAATCTCGGGATGTACCGCAAGCCGGTGCATGATCAGATGCGGCCCCTGCTGCTGTTCCCATTCAATGCCTGCATATTGCTCCGCCTGGTTCTCATCCAGCACAAGAATTCCGGCAATCGCCTCATGCTCCAGGCAGACAAATAACGTTCCCTTGCCGATATCTTCACTAATGACTTCACGGTTAGGGTACCCTTCATCCCATTGATCGCTTCCGCCTGCCTGCATAACTTGTACACATTTGGCAATCAGATTCATGATCTCCTGGATCTCCCCGCTGTGCGCTCTCCGTATCTCATTTCCAATCATATACATTCCCCGCTTTCCTGCCTGAATAGTGAACCCGGTAAAGATTCTGTTAAGAAGTCTACCATATCCGGCCGGAAATTCCGATAGCCCGCCTTATCCCAAAGTTCCCCATATGCTATAGGGGCGGCGCATTATGCGCCAGCCCCTATAATAGCCGCAGTCCTGCTCCGCTGCTGTGCCTGCGGCTCTGTCAGCCGAGCTCCAGCTTATGCCCGTCCTCGAAGCCCTTGGCGAAACCTGCGTCGAACCCCACGTTGTATGCTTCGGTGTAGCCCTGCTGATAGGCGTCTCCCGGCGGCAGTTCCGGCGGGACGCCCAGATCCGGGGGGAGCGGAATCACCTGCGGCTGGGGAGGGGGCTCTATAGCCGGTATGACCTGCACCGGCGGCTTTACAATACGGGATCTGCGGAGCAGCCGTCTGCGGAGTCTTCTTTTTCTGCGCAGCTGCAGGGATTTCTTCCCCGGCTTGCCGAGCAGACCCTTGCGCGATTTGCGTCCGGGACCTTTGCGTATCCGTGTCTTCCGTGACAGCAGCGGTCTGCGTCTCTTGCCTTTGCCCGTGGAACCAAGCTTGCCCTGTCTCTTTCTCTTCATCTTCTACGCCTCCTGTACTTCATCTACTCCTGGACGTCCCCTCTGAGCAGACCTTGCTCAGCCAGGGGGCTGCAGGCACTCCTTCTTTGGGCTCATGCAGCGAAATACCGGATATCATCCGGCACATCGAACTCTGGTACCCGCTAAGAATCCTGATATTGTCGCTCAGCTTGCGGGCTGTCTGCTCCGATTGCCCCGTCACTTCAGCAATACTCTCGAGGATGGCTGCGAGCGCTGCCTGGCTGCGGGCGATCGAGCGGATCATCTCCAGCTTGACGGCATGTTCGGAGAGCAGCCCGCCGCTCATTTGCTGTCGTCCCCGAAGCTGAAGCCCTCGCCACCATCCCCGCCAAAATCGCCGCCCTCGTCTTCCCCGCTGCCCAGCACCGCCTTCAGGTTGCTGTACAGTCCGTTCTCCAGCTTCGTCAGCCCCTCTACCATTTCCACGATTACCTCGTGAATAGAGATGGATTCCTTCAGCTGGTCTTCGTGGGAGTCGAACGCTCTGGCGTGGATGTGATGATGGGTCCACTGCTTCACTTTTTCCGCTTCCACCGCTTTGGCCTCAAGAATCATCGCAATGTTCCACTGGATGGCAGCGGTCGACTCCAGCATTTGCAGATATGCCTTTTCTCTGCTCATCCTCCGCCTCCTTGCTCAGGTTACACGTTACCCTTACTCTTCTTCCTGACCGTTTAATTCCTTGATGACCCTGCCCACTCCCTCAGCCATCGCCTCTTCAAGATCGGCAAGTGCATTGAGGTAAGCAATGATGTTTTTGTTGACTTGACCTGAGCTTTCCACCAGTCCACTGAATCCGCCGAAATCAGGGTCCGCATCCGGCAGATCGTGAACTATTTGCGACATACGGACGGCTACGTGGCGTTCGGCGTCGAGAATCCGTGCCATTTGTTCGTGCGTATGGGCCATGTGCTGCAGGACTTTTGTAATTTTACTCTGCACCTTCATGTCTCCTTTGCTCAAACGCCCTGCTACAGCATATGCGGCATCCGCCTTGACGGTGCCGGAGAAGCGCCGCAAGTTTGTGCCGGGACAAGTCGCAAGATGACCCTTAATTTCAACGTTCAAATCCCCGTTTCCGCTCCTGCCTGAAGACAGGGAGAAGGCTGCCGGCTGGAGCATATTGACAAGAAACGTAACAGCAGACTATGCTTGGCTGAAAATACATCCTAATGGTGTATGTCCGCATCTATGTACCCGGATTAGAACTGGAGGCAATCTATGAAACTTACAGGTGAACACCTGGAACTATCTCCTCTGAGCGCCCCCGAGCTTGCGTTAGCCTTAGAGAATTACGCCGGGCTGGAGCAGACGCTAGACTTGAACGTTACAATAACCGCAACCCTGCTGGACGATGAAGAGATGCGCTATGCGATGCGGGTCAGGCACGCCAAGGTGCTGCAGGATGAACAGAACTACTGCTGGCTGACCATGTGGGCCATCATCCACCGGGAGCAGCGGCAGCTCATCGGCTTCCTGATTCTTAAAGGCCGCCCGAACGAACAAGGTGAAGTCATCGTTGGTTATGTCATAGACGAGAGATACCGGGGCCAAGGCTATGCCACAGAAGCGCTGCGGCAGATCAGCGCCTGGATCTTCAGCCATCCCGGCGCACGCTGGGTCATCGCAGATACCGAGAAGGACAATTTCGCCTCCCACCGTGTCCTGCAGCACCTGGGTGCAGAGCTGTACCGGGAGACCGAGGATTTGTTCTGGTGGCGAATCGTCCGGCCAGCCAGTGGTTGATGGTGATGAGTTGGTGGCTGTTCCCTCTCCCTAAACTAATCACCCTCACCTACCAAGCTGAAACGGTACCGTCCTTTTAAAGGACGGTACCGTTTCAGCGAGAAATAGAAGGAAAATTTATCGTGTGCAACATCTAAATTCTTATATTTCCAAAAAAAAGCCGCCCCTCAGGGCAGCGTATCTCTCAGCTTATCTCCGGCTTCGCGCAGAGACTGGAAGGTTCCCGCGTCGCTCCACCAGCCTTGCAGCACATCATAGCTCAGCTTGCGCTCGACAGCATAAAGGTTGTTCACATCGGTAATCTCCAGCTCGCCCCTTCTGGAAGGCGAAATCCGGCGGATGATATCGAATACTGCTTCATCGTACATATAGATGCCTGTAACACAAAATTTCGTCTTTGGCTGCTCCGGCTTCTCTTCAATGTAAGCAATCAGGGAGGCATCGGCGCTGTCAAACACCGGAACCCCGTATCTGCGCGCATCCTCAACAGGCTTCAGAAGCACCTTCGCGGTCCCCGCCGGCTGCTGCAGATAACTTTTCACGTAAGGCTCCAGACTATCCATGAACAGATTATCCCCCAGGAGCACAACAAACCGTTCCCCCGGCAGGATGAATCCTTCCGCCAGCTCCAGCGCTTCCGCGATGCCGCCTGCCGCCTCCTGGATTTTGTAAGTCAGGGAGACGCCAAATTCCGCGCCGCTGCCCAAAAAGTCAGTGTACTGTCCTGCGGACTGTTTGCTGATGACCAGGAGAATATCGGTGATCCCCCCTTGGCGCAACCGCTCAATCCCGTAGCACACCATAGGGTACTTGCCGACCGGAAGCAAATGTTTGTTCATCAGCCGGGTGAGCGGGTATAGCCTTGTTCCTGTTCCGCCTGCCAGTATGACTCCTTTCACTTACGTTCCTCCTCTTTCTCTACGTCTTTAGCCTTCGGCCAGCGGCCTCAGATGAACTGCGACGGATCCACTTGCCATTTCTCCATAAAAATCCTGCGGTTGCGCTCCACCAGCTCCTGCAATGAGGCGGAATAGACCTCCTTGAAGCTGGCGCTGCCTTCATGATGAACCAGGCAATCTCCGGCAATCAGCAGCCGGTATCCCTGCAGCCGGGCGCGGTAGCAGTAATCGTCATCCTCATAATGACCTGGCGAGAAACGTTCATCGAGCAGGCCGATCGCGTCCATAAGCTGTCTTTTGAATAAAAAGCACAGACCTACAAGCCTTCGGGTCTCCAGCCACTTCGCCGCATCGGGAATATTGGCCCGGAGCGCCTCGGCATGGAAGCCTGCAATATCGGTATAGCCAGTCTGCACCTGCTGACGTCCGCTGGCGTAATTCGTCACCGGACCGACAATTCCTATATCGGGGGCACTGTACAAGGCGCTCTTCAGATTATCCAGCCAGCCTGGCGACACAATGACATCATTGTTCAGCAGCAGCAGCTCCTCCCCCGCAGCCAGCTGTAGCCCGATATTGCAGGCCAGCGGAAAACCGCGGTTCTCCGGGAGAGAAATGAACGTCAGCTTGCTGGCGCGGCAGTAGGCTTCGGTACCATCATCCGAGGCATTGTCCACTACAATAATCTCAAAGGCAGACCGGGTATGCGCCCTGATCGATTCGACGCAGGAGCGCAGCAGCCCGAGCCTGTTATACGTAGGAATAATAATGCTCGTCAGTGTCATAGCGCATTCCTCCAGGCGGCAATCTGCCGGCGGTGCTCCAGCAGGTTCTCGGCCGACAGCTGCCCGTTGCTCCGCTGCTCCGCAATTACACAGACCAGGGCTTCCGCGTGATCACCGGCAATCAGCTGCTCCATGGCATTGCCCATCCCCGTGTTCCCCTGGCGCAGCCGGTTCTGCTTGATCACATTCACCCCTCCGGCCTTCTCCACCCGCAGGCGGCCCATAATGGAGAGCGCCAGCGCTCGAGGCGGCACCATCAGCTCGCGGTAGCCAATCTGCTCCAGCGCCCGGCGGGATAAGGCATGCGGAACAGCCGTCATAGAGCTTGCTCCAAGATCAGGGCGGCCCAGAACCTGATTCAGGTACAGCTTGCAGCGGGTAACCGCATCACTTAGCCCGAAGGGAGGCAGAAGCGGATCAAGGTCATTGAGCGCCACATCCACCCCCCGGTCCACCGCAGCCACAAAAGAGGACAGCTGCCCGGCGGAGATCACCATATCTCCATCCAGAAACAGCAGAATGTCTCCCCGGCTGAGCTTCGCGCCAAGCGAACGTCCCACATCATGTCCGGCAGATTCCGGAATGTATACTATGCTCGCCTGAGCGCATAGCCGGGTCCGCTGAAAGCTGCGGTCACTGCAGCCGTTCAGCACCACAATAATCTCCTGCGGCTTCAGGCGCTCCACCTGCTCCAGCAGCTTCGGCAACGTACGCTCCTCATTCCTGGCCGAGATAATGACCGACAGCGAGCCCTGCGATGCCGGCAGGGACAGGGCCGGCCGCCCGGAAGCGGACTTCCGCTTGGACCGGGAGAGGCCCAGGCCCGCTGATGCAGACTTGCTGCGGCGCTTCGCGGACCGCTGCTTGGCCGCGCCTCTGCGCATTGCGGTGCCGCGTCCGGCGGCGCGGCCTTTAGAGCCACTGCTTCCGGGCGCAGTACGCCCCGCTGAAGACCTGCCGCTGACGGATACTTCCCGCGCTTCCATCATCTCACCATCTCCCTTCGCCGGGTGCCATCCCCGAAGCCTGCCCGGCCGCCCTTGCGTTCCAGCACCAGGGCTACGGCATCCAGGTGGTCTCTAAGGATAGCCTCCTGCAGAAGATCACTGCCGCTGCGCTTCCGGCGGACCGCATTCATCCTGCCCACAGGCACGTTATGCACCGCCGTCACAACCAGACCCTCCAGCACCGCCTGTGCATGTGCGAGCGGCGGCCTGGACAGTAGACCGCTGCCCAGGACATCCAGCGCCCTGCGGCTAATCGCATGAGGGACGGCGGTCAAGGAGCAGCCCTTGAGCTCAGACCTTCCGAGCAGAAGATTCAGCACATGCTTGGATAACACCACCGGATGCGGAAATCTGCTGCGGACCGGGCCGGAATAATCATTCAGGGCCAGATCCGCTCCGCCGTTGACCGCCGTCACGAAGGGGCGCAGCTGCGAGGCGGGGATCACCAGATCCCCGTCCGTGAACAGCAGAACCGCTCCCTTCGCCGCCGCAGCACCTACGCTTCGCCCGACATCATGTCCGAGCGGCTGTTCATACACTATTACGTTCGCTCCGCAGGAGCGCGCAATATCTGCGGTCTGATCCGCAGAACCGTTAACAATCACAATAACCTCACAGCGGGGATGAACGCCTCTGGCTCCGGCGATCACCGCGGCAATCGTCGCCGCCTCATTCATGGCCGGAATAATAACCGACACCTCAGGCTGCGGATGATTCACCGCAGGCGGCGGTATAGCAGGCCGTACCGTCCGTGCCACCGGCCGCCGTGCTGTCCGGGTTGCCCGCCGCCCCGTGCGGCGGGCAGATGCTCCTTTTCTTTTCATGCTCATCCACCTTCCTTCACAGGGCTGCTCCCGGGCTGAGGGTTACACCATAGTCTATGTATCCCGCCACCCCCGGTAACGGCAAGTGTCTCCCTGAGTGCAGATAATTGGACAAATGCCGCTATGCGCCTCCACCCGGCAATAAGCCGGCAAGGGAGCGTTTACAGGAGAAGGAAAACTTCCGATCATATCAGCTACAACACTTCTCCAGGCCTCCCTGCTTGTACAATTAGCAGAATTGTATAGCGTGAAGCCTATAAATGCTGGCGTAATCATGCACAAAAGGCGCAACCCACGGCTGCGCCCCATGTACTATCCTATCCTGTCCGAATTAGTCAAAAGCGCGATGCTCCACAGCAGGTTTGACCAGCGGAGTGCCAAGCGCAATCCACGATAGCACGCCATAGAAATGCTGGGTCTCGCGCAGCCGTACCACCTCAATCGTTGCTTCTCCGCCCGTTCTGTTCTTCAGCGAGGCATGGAAGTACGGCTGATTAGCCATGGCAACCAGCACATAGCCGGTATGACCGAAGCTCTCGTCAAAAGAAACGGTCACCTCTACACTCTCCGCTTCACCATTGAACATAAACGCCGTCATCCCGAACTGCTGCAAGACATCGCGGTTTCCGACACTCTGTACCGGATGGAAGGACAGATGCTCCGCATTGACTGATCCGGGAGCCAGATGATCTCCGTTCACTGCATGCTGAGCAATATGATGGCTCTGGATGCTGTCTTCTTCCAGATGCCGGGACTGAACGGCAAAGGAAGCGATTTTGGAAGCCTTCACTGCCTCATCCTGCAGCTCAGTGCAGCCTACCGCACCTTCTGCCAGATGCCCGGTGCCGACGCTGTTATACGCAAGCTTCTCTCCGTTCAAACTATGATCCGGGAGCAGCTCGGAGGTCAGCGCATCCCCGGCCAGATGCTCCAGGCAGATGCTGCCGCTGCGGATATGGCGCCCGTCAACGATTCCGGGAGACAGATGGCCTCCGTAGATGCTGCCTGGAGCCAGATGATTAGGCCCCACCGCCCCTGGCGCCAGCTTGCTGCCGTCTATGCTGCCCTCACCCAGCAGCTCCGAGGTCAGCGTATTCTCGGCCAGATGCTCACGCTGGATGCTGCCCGCACGGAGATGGCTGCTATCCACAGAATCGGGAGCCAGATGATCTCCGTTCACTGCATGCTGAGCAATATGATGGCTCTGGATGCTGTCTTCTTCCAGATGCCGGGACTGAACGGCAAAGGAAGCGATTTTGGAAGCCTTCACCGCCTCGTCCTGCAGCTCAGTGCTTCCTACTGCACCTTCAGCCAAATGTTCAGTGCCGACGCTGTGAAGTGCAAGCTTCTCTCCGTTCACACTATGATCCGGGAGCAGCTCGGAGGTCAGCGCATCCCCGGCCAGATGCTCCAGGCCGATGCTGCCGCTGCGGATATGGCGCCCGTCAACGATTCCGGGAGACAGATGGCCTCCGTAGATGCTGCCTGGAGCCAGATGATTAGGCCCCACCGCCCCTGGCGCCAGCTTGCTGCCGTCTATGCTGCCTTCTCCCAGCAGCTCGGAGGTCAGCGTGCCCTCGGCCAGATGCTCACGCTGGATGCTGCCCGCACGGAGATGGCTGCTATCCACAGAATCAGGCGCCAGATGATCCCCGCTTATCGCATTCTGAACAATGTGATAGCTCTGCACGCTGTCTTCTTCCAGATGCCGGGACTGGATGGCAAAGGAAGCGATTTTGGAACCATCCACCGCTTCATCCTGAAGCTCGGAGCTTCCCACTGCCCCTTCCGCCAGATGCCTGGTTCCAATGCTGTGAGGTGCAATCTTTTCCCCTGTAATACTGCCATCCTGCAAAAGCTCGGAGGTCCGGGCATCCTGAGCCAGATGCTCCAGGCTGATGCTGCCGGGACGGATATGACAGCTATCCACGGCTTCAGGCGCCAGATGACCTCCATAGATGCTGCCGGAAGCCAGATGGATAGAGCCCACAGAACCCGCTGCCAGCTTGCTTCCTCTAATACTGCCATCCGGCAGCAGCTCGGCACTTCTAGTTTCCTCTGCCAGATGCGCCAGCCGGATAATCCCTGTGCCCAAATGACGCTCCTGAATTACTCCACCTGCAAGATGCTCTGCGTCCACGCTCTGTGGTTGAAGATGCTGCGAACCCACTGCGCCTTCTGCCAGCTTGCTTCCGCCTATACTGCCATCCGGCAACAGCTCCGCACTTCTCACTTCCTCCGCCAGATGCGCCAGCCGGATAATCCCCGACCCCAAATGACGCTCCTGAATTACTCCGCCCGCAAGATGTTCTGCTTCCACGCTCTGCGGCTGGAGATGCTGCGAATCCACTGCGCCTTCTGCCAGCTTACTTCCACCTATACTGCCATCCGGCAGCAGCTCGGCACTTCTCGTTTCCTCTGCCAGATGCGCCAGCCGGATAATTCCTGAGCCCAAATGACGATCCTGGATCACACCGCCTGCAAGATGCTCTGCGTCCACGCTCTGCGGCTGGAGATGCTGCGAATCCACTGCGCCTTCTGCCAGCTTGCTTCCATCTATGCTGCCATCCGGCAATATCTCTGCGCTTCTCGTTTCCTCTGCCAGATGCGCCAGCCGGATAATTCCTGAGCCCAAATGACGATCCTGGATCACACCGCCTGCAAGATGCTCTGCGTCCACGCTCTGCGGCTGGAGATGCTGCGAATCCACTGCGCCTTCTGCCAGCTTGCTTCCACCTATACTGCCATCCGGCAGCAGGTCCGCGCCCCGCGTATCGGGAGCCAGATGACTGAGCTGAATGCTGCCGGCGCGGATATGCCGGCTGCTGACTGCATCCGCAGCCAGATGGCCGCCATACACACTGCCCGCAGCCAAATGGAAGGCCCCTACCACTCCTGCCCCCAGCTTGCTGCCTGCGATGCTGCCATCCGGGAGAAGATCCGCGCAACGCGTCTCCTTGGCCAGATGGGCCAGCGTAATTTCCCCGGCACCGATATGCCGGGCTTCCACCGCTGCCTGCGCCAAATGAACGGCCTGAACACTCGCTTCAGCCAAGTGAACCGATTCTACAGCACCCGCTGCCAGCTTCTCTGCGCCAATGCTTCCGTCGGGCAGGAGCTCCGCACTGCGGACTTCCTCCGCCAGATGCGCCAGGCTAATGCCGCCATCCGCGAGATGCCGCCCTTCCACTGAGGCCTCAGCCAGCTGGCTTCCGCCTACACTGCCGGGAGTGAGATGGAGGGAATCCACCGATCCTTCGGCCAGCTTCGTACCGCTGATGCTACCATCCTGAATCTGGATCGATGAGACAGAGCTGGCAATAAGATGTCCGTTGCCGATCGACATCGGCCGGATATGTGCACCGCCCACGCTGCCCGCTGCCAAATGTCTGCCTTGCACAGACGTATCCTTCAGCGTATCCGGGCCGACTGCGCCGGCCGACAGATGCTCACTCTGCACAGCTGAGGCTGCCAGCTTCTCCGCGCTTACACTTCCGTCCGCCAGCTTGACGGAAGTAACGGCCAGATCGCCGAGCTTATCCGTTGAGACACTCTCCGGCGATAACTTCAGAGATGTGACAGCATAGTCGGCCAAATGATGCGGCTGCACGATCGCCGCAGCGAGATGGGCCTCCTTGACAGCACCGGAGGACAGCTTATCTGCCGTTACCGAACCGGATTGCAGCGCGGATGAAGTCACACTGCTGTCTCCCAGATGCCGGCGTTCGATAGCGCCGGATGCCAGATGACCAGCGTCGACAGCCTCCTCCTGCAGCACCCGTCCGCTGACACTGCCGTCCGCCAGATGCTTCTCCTCCACGGCGCAGACCGCAATATGCTCTCCGCTGACCGCTTCTTTTGCAAGGATCGTACCTCCGACCGCACCCATAGCCAGCTTGGCGGTAATGATGCTGCCATCCACCAGCTTGGCTGCGGTAATACTCTGGGGGCTAATATGTTCTCCTGTAACGGATTCATACCCCAGTTGTTCTTCCGTAACTGCCCCTTTGGCCAGATGGCCGGTCAGGACGGAATGCTCCTGGAGCTGGGCAGAGCCTACAGATTCTGCGGCCAGATGAGAATTATCCACGGCCTCGCGCTGCAAATGTGCCGAAGTGACAGCCTGCGTAGCAATCTGTGCACTACGGACTGCGGATTTCGCAATATGGCGCGTCATCACGGCTTCGTCAGCCAGCTTATGGGCCAGAATGCTCTGATCCGCAATTTTGGAAGAGGTAACCGCCTGCTCAATCAGTTGTGTAGTCCCTACCGCACCGTCCGCCAGCTTCACAAAAGAAATGCTGCGGTCTGCCAGATGACGGCTGCCAATTTCACCTTCGGCGATATGGTCCGCATGGATGCTCTCCGGGTTAATGTGCTGGCTGCGGACAGCCTTCGCCGCGATCTGCCGGGACCCGGCAGCCCCATCTGCGAGATGCCCGCTCTCAATAATACCGGGCTGAAGCTGCTCCTTGCCGATCAGGCGCGCCGCCAGCTGTTCCCGTCCAATGGCACCGGGTGCCAGATGCTTGGCGGTAATGACGCCTTCCCCCACATGCCGGCTCTCGATCACCGCATCACCCAGCTTGATACCGCTGATCTCGCCATCGGCGATTTTGTCGGCGGACACTGCTTCGTCAGCCAGCTTAGAGCGGTCAATACTGCCGTTGCTGAGATGGCGGCTGTCAATGCTGCTGCTGAGAATCTTCTCACCGTTGACTGCCCCATCGTCCAGCAGCTCCGCTGTGATAATGAACTCACTGAGATGCCGGCTGCTGATGACGCCATCGGCAATATGTCCTCCGCTGATCATCCGGTCTGCCAGCTTCTCCGGACCGATGCTGCCATCCTTCAGCTTCTCGCCGCCGATGGAGTGATCCAGCAGTTTGCCCCCGCTGACACTGCTCTCCGCCAGATGCTCACCGGTAACGGACTCCGGCGCTATCTTCGAGGAGGTAACCGCCCGGTCCGCAAGGTTTATATTCTGCACTGCATAGTCCTGCAGCCAGGGTGTGCCGATGATGCCATGCTTTAGCCTGGACCCGTCAATGGTCCGTGGAGCAATCTTGGCACCGGTGACGGCGCCATCGGACAAATCATCGGTGTATACGGGCTGCAGGCGTTCTTTTTCCGGTGGGGCCGTTACCTGAGCTGCAAGCAGAGCTGCACGGTCCTCCTGCCCGCGCACCTCTTCCGTCACGGTTCCCTGAGTTCCCTCCAGAGCAGTTACAGTCTGCCGGGGCGGCGCGATCACTTCCAGCATCTCCACCCCGCTCACCTGCAGGGCAAGGTCTTCTCCTTCAGCCGCTTCCACCCATTCCAATTCCTGGTTTTTTTGTGTTTTGGGACTGCTGTCTAACATGCTAAGTTCAGTCGTATCGGGATTATCCACGTAATAGAGCGGTCTTTTAGAACTGCGCTGCTGTTTTCGTTTGGGACTCTTCACAAGCAGTCTCCTCCTTCCATCTATTGTATCTTCTAGGCATCATATGCAGCAGCATGGGCGGATGACACCCTTCACCCTGCCGATAATCCATTCTTCTCCTTTCAAAAAAGGGCATCTGCCGCCGCGCATCCGTCCAACCCTTACGGGCACGTACATACATACAATGACAGGAGACATAAAAACAGCCGGGAAGTACTTCAAGATAACAGGAGGAACGAACATGGGGCAAAAGCTCGTTGGGATACTGCTAAATGCCGCTATGCACGGGGGCGTTCCCCGGTTAAAAACCGGACAGGAATCTCTGGCCAACTACGAAGAGGCCGCCGCCGCATACGGATTAACCCCTTGCTTTGTGAAGCTGTCCGACATCGACGTGGCGTCCGGCTTCAGCAGTGTCTATATGAAGAAAGGTCCGCAAGGCTACCGCAGACAGATCGTCCCTACGCCGGAGGTCATCCACAACCGGGCAATCTATGATCCCCGCAGCACCGGCGTCGAGCGCCTGCTCCGGCAGGGGATTCAGGTCTATAACAGCTGCAACCGCTACGGAAAAGATCAGATTCACGGCCTGCTGGAGCAGAATCGGGAACTGCAAGCTGTTCTGCCAGTCACAGCAAACGGACTTGCCGGCCTGAGAGAGATGATGAGCCGCTACCCGGATCTGATCCTCAAGCCTTGCCGGGGCAGCGTGGGTATCGGCGTGATGCGGCTCACCCGCAGCGGCGAAGGGCGCTGGCTCTGGAGCTACTCTATCTCCGGCTCAAGACGCAAGGTTAGCAGAGTCATTAACCCTGACGCCATTCCCCGGGCCCTTCGCGCACGGCTCTCTTCCGTGCCCTATCTGGTCCAGGAACGGATTCCGCTGGCCGAGATTAACGGACGCCCCTTTGACCTGCGTGTCACGGTACAGCGGGGCTGGGGCGGAGCGTGGCAGGTCACAGGCCTGTTCGCCAAGCTGGCAGCGCCCGGCGGCTTTGTATCGAACATTGCCAGAGGGGGCGAAGCCCTGAAGTCCTCTTTTGCCCTGGAGCAGGCATTCCCTGGAGAAGAGGCAGCCAGAATCCGTATGTCCGTCCTCTCACTCAGTCTCGCCATCGCCCGTGAGCTGGAGAAGAGCCTGCCGGGGCTGGCCGATATCGGTCTTGACATCGGTGTCACGAAGCACGGACATCTGTATTTCATTGAATGCAACGGACGCGACCAGCGTTACGGCTTCCAGAAGGCCGGACTGCGCGGGGTATGGAAAGACAGCTACCGTCAGCCTATGGGCTATGCCAGATATCTGTACGAAGAAGCACTAAGAACGAACTCTTATTGATTTGTCTCCTATTCTATGTCAATATAATGCAGAGCGGGTGGAGTCCCTTGGCACAGGATAACACTGCTGCATGATGGAAGGGAGATGGGCATGGTTAAACAATTGCTGCGGCTGATGACCGAGCTATCCTCGCACAGATGGCTTTCCAGGTTGATGGGGGCTTTATCCCACAGCAGACTCAGCCGCCTTATGATTCCGGTATTTATTCGTTCCTATCAGATTCCTGCCGCCGAGGCGGAGAAGGCTGCCGGAGAATACCGTACACTGAATGAATTCTTCAGCCGCCGCCTGAAGCCGGGAATGCGCCCGGTGGCCAGCGGTGAGCATGCCGTAGCCAGTCCCGTGGACGCTATGATTACGGCAATGGGCGAAATCAACTGCGGCACGATAATGAATGTGAAGGGGCAGGATTATACGCTGGAGGATTTGCTTAATCACTCGCCACACCTCGAACTGTACAAGAAAGGCTATTATTTCGTCCTCTACTTAAGCCCTACCGATTATCACCGGATTCACTCCCCGTTAACCGGACAGCTCCGGGAGAGCGATTATATCCGCGGACGGGCTTACCCCGTGAATGATTTCGGCATGCGCCATATGAAGAGTGTCCTGAGCCGTAACGAACGGCTGATTACTTATATAGCCGGCAGCTATGGCGAGACCGCCGTGGTCAAGGTAGGCGCAATGAATGTGAGCAGTATCCGCTACACCGATGAGGCGGCCAAAGAATGGCAGCGCGGCGACGACCTGGCTTATTTCGAATTCGGTTCCACGGTAGTCCTGTTGATGGAGAGCGGCACCTTCACCCCGCGCGCCGGGCTTACCCCGGACACGAAGGTGAAGATGGGCGAGCTGCTGGGAGAGATGCGGCGGCCGGTGTAACACAATCTATCAAGTGGCAACGAATAGAAGGATAAGTTATCGTGTGAAACATATAATTTCTTTATTTTCAAAAAGGACTTCAGGCAGAAACAGCCTGAAGTCCTTTTAATATGCAGATATTTCATGGTTATTTAGCATTCCTTTTTAGGTTTATAGCTTACATTATGATAGTTTTCATCCAATGATTTGAGATGACAGATCATTTATTGCTATGTATGCTTCATTTGGATAAAGTCAGCTTCATGCCATACGTAGCCAAGGAGAATGGTTGGAATATATACTTTAAATTTCAACTCTATAGGATGCTCTGCACTCACAAACTTGTCCAGCATTAAATCGCTGGAATCTTCATTGGATCTTAAACTATATACTCTCATTTTTCTCCCCCCTATCGTTGCATTGCATAGTTTGTATTCATTAGTACGCAATTTCCCCCTTGTTATAGTGAAGGGTAGTTATGCAGCTTACTTGTAGGCATAGTTGATCCCAATTCCATGATACCAAAAAAGGAGTATCCCAACCCGTCCACCAGCTGGAATACTCCCTTTATCAACATCTATGCTAAGCTGGACGCAGCGCCGCTCCGGTTACTCCGTAACCTTACTCTGATTCGCCACCTCACGCGCTTTCTGCTGCACCTCTTCCGGTTCGCCGAGATAGAAGCGGCTGATCGGCTTCACGTCGTCGTCGAGCTTGTAGACCAGCGGAACGCCGGTCGGGATATTGAGATCCAGCAGCGCGGTCTCGTCGATATCCTCCATATACTTGATCAGGGCCCGCAGCGTGTTGCCGTGCGCCGAGATCAGAACCCGCTCCTTCTTGCGGATCAGCGGCACAATCCGGTTGGTCCAGAAATCGCCGACCCGGTGTACGGTATCCTCCAGGCTCTCTCCGCGCGGGATGTCACCCGGACGCACTTCCTTGTAGCGGATATCATGTCTGGCATAACGCGGATCATCCGGCTCCAGCATCGGAGGGCGGACCGAGAGGCTGCGCCGCCAGATATGGAGCTGCTCCTCACCGTATTTAAGGGCCGTTTCACTTTTGCTCAGACCCTGCAGTGCACCGTAATGGCGCTCATTGAGCTTCCAGGATTTCTGCACCGGAATCCACAGCAGGTCCATCTCATCCAGCACATAGTTCAGCGTCTTGATCGAACGCTTCAGCACCGAAGCGAACGCCAGATCGAAGGTATACCCGGCATCCCTCAGCAGCTTGCCCGCCTTCTTCGCCTCTTCAACGCCCTTCTCCGTCAGATCAGGATCACTCCAGCCCGTAAACAGATTCTGCCGGTTGTATTCACTCTCTCCATGCCGTATCAGGACTATTTCGTACATAAGTATGCTCCTTCTCCCGTGTATATTTTGCTGTGCTGTGCTTTCCTTTATTTTGTCACAGCGCAGTGCTCACTTCAACTTCAGGCCTGTCTTGCGGACTGGGGAGCCGCTATTTCAGCTATTCTGCCAGATAACGCAGAGCAAGCGGACTCAGATGCTCTTAAGTTAGCCCATACGCCTCCATTTCGGCCCCGATCAGCCTGATAACGGCCCCTGAGTCCGCAGCGGGTGGAATAAGTGCCTTTTCCGCAAAATAAGGTCCTCACGGTCCGCATAGCACACATTGGCACATCGAGCACCCATAGCACATCTAGCACATGTAACACATCTACCACACTCAGCACGATACTCGCCCCGCCGCTTCAGCGGATCTCTGACGGGCTTTTCCCGGTATGCTGCTTGAATTGGCGGCTGAAAAAGAAGATATCGCGGTAGCCGAGCGCATCCGCTACCTCCGTGACGTTCATGCCTGCATACAGCAGCAGATGCTGAGCCCGTTCGATCCGTGCACGGATCACATAGGACTGGACCGAGGAGCCAGTGATCTCCTTGAACTTGATTGAGAAGTAGCGCGGGGATAACCCCGCCCGGGCGGCCAGATCCTCTACCCGGTGCGCCGCCCCGGGATGCTGGCTGACATAGTTGGCGACCTCGTGGATCACCTCCGCCAGCTGGTTGCTGACATGGCGCTCGACCGGCCTCGCCTGATCCTGCCGCAGCAGATGAATCATGAGCTGCTTCAAAATCAGACGTCCCTCCTCCTCCGCCGCATAGGTCTGCACCAGGAACAGCCGGACATAACGGGCCAGCAGATGCTCGAATTCCACCGTCTCGCTCAGCTCATGGTAGAATGCCGGCACCTCGGTCACCTCCTCGGCAACATCGAAGTGAATATATGTAAGCACAAGCGGTTTTTGCGGATTATGTGTGGCGCTGGTGTAATCCCCCGGGCGGAACAGGAAGCAGCTTCCCTTCCCTACCTGATAGGGCACCCCGCCGCGCACAACCGTCCCCTCCCCGCTCCAGACGTAGAATAAATCGTAATTTTGCAGCGGCTTCTCTCTTTTTTGCCACTTCCAGCCCGGTTCACAGACAATCTTCGCCAGGGCCGGGAGGATTACAAAAGAGGATGGCGATGCATGTAGCATATAGTTCCCTCCTAAACGTATAGCGTAAGCTTACTTTTCATAATACCTTGTCCGGTTCCCATTTGTACATCTTCTGCGCTCCGCATGGGGACGGGCCGCCGCTTCGATTCCAAAACTATTTATGAAAACGCAGCATTCCTCAGTGACGGCGGCAATCCGCGGTGTTATAATGTTAGGCAATGTTAGCGTATATATCCCAGAAGAATACCGGAAGGATGAAACTGATGAATCCACTGGCTGGACAATTGAATGACAGCATCAAGGCAGGCAATGAACATGTGTACGATATGCTCTCTAGTCTCGGTAAAGCAATCTATTTCCCCAAAGAGGGGATCCTGAGCCAATCCGCAGAAGCCACGGCTCATGCCAAGAAGTATAACGCCACCATCGGAATCGCTACCGAGAACGGGTTGCCGATGCACCTTGGTGTGATCCAGGATAAACTCTCCGCCTACAGTCCCAAAGACCTCTATGGCTACGCGCCTCCAGCAGGCAAGCCGGAGCTTCGCTCCGTATGGCGGGAGAAGATGCTGCGTGAGAATCCGTCGCTTGAAGGCAAGTCCTTCAGCAATCCTGTCGTAACGAATGCGCTGACCCACGGGCTTAGCATCGTTGCCGATCTGTTCGCAGAGCAAGGGGATGCTGTCATCTATCCGGACAAAAACTGGGAGAACTACGAGCTGACCTTCGGCATCCGCCGCCTGACCGAGACCGTTAATTATCCGCTGTTCACCGAGGATATGAACTTCAATAGTGAAGGTCTGCTCGATGCGCTGCTGTCCCAGAAGGACCGCGGCAAAGCCATCGTCCTGCTTAACTTCCCGAACAATCCGACCGGATATACACCGGGCATTAAGGAAGGCGAAGCCATCGTTGCCGCCATTCTGCGTGCCGCCGAAGAAGGCATCAATGTGGTCGTGGTCAGCGATGACGCTTATTTCGGACTCTTTTTCGAGGATTCACTCAAGGAATCCCTGTTCGGCAAGCTGGCGAATTTGCACCCGCGCGTGCTGGCGGTCAAGATTGACGGAGCCACCAAGGAAGAATTCGTCTGGGGCTTCCGCGTCGGCTTCATCACCTACGCTTCGGAGAACAAGGAGCTGCTGGCAGCCCTGGAGCAAAAAACACTGGGCATCATCCGGGCCACCATCTCCAGCGGAGCGCATCCATCGCAGACCTTTGTCCTGGACGCACTGAAGGCGCCGGAATTCGCCGCACAAAAGGAAGAGAAGTTCCAGATCATGAAAGGCCGGGCCAACAAAGTGAAGGCGCTGCTGGACAGCGGCAAATACGGCGATGATGTATGGACTTATTATCCGTTCAACTCCGGGTACTTCATGTGCCTGAAGCTGCTCACCGTGCCGGCTGAAGCCTTACGGCTCCACCTGATCCACCGTTACGGCCTGGGCACCATCGCCCTCGGTGAAACTGATCTGCGCATTGCCTTCTCCTGCATCGAAGAGGATCAGCTGGAAGATCTGTTTGATCTGGTCTATGCGGGTATCCGCGATTTGGAGAAAGCCTGATCATCAAGCTTTGACATAGGCAAGTAAGTAGCCCCGGAATCCCGGGGCTGATTTTTTTTGCCCGGTGCTATGGCATTGGCCCATACACGTTCTTCCCTCCGCACATACAATACGGTGTACTCAAGTACAACAAACTCACACGCGAAAGGGGAATGAACATGAGCGAAGAAGTTAGAGGCGGATACGGATACGGACACGGTGCATTCACAAGCACTGGAGCCATTCTGGTTCTTTTTATCCTGCTGGTTATCATCAGCCGTTCACTCTTTGTCTAACAAGGAGTGAGTCCCCTGGAGGGAGCCGCGCGCTCTCTCCGATCCACGTGTTATAGCATTCCCTGCTCCACCTGATATGAAGAGGGTACCTACCCCTTCTATAAATGCTTGTCTTTGGAAAATGGCCTCAGACTCCGCATCCGCGAGAGCCTGAGGCCATTTGTTATAAACGCACCCGCTTGTGGGTACGTATGGTCTGCTGCTGCAATCTGTTCTACAGATCGTCTTCATCCAGACGCGCTTCCTTGCGGGTGGAGCGGACCTTGAACAGATAGGCCAGCAGGAATCCGCAAGCGAAGGTGGCAAGCACCTCCAGCGGGCGCTGCCCTGCCTGAAGCAGGAGCGGTAATCCGGTCAGCAGCGCCAGGACCAGAAGGGCCCGGAATACAAACTGGATCGTTCCCTTGCCCTTGCTGCCCTCCGGCAGCGGGTAGACGGTCAGCCAGAACGATTCGCTGTGCAGCTTGCGCAGCGCCGTCAGCTGAATGCCCATCAGGAAGAGGAAGAATACATAGATGCCGCTGCCGAGATAGCTGCCTTGCATCATCCAGACCAGGAACAGGTCCAGCACAGCCATCCGCAGGACGATGCCGAAGACGTCGCCCCGGGCGAAGCTTTTGGTCAGGAGGAACCGGTACGCTGAATCCCGCTGCCAGCTTAGGCCACTGCCCCAACGTGACAGATAACGGCGGGCATAGACCCGCTGCTCGCGTCCCGGAACATCAACGAACCAGCCGAGGACCATCAGCGCCCGCGTTCCCTGGTTCTTCTCCATGGTGATCAGGCGTTCCCAAGGAACAGCGTGCCGGCCGGGGACGGCCAGCGCGGCCACATAGGCTGCGGCCAGAATCAGAATGAAGATCAGGGCGCGCATCGACGGCTGCCATAGCCATGCGGCTATCATTAGACCGCCAACTGCCCAGCGCAGCAGGTTATAGCCTGCCGCAGCGGGGCGGGAGAGCATCGCCGTCTCCCGCCATAATCCGTAGCTGGATAACAGCTTGACCAGTATCAGCACCAGCAGGGTGGCTAGCAGCCCCCTGGGAGACTCCTCGGTGCGTATGTACAGCGGCCATAATGTAATGAGGATAAAGGCCAGCCGCAGAATCTTCCACACATTGCCGCTGACCCAGGACGGGGCGAAATACTCTCTCATCCGGTGGCCCTGCGGCAGCAGGAAGATCGTATCCGGGGTCTGCAAATACGTCCGGAAGCTGCTGTGTACCGCCGCAGGAACCAGCAAGACGAACATAATCCAGCGGATCGGTATGTTAGGCGGAATATCGCGCAGCAGCGCCGTGTACCAGGCGGAGAAGATAATCAGCACCAGCAGGAACACCATGGCGACACCGCTCTGAATGATATATCCCATATAAGGGACCAGGCTTCCTGTGAACCGGCTGCGCCGCTGCCGGCGCAGCTCCTTCAAATCCATATCATTTCCCTCCCTGAACCAGCTCGTAGAACAGCTGCTCCAAATTCAAGCCCTGCAGCCCGGCCTTCGCGGTCATCTCGGCAAGCGTTCCCTCCGCGATCACCATTCCGCGATGCAGCACAATGAACCGGTCACAATAGTTCTCGATGGTGGAGAGAATATGCGAGCTGAGCAGAATCGACGCTCCGGACTTCTTCAGCTCCAGCATGAAATCCAGCAGGGAGCGGATACCCAGCGGGTCGAGGCCGAGGAACGGCTCGTCGATTACATACAGAGCCGGACGCGCCACAAACGCGCACATAATCATCACCTTCTGCTTCATACCCTTGGACAGATGGGAGGACAAGGTATCCATCTTGTCCTCCATATTGAAGAGTGCAGCCAGCTGGCTGGTGCGTGATTCATAATCACTGCGTTCCACACCATACGCTCTGGCAGTGAATTCCACATGCTCACGGACCGTCAATTCCTCATAGAGCAAAGGGGATTCCGGCACAAAGGACAGCGCGCTGTGATAGCTCTCGGGATCGCTGCCCCGCGTCTTCCCTTGTACAGTAATCTCGCCCTTATGCGGGGACATCAGCCCCAGGATATGCTTCATCGTGGTGCTTTTGCCCGCACCGTTCAGTCCGATTAACCCGACCATCTCACCTGGCTGCACAAGCAGGCCGATATCATGCAGCACCGGCTTGTTCAGGCTGTATCCTCCGCTTAAACCCGTAATTTGCAATACGGGAGCTGTATTCATTGACCGTCACCTCTCGGGGTTTTGTCCTTGAGCCACTTCGGGGCTCCCTTATTCTTGCGGTTCTTGTCCCGCTCCGCCTGGCTGCGGGCCTTGCCTGCCGGCCCCGCCGCGCTGCGCGTGCTCGCGGCAATCCCCGGCCGCTGCTCGCGCCGCGCCGTGATCCCACCACCGCTGCCAGCCGCTGCGCCAGGCTGCCCGGCCGGCGCTTCGCCGCCCGTCCCTCCGCCTGCTGTTCCAGCCGCCGAGGTCCGCACTTGCGGCTTGCCGGTGCGCGGCGCTGCCATGCCGCCGCGCGGTTCAGCCCCTTCGCGGCGCTCCTTCGCGCCGCCGCTGCGCAGCTCGGCGCGCTCGCCTTCCGCCAGCGCCTTGCCGAAGGCCATCGCCCGCTCGTCCAGCTGGATATCCAGCTCGCGGGCGAATTTGCGCATGATGAACGTCTGCTGCTCCGTAACGATCGTTACGGATAAGCCGCGTTTGCCCATGCGCCCGGTCCGTCCGGCACGGTGGACATAGTGCTCGGAGTCAAAAGCAGGATCGAAGCTGATGACAAGCATCAGATTCTCAATGTCAAGGCCCCGGGCCGCTACGTCGCTGGCGACCAGTACCTTGAGCTTGCCGTCCCGGAAGCGGGTCAGCACGTTTGCGCGCGTCACCTTGTCGGCATCGCCGTACAGCGCTGCGGCCGGAAGGCCCAGGTGGTTCAGCTTCGCTGTCACCTCGGCAATATCATCGGTTGCGTTCACGAAGACAAGCGCCCGGTCCGGCTTGTAATGGCGGATCACCCGGCGCAGCATATCGATCTTGTTCCGCTCCTCGCACACCACATAGTGATGCTCCAGGCTCTGGGCGGTCATCACGCCGGGATCGATGCCCACCTCTGCCGGATTCTTCATCTCCCGGTTCGCCAGTAGACGGGTCTCCGGTCCAATCGTGGCCGACAGCATAACCAGCTGCCGCGTACGCAGCGCGCTGCTGACGATCTTCGTCACTTCGCCCGCACCGCTAAGCTGGAACATCTGATCCGCCTCATCGAGAATAATCGTGCTCACCTCATGCATCTTGAGCTTGCGCAGTCCAATCAGCTCACGTATGCGTCCCGGGGTGCCGACCACCAGGTGCGGATGCTCCCGCAGCTTGTCAATCTGGCGCTTAATCGCCGCCCCGCCGATCAGTCCTATCGTCCGGATGCCCCGGTGTGCCCCGTAGCGCTCCGCTTCACGGAGGATTTGCATCGCCAGCTCCTGGGTTGGGGCCAGCACCAGCTTTTGCACCGATTTCGAGTCGGGGTTAATCCCTTGCAGCAGCGGCAGCAGATAAGCCAGTGTCTTGCCTGTTCCTGTCTGGGATGCGGCCAGAACATCTCTTCCTTCCAGCAGAAGCGGAATCGTCTGCTCCTGTACAGGGGATGGTTCGGTAATGCCGAATTCAGACAATCGGGCAGCAAGGTCTTCCTGGATGCCGATAGCCGCAAAAGAAGCTTTATTCATAATAGGGTTTCATCCTTTTCACTTAAGATAATATGTTCATTATATGCCAAAAAGGCCTCTCCACCAAATGGAAGGCCATAAAATCTAACTCCGAGCCGTATTTAATACGGTCACTCCATCCTGTATGCTCTAGGGGGACAAGTCGTTCACGCCACAGCCGGTAAATATGATCTGTTCATTTTTTGTTCATCAGGTTATAGGTCAGCTTGTCTGCCAGCCGCGGGAACAGGCCATAGAGCCGGATGCCGAAGCCCGCCAGACCGGGCAGGTCCACTTCCTCTTTGCCCTTGTCCATCAGCTTGACGATCTTCGCGGACACATGCTGCGGCGTCATCATGATCCGGCTTACGCTTCGTTCATAATTGCCTGAAGGGTCGGCGGTCTTGAAGAATTCGGTGGCGATAGGTCCGGGGTTCACAGCCGAGACAATAATACCGCTCCTCCGCAGCTCCTGGCGGAGCGCATTGGTGAAGCCGAGAACAGCATGTTTGGTGGCCGTGTAGGACACCGAGCGTGCGGTTCCGATTTTGCCGGCCATAGAAGCCACATTCACGATCTGACCGCTGCCGCGCGTAAGCATATGAGGAACGACAGCCTTGGTGCAGCGCACAATTCCCATATAGTTAACATCCATCATATCGGCGAACTCTTCAGACTCCATCTCTGTAAAAGCCGCAAACTTGCCGTAACCGGCATTATTGAGCAAAATGTCAATTCTTCCGTATTGCTCCAGGATCTCCCCGAAGGTACGCTCCACCGCCGCCTCATCGGTCACATCGCAGACGAACAGTCCATAAGCGCCCTGGATGCCCGCCGCAGTAGTCTGCAGCTTATCCTCCGAACGGGCCAGGAGAACGGGAACCGCCCCGCGCTCACTGAGCATTTGGGCCGTAAGTGCGCCAATTCCGCTGGAAGCGCCTGTAATCACCACAATCTTGCCTTGTAATGCCATGGAATAGATTCAACTCCCGATTATCCGCCTAAGAGATCATAACCTGAATATCCAGCTCCCCGATGCCCTCCATCAGAAGAGGAATACTTAGCGCTTTGCGCGGCAGTATGGACATGCTCTCCCACTTCATCAGCTTCGGCGGGGTAATGTCTACGGACACCCCTTGATTGGAGAGAATAGTACTGGCATTGCCGCTAATCATATTGCCAAGCTCCGATATGGCACTCTGCCCCATCTCATCCATCTCCGTAATCACATAACCGCCCATCATGGCCGACACCATCTTAAGTGCCACCGGTTCGGCAATCCCGAAGATAATATTCCCGGTGAGCTGACCTGTCATTCCCACTTGAATCCATATATGATTATCGATCAGTTCAATATCCTTAATCCCCAGCATACCGGTGGACGGCGAGACTTGGATCACCTGTTCAATTACAATGCGCGCAGACTCTAGAAACGGATTGATTACTTCTGCTTTCATGAAAGTGCTGTCCCCCTCGACCAGTCTTTAGTCATATACCAAAAGTCCTAAGCAATAAAATTTATTATACTTCATATATCGGCATTATTCACCAAAAATTAATGGTCTTGTCGAATGATTTCTGAAGATAGTTTGGACGGCAACATTGCCCTCCCGGGAGGAATCTCCTATAATTTAATCAATAAACGTAAGATCTGCGGCGTCACACCCTCCGAGTGCAGCACTCACAGCGACCCTTTTACCCGTCTACCTTGTCAGAATCCGCAGCCTGCAGACTCTCATTCAGGAAGCAGACATGTGCGTATACGTCTCCGGAAAGCTGCGGCTTTCCCTATTTGTACAAATAAACGGCGGCACCATCCGGTAGCCATAAGGGGGCAAGTCCATGAATATCAGCCAGCTCGAAACACTGATCACCATCTCCAAAACCATGAGCTTCCGCAAGGCGGGCGAGCTGCTCAACCTGACACAGCCGGCGGTCTCGGCCCAGATTAAAAGCCTGGAGGAAGAATTCAAAACCCAGCTTGTTGACCGGAACCAGCCGGTGACGCTGACGGACAGGGGCAAAGTTTTCCTCGCCCACGCGGAACAGATTGTCGGAATCGTAGATGAGCTTAAGCAGCGCCTTGCCGATCTCGAAGAGAATCCCCAAGGGCATATTATTCTCGGTACGACCACCTCCATCGCCATCCAGATTCTCCCCCGGGTGCTTTCCTATTTCCAGGATCAGTTCCCTGATATCAAAACCTCGATCTCATCCATGTCCTCCTCCCAGATCTACCAGCAAGTCGAGAACGGGATTGTGGATGTCGGTATCGGCTATCTGATTGGGCGCAACCCGGGGATGACGACCTCGGTCCTGTATTATGATACTTTTGAACTGGTTGTCTCGCCCCGCCATCCGCTGGCCCAGGTCAAATCGGCCGGGATTGAGGCCCTGGGCAGAATCCCGCTCATCCTGCTCTCACCAGATACGGTCGGCCGGAAATTTGTCGATGAGGTGCTGGCGAGACACGGTATTCAGCCGCTGGTGATTATGGAGCTGACCAGCAGCGAGGAAGTGAAGCGGATGGTTGAGCTTGACCTGGGCGCGGCGGTCATCTCCAAGCAGTCTGTCATGGCCGAGGTTAGACTTGGCACACTCCGCATCGTCCCGATCATTGAGCTGGAGGTGACCCATCCCGTAGGTGTCATTACCAAATCCGGCAAGTATGTCAATTCTGCCATGAGACAATTCCTGAGCGATCTTAAGGGGATGCCCGAGACCCAGTTCATCGGCTCAGAGTAACCTTTACCCATTCTGCCATATTGGCCTAAGGAGATGTTCCCTGTATGAATTTCGACCTGCACACCCACCATTTCCGCTGCGGTCATGCTGACGGCAATATCAGAGACTACATTGAAGCCGGAATAGCGGCGGGGCTGGATGTCATCGGTATTTCCGACCATTCGCCTTACTTCGGAAGCCCGGACGAGCAGGCTTTTCCGCGTATCGCCATGGCCAAGTCCGAGCTGGCCCATTATGTCCAGGAAGTTCTGTCTCTGCAACAAGAGTACGAAGGACGCATAGATGTCCTGCTTGGCATGGAGTCGGATTATTTCCCGGAGCATGCGGAGCTGTACCGCAAGACCTTCGCCGCATATCCGTTCGATTATGTAATCGGCTCAGTCCATCACGTAGAAGAAGTCAGCATCTTCAACAAAAGCCGCTGGAAGGGGCTTGGTACGGAGCAGCAGCTTGCAGCCAAAGCGGAGTACTACCGGCTCATAGCGGAATCTGCGCGCAGCGGCATGTTCCAGGTTCTCGGTCATATTGATGCCATGAAAGGGAATTATCCCCCCTTCTCCGAGATTGCCGCTCCGAAGGAGATTGACGAAGCCTTGCGCATCATCGGCGAATGCGGGCCAGCCATTGAGATCAACACCTCCGGTGGCACCAAGCTATGCGGCGGCTGGTATCCCTCCGATGAGATTCTGGAGCGGGCCCTGCATTTCGGCGTCGAGGTCACCTTCGGCTCAGACGCGCATAAGCCTTCCCGTGTGGCCGATCAGCGCAATCAGGTCGCTGCCAGGCTGAAGGAGATCGGATTTCAGTACTGGGTCTATTACAAGCAGCGCGGGAAGATCAAGGTTGCGCTGTAATCCTATAACGCAAAAAACCGTTCTGCAAGAAACTTGCGAAGCGGTTTTTTGCTATTCAGCTACGCCCATTCCCACCCGAATTCATTCTTACTTGGGCATTTTGCCCGGCGTTACGGACCGAGGAGCTCTTATTTCTGCTGAACCAGTCCCTAAGAGAGCTATCCCGTCTTCAATTGTACGTGAAGTATTATGCCTTGTTCAGATTCTCACAGGTGAAGCCCTGCTGCTTCAACGTATGCTGCGCATCCCCGTACTGCGGATTCAAGGCATAGAAGCGGGCAATCGTACTGCTCCAGTCCCTTTCCGTCAGCCCCTGCGCCTTCAGCGACTCACGGTGGGCCGCATTATATTCTTCGATCAGGCCCTTCTGATCGGGATTATAGACTTCCTCGTGATATACAGCCGCGATAGGCAGGCGTGGTTTCTTCGGCTGTTCTCCCGCCGGATAGCCAATGCAGAGGCCGACCACCGGGAATACATACTCTGGCAGCTGCAAAAGTTCAATCACCCCTGCCGTGTTGCGGCGCACGCCCCCAATCGGAATAATCCCCAGCCCCAGCGACTCGGCGGCAGCTACTGCATTCGATAGTGCAATGCCGACATCCGTAGCCCCAACGAGCAGTGCGTCTATGTCCGCAGCCGTTTCAAACGGCTGGCTTTCCAGCTCCGCCGCAAGCTTGGCCCGGTGAAAGTCCATGCAGAACACCAGAAATACCGGCGCTTCCGCCACATGCTTCTGGTTACCGCTCAGCACTGACAACTGCTGCCTGCGTTCCTCGCTGCGTACCGCAATCATCGATACCTGCTGGCCGTTCACCCAAGAGGGCGCCGCCTGGGCTGCCTCAATAATCGTCTTCAGCTTCCAAGGCTCCACCGCCTGCCCACTATATTGCCGGAACGAACGGTGGTTCATAAGTAATCTAATCACATCATTCAAAGGTTCATTTCCTCCCCATCTATACTTAACTTACCCATGTACCGTATACCATTTAAACTATCATAGCCCATTCCCCTTGGAGACTGCCAGCACACAATGTTTATACCGCAAGTGGGGTGGCTACGAATTCAGGGGCACTTATGCTCCTCATTCGCTCGTCCAGCCCACTTCAGGCCAATCCAATGGGATTTATCCCTTTCATCGGGAGCCCATGCCCGCACATGCCCAAAAAAAATGGACCCGAATCATCGGGTCCCAACAGCAGTTATATTTTCAAAAGGGGGTCATGTACTTAGTTTAACCGCTGACTGTTAGAGTTTGATAACGGCATTATTTCAATTGTGTAACAATGTGAAGACTTTCATTACGTCGCCCGAGCCGTCTGCCATCGGCAGGGTCCGCTCCAGGGTCAGGCCGTTCCTCAGCATGACCTGGGCGGACCGGTAATTATCTCCCCGGCAGCGCCCCTCGACCCTCTTCAGTCCAAGTTCACCGAATCCGTAGGCCAGCAGCAATCCCAGAGCCTCAGTCGCATACCCGCGTCCCCACCATAACGGATTCAGCATATAACCCAGAACCGCCTGGCCCTCCTGCCGGTTCCAGTTCTGCAGGGAGACTGAGCCGATCAGCTCCGGCTGGCCTAAGATATAGATTCCTGCATGTAGCGCGCCGGGATCATAGCCGTGCAGCATCCGGTTCACCAGCTTATCCAGCACACCCTGCCGGGAAGTCGATCCGTGGCGCAGCTGAATATGCGGCTGCACCTCCGGGTGGGAGAGCAGCGACTTCAGCTGCGCTCCGTCGCCGGACGCCATATTCTTCAGTTCTATCCTAGAACCTTGCAGCGACATCCCCATGATCATCTCATAAGTGCTCATGAACTTCTCCCTCTTCTTCTCCCGCCTATGGCGTCCCTCTCATGCAGTCCGTCTACCCCCGGCGCAGAGTCAGCACGGTAAGCTCCGGGCGGCACAGGAAGCGCAGCGGCATCAATGTCTCGCCGAAGCCCCTGTTCACATACACTGGCATGGCCTTATTCTCTGTATAATACAAGCCGTCTATGTATTTCTGAGATCCGTAGGGCGTGAACGGCGCGCCGACCAGCGGCAGGCGAATCTGACCGCCGTGGCTATGCCCCGAGAGCTGAAGGTGAAACGGGTACGCTTCCGCCACATCGGCGTAATCCGGCTCATGCATCAGCAGGACCGTGAAGATGCCGTCCGGAATATCCCGCACTGCTGCCTCCGGGTCCGGCTTGCCGTGCAGCATGTCATCCAGTCCTGCTACAGCAATCATCGCTCCGCCTTGCTTGATCAGATAGGACTCGTTCCGCAGGACGCGGAATCCGGCCTCCGTCAGCAGATGGGTCAGCAGCTCCGTATTCTTGTAATCGTGATTCCCGAGGATGGCATACTTCCCAAGCGGGGCTTCCAGCTCTGCGAGAATGGGGACCGAGTCGGTCAGATCTTCAGCATAGCTGTCTACGATATCCCCGGTGAAGCAGATCAGATCCGGCTGTTCTTCTATGATATGCTTCGTCAGCCGGGCCAGATCCTTCGCATCCTTGTTGAAGCCCAGATGCACATCGCTGAAATGGACCAGCCGGGTCCCGGCGAACGCGGACGGCAGCTCCGCAAGCAGCAGCTCCCGGCGAGTCACCTCTAACCAATTCGGCTCCCCTTGCCAGGCATAGCCGCCGGCGAGGAGGCCTGCGCCAACTACCGCGCCTGCTCCCCGGGCCAGGAACTGGCGGCGGGTCATCTTGCGGCCGCCCCGGCCTTCCGGCTTCGGTGGCCCTGTTCCCGCGCCATTCGCAGCAGCAGGAACCGTACGCTCGGGAGAGCCCCCGAACGGTTGTTTGCTCATAGGGAGATTCTCCTTTCTATCCTTGCAATCTATGCGGTTAATATCACTAATGATTTCCTTACGGACCGTGCGGGTCCATCTCATCCTGCTTCTCCGATACCGCTTCATCCACCTTGTCATCAATATCCACTTCTATCGCTGCCTCAACCTCTTCTTCCGTACCGGGTCCAAGGATTTTGCGGAACAAGCCCAGCATGGACAGCGCATAGGCGACCGTAATGAAGCTGAAGCAGATCTGCATAACTACAACCAGCCTTGAGGTATTGTCTATGGGAGCTATATCCCCGTAACCGACTGTCGTAAAAGTAGCCACGCTGAAATAAAGGAACGTAATCAACTGGCTAAGCAGATCCTGGCCCAAGCCTTCTCCCTGGAACGAGGACTGTCCAAACAGCTTATATATCGATGTATATACGATTGTAAAAAAAAGAATGCAGGTGAACGCAGCGATGCTGATCCGGACCAGCGTCTGCTGCAGCCTGACTTCCTTGCTGTTGGAATCCCTGATTTCATGGAATATAAACAGAATATAGAACAGGACTGAAGCCAGGACAAAAAACAGAATCAGTCCGCGCAGTCCCCGGTTGCCGGGCACAATCGTACCCAGATCGATCAGGTTCAGCAGGTCCTCCGCCGAGATCAGCGCATAGATCAGAATAGGAGCGAGCAGCACGCCTCTGCCCATCCAGTTCAGCTTCAACCGGGCAAACCTCAGTACCAGGAATACGATAACAATGATATTGAAAGCCCAGATCCACCATGCCATGGCCTTTACGCTCCTGTTCTATGCTCCCGGCTTCCCGCCGGGAAGGTCCTTATCCGGTCCTGCCGATACTCGCAGAGCAGCGGCTTGCCCGGACTTATACTAGCTCTTAGTGCGCTGACCGGCTCCGGTCTTAGCATGCGAATCTTCTTCCGGTCCGCTTATGACTCTGATCCGGCATTCTTCCTCAGGAGCCTCGCGGTAGGCGCGGGCAATTCCCTTATCCTTAATGTCCGCCCGGCTGACCCAACGCTGCTTGAAGCTAACTTCAACCTCCTGCGTGAACGGGAACGGAGTCAGGGTCAGCGTAGCGCTATCCTGCCACTCAGCCTCAATGGCACGGCCGGAGGTGAAGCTGAACTCCTCGCTGCCGGAGAAGCCGTCTGCGAACCAGGGATGCTTCTCTGATTCGGCGCTGCCCGGCTTGCTGAGCGCCAGGAACAACGACAGATCATCGCAGAATTGCAGCAGTCTCGCGTCATAATACAGCTCGCCTGCTTCAAGCGGCTTGCTCTGCTCCAGCGCCCGGTGGATACGGGCTCTACGGTCTGCCTCACCCTCCAGATATTGTGTCAGCTCCGGGCACTCCTCACCCGACACCTCAATCAGACGTTCAAAGTGCGAGCTGCACAGCAGCGCCCCGTATGGCGTCTTCGCTTCCACCTCATCGATTCCCCGTCTATAGAAGGTCAGCTTCGGCACAACCGGGAAATCGAGGAAGCTGTATGGCATTCCCTCCGCATCATTCCAGAACGGTGTCTCATCCAGATCAATCCAGCCCCGGTCATGGTTGCTTACTGCCCAAAGTACCTCAGCCCGGCGGCCTTCAGCGGGCGTATGCTCTTCCTTGAACCACTCAGCAAATTCTCCGGCCAGCAGCCCGTGCTCATGCTGCTTCGTCATTACAAGCATTCCATCCTGTTCACGACAAATCACAGTCATTCCTCCCCGTTATCCGCTGTCAGGCGGTTTTCTTCAGCTATGTAGATTATAACATATTCACCTATATTTATCGGAACCTGCGGACGTATGGCTATTCTATGCAGCTTCAGGCTCTTCATTACAGGCTGTCTACACATGTACCCTTTTTCCAGCCGACCAGAAACATCCGTACCTGTTACTATGCCAGGCGCAGCCAAACAGACCACCCAGGAATTATACCTGAATGGCCTGCTACGATTCTGCTTATAGCAAAAGGGTCTAGAATGCCGTCAGACACCCAGCCAGCGCTTGAACATATGCTTCGTCGTCTGCTTGTTGATCTCGGCAATAGAGGTTGTGAGCGGAATGCCCTTCGGGCAGGCCCGCACACAGTTCTGCGAGTTACCGCAGCCGTCGATGCCGCCGTCTTCCATGAGCGCATCGAGGCGATCCTCAGCGTTCATCTCACCTGTCGGGTGAGCGTTGAACAGGCGCACCTGCGAGATGGCTGCCGGCCCGATGAAGTCGGTCTTCTCGTTAACATTCGGGCAAGCCTCCAGGCAGACGCCGCAGGTCATGCATTTGGACAGCTCATAGGCCCACTGGCGCTTCTTCTCCGGCATACGCGGTCCCGGACCAAGATCATACGTGCCGTCAATCGGAATCCAGGCCTTTACCCGCTTCAGAGCATTGAACATCCGGCTGCGGTCAATCACCAGATCGCGGACGACCGGGAAGGTCTTCATCGGCTCAATGCGCACCGGCTGCTCCAGATTGTCGATCAGCGCTGCACAGGCTTGACGGGGCTTGCCGTTGATTACCATCGAGCAGGCGCCGCAGACCTCTTCGAGACAGTTGGATTCCCAGCACACAGGAACCGTATTATCGCCTTTTGCATTCACCGGATTCCGCTGTATCTCCATCAGCGCACTGATTACGTTCATCCCCGGACGGTAGGCAAGCTCGAACTCCTCCGTATAAGGGCTGGTCTCCGGTTCATCCTGGCGGGTAATAATAAATTTCACATTTTTGGGAGCTGCTGCTGTTTCCGCCATGTCAGTTACCTCCTAGAAAGTTTGGTTAGTCTAGCCGGTCAATCCTTCGAGTAATCCCGCACGCGCGGAGGAATCAGCGATACATCGACTTCCTCGTAGGAGATCTGCGGGCCGTCAGCTGTCCAGGCGGCTTTGGTGGTCTTGAGGAATTCCTCATCGTTACGCGTCGGGAACTCCGGCTTGTAATGTGCGCCCCGGCTCTCATTGCGCAGCAGCGCTCCAAGCGTCATGGCCTCCGACAGCTCCAGCATATTCCACAGCTGGCGGGTGAACGCTACGCCCTGGTTGCTCCAGCGCGAGGTGTCGCTCATGTTGATGTTACGGTAACGTTCCTTCAGTTCTTTGATTTTGCCGATCGTCGCTTCGAGCTTCTTGTTCTCACGCACCACGGTCATATTCGCCGTCATCCATTCGCCAAGCTCCTTATGGATCACGTAAGCATTCTCTGTGCCAGTCATCCCCAGCAGCGACTCATATTTATCGGTCTGCGTCTTGTGGAAGCTGTCGAACACCGTGGAGGAGATATCCTGCACCGATTTCTTAAGGCCCTTGATGTATTCCACAGCCTTCGGACCGGAGACCATCCCGCCATAAATGGCAGAGACCAGGGAATTCGCGCCCAGACGGTTGGCCCCGTGGTATTGATATTCACATTCCCCTGCCGCGAACAAGCCGGGAATATTCGTCATTTGATTATAGTCGACCCACATGCCGCCCATTGAATAATGCACAGCCGGGAAGATTTTCATCGGAATTTTGCGGGGATCATCCCCCATGAACTTCTCGTAGATTTCAATAATGCCGCCGAGCTTGACGTCAAGCTCCTTCGGGTCCTTATGCGACAGATCCAGGTAGACCATGTTCTCGCCGTTAATGCCCAGCCCCTGATCCACACACACATTGAAAATCTCACGGGTAGCAATATCGCGCGGCACCAGGTTACCGTACGAGGGATATTTCTCTTCAAGGAAGTACCACGGCTTACCGTCCTTATAGGTCCAGATCCGTCCGCCTTCACCGCGCGCCGATTCCGACATCAGCCGCAGTTTGTCATCGCCGGGAATCGCCGTCGGGTGAATCTGAATGAATTCCCCGTTCGCATAATGCACACCTTGTTGATACACGGCGCTTGCCGCAGTTCCTGTGTTAATGACCGAGTTCGTGGTTTTGCCGAAAATAATCCCCGGACCGCCGCTGGCCAGAATGACCGCGTCCGCCGGGAAGGTCTGAATCTCCATCGTCTTGAGATTCTGGGCGCTGATGCCGCGGCAGACCCGCTCGTCATCCAGAACCACCGAGAGGAATTCCCAGTTCTCGCTCTTGGTAACCAGGCCTTCCGCTTCCCAGCGGCGCACCTGCTCATCCAGCGCATACAGCAGCTGCTGACCGGTAGTCGCCCCGGCGAACGCTGTGCGGTGGCGCTTCGTTCCGCCGAACCGGCGGAAGTCGAGCAGCCCCTCCGGGGTACGGTTGAACATTACGCCCATCCGGTCCATCAGGTGAATAATGCCTGGTGCCGCTTCGCACATGGCCTTCACTGGAGGCTGGTTGGCCAGGAAGTCGCCGCCGTAGACGGTATCGTCGAAATGCTCCCAAGGCGAGTCACCCTCGCCCTTGGTATTCACGGCGCCATTGATGCCGCCTTGCGCGCAGACGGAATGTGATCTTTTGACAGGGACCAGTGAGAATAGATGTACATGCGCGCCGGATTCAGCGGCCTTAATGGTAGCCATCAGGCCGGCCAGACCGCCGCCCACGATGATGATATCGGCTGATGCCATGATTGTTCCCCTCCTAAAAGTGTGATGAGCCTATGGTTCTTCGCTTATATTCTAAATGAAACTGCGCACTGACTGCATCGCCGTAGCGGCAGTTTGGAATTCATCGTTACGGAAGGTAACCAGCGACAGGACGAACATGAAAGTAACGAGAACGAAAATACCGAGACATAGTACAGACGATACTCTCTGCGAACGCGGACCCACCGTGATTCCCCAGCTGATCAGGAACGACCAGAGACCGTTGGAGAAGTGGAAGCAGGCGGCCACGATTCCGACAATATAGAGAGTCATCAGCAGCGGCTGGGTCACAATGTTATGCATCACTCCGCCAAGCTGATCATGCTCCACCTTGCCGAGCGCTACCTGAACGCGGGTGTCCCACAGATGCCAGACAATGAAGATGAAGGTAACGACTCCGCTGATCCGCTGCAGCGTATAACGCCAGTTGCGCTCAAGATTGTAGCGGTTCAGGTTCGGCTTCGACTGGTACGCGATGTACAAGCCGTATACTCCATGGTACAGGAGCGGCAGCCAGATGCCAAACAATTCCAGGAAGAAAACCAGCGGCAGGCTGTTCAGCCAGAGCACACTGTCTGTGAAACCGGAAGCGCCACCCTCTACTGCTGCGAAGTTCGTCAGCATGTGCTCAAGGAAGAATGCCCCGAGCGGGATAACGCCGAGCAAGGAATGAATCTTTCTGGAATAAAAACCTCTCATGCAAAGTGTCCCCTTTCCATATAAAACAGCGTTTTCACAAGTCTTTTTAAAGAGCATACACCGCCGGGAGTACAGTTGAAACAGGGCAGCGGCAGGCTTGATTTACCGGCTAATAGTCTGTTTTCACCACTATCCATTGTTTTCCCGGACTTTGCTGAATAATTCACAATATGTGAATATCTTGTGTCACTTTTCATGTTACTCTTTTTTTGCTTATAAGGGAATTGCAATCTAATTATTAATCGTTATACAATAAATGCATAAGAATATTTTTTATCTGATAATAATTCTCATTTAGCTTCATTAATAACTGACAATCCAGGGTTGTCTTCCGGCCATTTGGAGAAGCCCGGTTCATCGGCAATGCTTTTTATCACAATTGAATGGGAATTTGGAAGAGAGGAGCACGATGAAATGTACGATGATTTAGATGCTTTTGCTGCGGTGGTGGAGCACTCCAGCCTGAACCGGGCCTCGCGCCAGCTCAACCTGTCCCAGCCGGCCCTCTCCCGCAAAATCTCCAAGCTGGAGGAACGGCTCGGCGTCGCCCTGTTCAACCGCTTCGGCAAACGCCTGGAGCTTACAGAGGTAGGCCGCCTTACCTACACCTATGCGCTGGAGCAGCGTCAGCAGCGTTCCAAATTCCTGGAAGCGTTATCGAAGTTCAAGGAGGGCGAGCCGCAGCTAGTGACCCTGGGCGCCAGCCTGACCACACTGCAGACAACCCTGCCTCCTCTGGTAAAAGCGTACACAGAGAAATATCCGGCAGCCGAGCTGAAGCTCATCACCGGGAAGACCCATGAAATGGTCACCGCTGTCAGCGAAGGTAAATGCGATGTCGCCATCATCGCCTCCCAGGTCCAGGAGCCGGGGCTGCGCTGTATCCCGCTATTCGAGGACCAGCTCCGGCTGGTCGTCTCCGAGCAGCATCCGCTGACCCTGACGCCGCGGCTCACGATGGAGCATCTCTCCCGGCTGCCGATGATTCTTTTCTCCAAGGGAACCTGGTACCGCCGGACGACAGATGATCTGTTCCAGCGCTGCGGGGTTGATCCCGATGTACGGATGGAGATCGACTCCTTCGAGGCCATCGTCCGTCTGCTGCCGACCATCAAGGCTGCGGCCCTGCTGCCGAATTCGTATCTGCGCCCGGAGCTGCTGAATGGCGGGGGGCTGGTCTCCCTGCACATCAAGGAGCTGGAACAGACGCAGCGGACCACTTGTCTGGTCTATCAAGGCAGCGGCGGACTCAGCACGGCAGCGCGCTGCCTGGTGCAGGTCACGGAGGATGTCTTCCTGAACAGCCGCGAGTAGCGGCGGGGAACACGGCAATCACCCGGCAAGCCTCCGTAATACTACGGATGGGTCTGCCGGGTGAGGATACTGCCGGGTAATTCTTTTGCTATACTAAGCTAGACATACACCGAATTAACGGAATTTGCCTGCATCAATTGCTGCCTGCTTCTCATCGAGAATCTCCTGGTAGCCTGCCTCCAGGTACGTCTTCTTGGCGGCTTCATACGTAGCATCAAATTCAGCTTCCGGAGCGAGTACCACCTTCACATACAGCTCCTGGAACAGCGTGTTCAGATCCGCCTTGTATTCGTTCACCTTCTCCAGCACCACATTGAACAGGGCATCCGGTGTACGGAATTCGGCAACCTCGTCATAATACTTCACCAGATCATCCGCCAGCGGCTCATAACCGGCCGGTGCCCAGTTGCGCAGGTTGGCCTTACGGGTCTTAGCTTCATCCGGGTACTGGGCAATTTCCGTCACCAGACCCCAGTAGTCCTTGTTATTGTTCTGTGCCAGCACCGCTTCGCCCTTATAATCCGGGTTCTTCAGCGCAATGCCGTCTGCGTCAAGCGTATAGTTCTCCCCTTCGATCCCGTTCTGGAACTTGAACAGGTTCTCCGGCTGGCTAAGCCATTCCAGATACATCCACACGGCTGCGCGTTCTTCCGGCTTAGATTCATAGTTAATCCCCATGATGAAGCCAAACGGCCAGTAAGCGCGTCCCTGAGGCTTATTGCCTTCTGGAACCCCGGCATACGGAGGCACTACCGCAAATTTGGCATCCGGGTTATTCTGTAGCGTAGCCGCAAAGACATCGGTGTTATTCGCCAGATAGAAGCCGAAGTTGCCGGTTTTGCCTGCCACAAATTCAGCCTTAATCTTCGGCTCATCATTGCGCAGATAGAATTCCTTATCAATCAGGCCATTATTATACTGATAATTGAGGTTACGCAGGTAAGCCTCTGTCTCCTCCGTAGTCAGATCGGCCACACTGAGATCGGAATACAGCGCACGATACTTCGCATCCACCGGCCATTTGCGGAACGGATAGTTGAAGTTGAAGAAGTTCTGCAGCAGATTGCCGCCGCTTACCCCGAGTCCGGCTTCCTTCCACTTGGCCAGCATCTCGTTATACTTCTCCAGCGATGTCAGATCCTCAACCTTCATGCCTACCTTTTCCACCCAGTCCTTGCGGATAATATTGACGAAGTTGTCAGCTTCAGGACGAGCAGCGAAGAAGAAGGTCTTCTGATCATCCACGGTACCATACTGTTCAATCGTCTCACCCATACTTTTCCAGTAGGTCGGCGCATAATTTTGAATCTCCGCATAATCAAGCGGCTGCATCACATCCTCACCATAATAAGTAAGCGCTTGCGGCATATCATAGTGGAAAATAATGTCCGGAGCCTTATGCGAAGCCAGGAGCTGTTCGAAATCCGTTACTTCTTTGGAGCGGGTAATCGGCACATAGTTAACCTCTATATTATATTTGTCGCCGAACTCCGCCTGCACCCAGCGGGTATAATAGTTATCGGACACGTTCCAGCCTTCATAGGCACGCTCATAGACGGGAATGTCGAGCGAGACTTTTTTCTCGAAGCCCTTGGAATAATCCGGATAGGCCCCTTCGGCCTGATTCGTAGCAGCGGCTGTCTCAGCCGGCTTATTGCTGGATTCGGCTGTACCCTTAGTATTATTTCCCCCGGAGCACCCGGCCAGCAGGCCGGCCGTCATGACGGATGCCATCATTAACGAATACACGCTTCTTTTACTCATCGCAATTCCCCCATTTTTTTGAATTTTCGTAATTCCAAAGAATGACTATATACCAGAGACGCAGGATTACTCCTTGACGGCTCCAAGCATAACACCTTGAACGAAGTATTTCTGGACGAACGGATACACACAGAGAATAGGCAAGGTAGCGAATACAACGACTGACGCCTTCAGGACTTCGGGATTGCTGAGCTGCACCTGGCTGGCCTCCAGCTGGAAGCTTTCACTTGCCTGAATGACCAGATAATACAGCTTGAGCTGAAGCGGCCGGAGCGAGGTCTCATGCTTGATGTAGAACAATGCGTCCTGATAAGCATTCCAGCGTCCCACCGCATAGAAGAGGGCGAGTGTCGCCATAATCGGCTTGGATAAAGGCAGCACAATGCTGAACAGAATCCGGAAATGTCCGGCACCGTCGATCCGCGCAGATTCCTCCAGACTGACGGGAATCCCGCTGGTCAGCGAGGTTTTCATAATCAGCAGATTGAAGGCACTGAAGGAGAGCGGCAGCACCAGTGACCAGATGGTATCCATCAGCCCCAGATTATTGATGTTCATATAGTCGGGGATAATGCCCCCGCTGAAATACATGGTGAACAGGAAGATGAAGGTGATCACCCTGCGGCCCTTGAACTGGGTCCTGGACAGCGGATAGGCGGCGCAGATGGTCAGGATCATACCCAGAATGGTGAACAGCACAGTCACGATGACCGAGATGTACAGGGAACGGAGGATGCTGGCATCCGCGAAGATTTTTTTATACGCTTCAATGGTGAAGCCCTGCGGCCACATAAAGACTTTATTGGCAATGACGTAGGAGTCAGAGCTCAGCGATTTCGACACAACATGAATGAACGGCAGCAGGCAGAATAACGAGATGATAATAATGACGAGACGGATCAGCGTTTCCCAAATATCGATACGTGCTTTATGGGGTGCGGCAGTGCCTCCGGCTATTGCTTTCATGGTTCCTCTCCTTTCTACAAAATCCCATCCTCGCCAAGCTTCTTGGCTACGCGGTCCGCGGAAATGACCAGAATAATTCCGATGACGGACTGGAATAATCCGATGGCGGTCGCCCGGCTGAAATTGCCGCTCTCGATCCCCCAGCGGTACACCAGGACGGGTATGGTAGTGGTGTACTCCGTGGTCGCTTTATTTTGCAGCGCATAGATACGCTCGAAGGAGCCGTCCATTACTTTGCCCAGCGCCATAATCAAGAGCGTCACAATTGTTGCCCGGATCGATGGAAGAGTGATATTCCACACCTTTTTCCAGCGGCCTGCCCCGTCTACCGTAGCAGCTTCATACATCTCGGGGTTGATCCCGCTCATCGCCGCCAGGTAGATAATCGTGCCCCAGCCCATGCTCTGCCAGACCCCGATCACGAGATAGCTGATCAGCCAATTCGTATCCTGCTGCAGGAATGGAATCCGGGTGCCTCCCATCAGTTCTATGAGGTTGTTGACCGCGCCGCCCCCCTCACTGAGGAGCTGATAGGCGATGGCTCCGATAATGACCCAGGACAGGAAGTGGGGCAAATAGAGCACCGTCTGATTGATTCTTTTGAACCGTACGCTCTTGATCTCGTTCAGCAGCAGAGCCAGCACAATCGGCATCGTGAAGCTGAAGCACAGGTCAAGCACGTTCAGCAGCAGGGTGTTGCGGACGGCCCGGATGAAATCAGGCTTGGCGAACAGGTCCTGGAAGACCTGCAATCCGGCCCATTCACTGCCCCAGAAGCCTCTGGCAATCTTATAATCCTTGAAGGCGATTACAAGTCCGGTCATCGGCAAATATTTGAATACGATGACAAAAGCCAGTGGAAGCATCACCAGCAGATAGAGCTGCCAATCCCGCTGTAAATAATAGCCGAACCCCTGTTTTCTTCTTAATAAAGGACTGTGATTTTTTTGTGAAGCGCTTGCAGCTTTCAACATATTCACCTCCTGCGTTGAATTCTTCTTGCCGGTTGCCGGCTTATGTTCTCCGGCCTGGTTCCCATGCTACTGCCTTTGCCGGGGTATGAATATCATGAGTATTGATGATCACCTATCACAATTGATTGCCGCCCGGCGCTCCAGGCCTCAGCCGCAGGAGAATAATCAAAACTGATAGGCATTCCCAAAATTAATAAAGCGTTTTCATTTATGGGTTCAGGTACAAACCGGATAAAAATGCATGGTGAGGGAGAGGACAGGGGGATTGGGGAGCGGTGAGGAGATATTTGGAAACGATCAGGGAGCAATTAGGGAGCAATGAAAATTATTAGGGAATGATTAGAGAGCTACTGTGGCTAACACCGCCTGCTTTTAACTAAATTTAATAGGATTTATACACTCCTACTTTCCACGGATTCAGGGGCACTTTGGACTCCTGTCAAGAAAGTAGACAGCAACTACATCGTTTTTCGCTTAAATGTGGCTGCAAACTGAACCGGAGAAACGTAACCGAGCGCCCCATGGATTCGTTTGCGGTTGTAGAAAAATTCAATGTACTGGAAAATGGCATCATACGCCTGTTGCTTCGTTTTAAATCGATTCCAGTACACCAACTCTTTTTTTAAGAGGCTGTGAAAAGATTCGATACAGGCGTTATCATAACAGTTCCCTTTGCGGCTCATGCTTGCGGTCATCTGGTACGTCTTTAGGCGTTCCCGGTAGTCTTCAGAGGCGTACTGGGAGCCTCGATCCGAATGGTGAATTAAGCCCTTCCCGGGGCGTTTGGCCTTGTAGGCAGCGTCCAGAGCGCCTTGTACGAGGTCAGTGGTCATCCGGTCGCTAAGCCGCCAGCCGACAATCTCCCGGGTACACAGGTCCAGCACACTCGCCAAGTACATTCGTCCTTCCCGGCAGGGAATGTAGGTGATATCCGCCACCCACGTCTGGTTCGGCTTTTCCGTGTGAAATTGCTGGTTTAACAGGTTGGGGGCAATGGGTAACGGATGGTTGGAGTCGGTGGTGCATACGCGAAATCTCTTTGCGACACAAGAGCGCAGACCCCGTTCTTTCATGTACTTGCCTACCGTGCGTTCACTGACCTGGTGCCCTTCACGCTCTAAGAGAACCTTGATTTTGGGGCTGCCATAGCGACCCTTAGAGTCATGAAAATGATAGGCAATCCGCTTCAGCAACAAGGCTTTGCGGCTGGCTTGAGGGCTGGGCTTTGCTGTTCTCCATTTGTAGTACCCGCTCCGGGACACCTGAAAGACATTGCACATCTTCTCCACGCGGAACTCGGAGCGATGATCTTCAATAAACTGAAATCTCAGTTCTTTGGATTGCTGAAGATGTGCACGGCTTTTTTTAGGATTGCCATCTCCTCTGTCAGCTCTGCGAGTTCGTGCTCCCGCTCCTTCAGTTGACGTTCCAGCTCTCTGTATTTGTCTGGAGTAACGATGGGCTCATTCTCAAACTGCCGGTACTGTCCTAGCCATTTATGCAACGTTTTGGCGGGGACATCCAGTTCCAGGGCCAGTTCCGCCACCGTTTTCGTCTGCTCCTGGATGTACTTGACGGTCTGTCTTTTGTATTCTTCATTGTAGCTTCTCCGTGTTCCACTCATGGGGACACCTCCTCGTTAAACTTATTATCTCTATTCTCTTAACGGGTGTCCACGGTTAACACTAACAGCACTTGTGCTCTTCATTTGCTCATTTAGCTAACTTCCGCTCGATTCAGGGGCACTTGTGCTCTTCATCCGCTCACTTCGGCTCCATCAGAGGGATTTATCCCTCTTATTTCCGCATCCAGCCCACTTTCGGCTCCATTAAAGGGATTTATCCCTCTCATTCCCGTTGCCTGCCCACTTTCCAAGGACAAGCCGAAACAACGCAGTCCTTGAAAGGAGTTACCATTCCGCCAGGGATGGGTTTCCATGGGTTTCTATGAGTTTCCATGGGTTTCCATGGGCTTTATGCCCATCTATCTATGAGCTTCTAAGAACTCTTACTCTTCGCCGACTTGTAGCCGCTTGGCGGCATGCCTTCATACTTGCGGAAAAAGCGGTTGAAGCTCTGCACATTGGCGTAACCGACCTCTGCGGCAATCTGCTTGATCGTCAGCCCCGAATCCAGCAGCAGCTCCTTGGCCTTCTCGATCCGCAATTGATTCACGAAATCAATCATGCTGCTTCCGGTTTGCTCATAGACAATCTTGCGCATATAGGAGTAGCTGATGCCTATCTGCTTGGCCATGTCCTCGAAGACAATCTCTTCCCGGTAATGCTGCTTCAGGTACTCCATGATCCGCTGCGCATAATTGGTCTCATGAGTACTGCGGTCCAGGCACTGTACAATCTCACAGTAAAAATCATACAGGTACTCCTCCAGCTCATCCAGCGTATCCATCGCGGCGAGAATCGAATACACGTTGCCCCGGCCCATAATCATCCGTCCAGTCCCAAGGTGATTCTCGCGTAGATGCTTGATCGTCGCGCCCATCAGCTGATAATAGATGAACATAATGTTATCGTAGGAGATATTGTCCTCTGCCGAGATCTGGCTGCGGATACTCTGCAGCTCCTTGAAAATTCCCGCCAGGTCGCCGGCATCCAGGAAATTCAGGATTCGCCGCTCGCTGCTCTCAGAGTCAACATACTTGCGGCTGTTATCCTCCTCGTCATGCCAGTACATAATGCTTCCGGCTCCCTTGATCATCCGGCGCTTGATCACTTCCATCGCTTCAAAGAGCCGCAGCGCCACCCGCTCGGGAGCATCCGTCCGCCCACTCACCCCAATCGTGACCGAATGCTCCAGCAGCTCAAGGGACTGGTCGCGGATCTCCTCCAACGCCTGGTGAATCAGTGTGCTGTGTGCCTCCCTCTCCTCCGGGGCAAAGTTCAATACAATCACTGTACAGCCTTCATTATGGTAGACGCTGCGGGCGACAATTGCATCCGGGAACAAGCTCTCATACTTCGCACTCAGCAAATACCGGTGATAGCTGCGCGTCTCGACATTGGTATGGCCCACGTATCTTCTATACTGGTCGATGGAGACCACCACCACTATGTAGCAGGCATGCGGAAAAACCTCCGTGATCCGCGCCGGAATCTCACCGCGCAGCAGACGGTGTACGGCCAAACTGCGGGTATCCTGTTCACGCTCCTGCAATAGCTGAAACAGACTCTCTTCCTCCTCCTGCATCCGTTTAAAAGCCAGATCCAGGAAGGCCAGCTCATTCTTGTTCACTACGCCCACATCAATCTTCGAGCGGATCGTCTGCACCAGCTGCCTCAGGGGCCTGGATAGCCAGGTGGCAAGGAAGATGGCCAGCAGCGTCCCCAGTACAATGATCGCCCCGGTCAGCAGAATAATATTCCCCTGCATCTCTCTGGATTTGGTCATCAGCTCATCCATGGAGCTCCAGCTTACATTCCACCACCCCGACAAGGAGGAGCGGCTCCAGGCATACACCGTCCGTTTGCCCTCCAGCTTGCGGAAGGTGTAGCCTTCACTGGCTTCCTGATTCAGAATCTCCTGTAAGAACGGCAGCTTACGGCTGTCGGAGAGCAGCATGGACCGATCATTGAAGGAGATCACCGTACCCGCAGCGTCCAGCAGCAGGTAGTTGCTGTCGCCCACCTCGGTAGCATGCAGATATTTGCCGATCTGGCTCTCCTTCATGTTGACGACAATCACTCCCCGGGTGGTGGTGGACAGGCGGTTGAGGGGATACACATAAGATACAACGTTCTCGCCCGACGCAAGCTTACGTGGCACCCACACCCCGCTAATCCCCCGGCGCCCCTTAAGCGCTTCAGTAATCCATCCGATAGGCTCATAGCGGGCAAGCGTCGTGATGCTACTGTCGGTAGAGAAGACATAATCCGAATCCTCCAGGACAAAGAATGAAGAATACACACCGTCCACCCGGCGGTTCAGGTTCAGCAGCTCCTTAGTCACGGACAGCGCCAGACTTACATTGTTATAGTTGGCGTTAATCTCATCGTAGGTCTCGAAGCTGCGGATGCGGTCAAAAATATTCGTCGCCGCCAGACGCGACGTATCCTGGGCCAGATTAGCAAGCGCGTTCTCGTTCAGCCTGCGGTTGGCATTAAGCCCGGCCAGCGTGGATTCCCCGATAGCTGCTTCAGAGTTCTGTATAATCTGTGACCCGCTATACCAGGTCAGGACGGCTGTAGGAATAGCCATAATGCAGAATAAAATCAACGCCAGCTGCAGGATCATCGGTGTTTTTTTCATCACATATCCCCCTAAGGATTTCTATGTTACCGCTTACAATATTTTTATTTTATCATTTCAGGATACATTTTACATATGTGTATAGGAAAATTTTTCAACCCCCGCTTGGCATGTTACAGGCTAGTGTACAGGCGCTCTGATGTGCGGATGCAGGCTTACGCCGAAACAACAAAAACGCCTGGATGTATAGCCATCCGGGCGTTTTTAGCTTTCTTTTATCGGGATAGGCTGGCTGGCAGTCCTTACTCCGCATTCACCGCTTCATCCTCGAATTCCTCGATACTGTGATTGGAGCCGATTACCACCATGATATCCCCCTGATGCACATGATCATGCGCGGTCGGGGCAACGATGATGCCGTCCTCGCGGTTCAGGGCAATGATGCTGCAGCCGTATTTGGCGCGGGTATTCAGCTCGGAGAGGCTTTTACCGTTCATGCAGGCAGGCACCGTCAGCTCAACGACCTTGTAATCCTTGGAGATCTCGATATAATCAAGCAGATTCGGCGTCACCAGCTGGTGAGCCACGCGGATACCCATATCCCGCTCCGGGAAAATCACCCGGTCCACCCCCAGCTTCGACAGCGCACGGCCATGCAGAATGGAAATGGCTTTGCCGACCACCTGCTTGACGCCCAGCTCCTTGAGCAGAATTGCGGCCAGAATACTCCGCTCCATATTATCGCCGATCGCCACAATGCCGCAGTCGAAGTTACGCACCCCGAGCGAACGCATAATCCCTTCATCCGTAGCATCCGCCATGACGGCATGCGTCAGCCGTCCGGTCATCTCCTCCACCCGCTCCTCCTGGTGGTCAATGCCAAGCACCTCGTAGCCCATAGACATCAGCTCCAGCGCCAGACTTGAGCCGAAGCGGCCCAGGCCGATTACAACAAACTGCTGTGGTTTCATGACTTGATTCCCCTATCCAATTATCATTTTGCCTTCCGGATATTTATATAATAGTTTCCCCTGTCTCGGACCGAGCGCATACGCCAGCGTCAGCAGTCCCAGCCGTCCGGCGAACATCGTCAGGCAGATCAGAATCTTGCCGACCTGCGTCAGCTCCGGGGTCAATCCCAGACTCAGTCCGACATTGGCAAACGCTGAGATTGTCTCGAACAGAATCATCAGATATGGCAGCCCCTCTGTGGTTGAGAGCATCATCGAGACCGTAACGATCAGCAGCAGCGCCAGCAGCGTAATGGTCAGTGCCTTGAACACGCGCTCCTGAGCCAGCCGGTAATGGAAGAGCACGATGTCTTCGCGGCCGCGCAGCATGGAGATTACAGCTCCGATCATCAGCGTGAAGGTCGTGGTTTTGATGCCGCCGCCGGTAGAGCCCGGGGAAGCCCCGATGAACATCAGAATCACGATGAAGAACTGAGTGGCTTGACGCAGCCCCGTGATATCCAGTGTGTTAGCTCCCGCCGTACGCGGTGCAACCGATTGGAACAGGGAGGCCCATAGCTTGCTCCCGAGGTTCAGCGGTCCCAGGGTCCGCGAATTAGTGAACTCGAAGATGAAGATGACCACCATTCCGGTCACAATCAGTCCGGCTGTCATCGACAGCACCACCTTGCTGTGCAGCGACAGCCGCCGGGTGCGGCGGAAGTCGGCCAGATCGGAGATGACGATGAAGCCGATTCCCCCGGAGATGATCAGGAACATAACGACCAGGTTAATGACAGGGTCTCCGACATAGCTGATAAAGCTATGATCATGCCCGCCGAACAGATCGAATCCGGCGTTATTGAACATCGACACCGCATGAAATACCCCATAGTAGACCGCGCGGCCAAACGGCATATCCACCGCCCAGCGGATGGACAGGAGAAGCGCTCCCGCAGCTTCAATGACCAGGGAATAGAGCAGCACCTTGCGGATCAGCCGCACAATCCCTTCCATCGAGCTCTGATTCATGGCTTCCTGAAGAATCAGCCGGTCACGCAGTGAGATTCTGCGCCTGAACACCAGCGCAAACAGCGTAGCCATCGTCATGAACCCGAGCCCGCCGATCTGGATCAGCACCAGAATGACCGCTTGTCCAAAGCCCGTAAGATGGGTCCCGGTATCCACCACAGCCAGTCCGGTCACACAGGCGGCGGAGGTGGCCGTGAACAGCGCGTCCAGGAAGCGGAGCGGCTGGCCGGGTACGCTGGATACCGGAAGCATAAGCAGCAACGTGCCGATGAGGATGACCGCAGCGAAGCTCAGCACCAGGATTTGCGGAGGAGCCAGCTTCAGGAATCGGAAGCCGGTGATCTTGGAAGACGGTGACGCCAAACTTCTCATCCTTTCAGGGTTCCTTATTAGAAGTTACGAATCGATCAGTATCAGATAAGCATACAAAATTATATACGTTATTGCCTAACTTCACAAAGACTCATTTTCTATATACAAGCAAACACAGCTTGAGAAGCATAAAAGTCCTGTTTTTCTAAAATACTTCTTGAAATTGTATGGTGCCTGGTGGTACACTAGCATCATAAAGTGTATGGTCAGTATCCATACACACCATAAAGAGAAAACAGAAGGGAGGACACAGGTGGATTCTACCTTTGAGCTATTACCGGAACACTTCCTGATTAATCCGTCACTTCCGATCTATGAACAGTTTGTTGGCGCTATCCGGGAACGGATTGTTAGCGGTATCATTCCACCGGGATCACGTTTACCCTCTGTCAGGGACCTGGCAGCAGGCAGAGGCGTCAATCCCACCACTGCCGCCCGGACGTACCAGGAGCTGGAGCGGATGGGGCTGATTGTGACCTACCGTGGTCAGGGAACCTTTGTCACCCGGGAAGAAAGTGTCATTAAGGACGCACGCAGGGCAATCATCCGGCAGGCTGTACAGCAGTTCAAGGACATTGCCGCTGCGCTTGGGCTTACCGCAGAGCAAATGCTGCAATTCGATGAGGAGGATTGAAATGATGAATATGAATAGACCGGCACAAGAGACACCCGCCGCTCCCGCTGCGGTAGAGTGCCAAGATTTACGGTTAGAGATTAAGAACCGGGTGATCCTGGACGGCATTAGCTTCCACATTCCCCAGGGCAGTATCACCGGCCTGCTTGGACCTAACGGTGCAGGCAAGTCCTCCCTGCTGCGGATTATATCCGGTCTGATCCCCGCAGGGTCCGGCACGGTCAGCATTAACGGAAGACCCGCTGGTGTTGAGCGGCTCGGAGAGCTCTCCATGCTTCCTGACCGCAGCAGTCTGCCCGGCTGGCTGACCGTGCAGGAATGGCTGGGCTTCGCCGCAGGCATCTACCCGGACTGGGACAGCAGCAAGGCCGCAGAGCTGCTACTCAGCCTATCCGTCACACCGGACTCACTAATCTCCACCATGTCCCGCGGCGAGGAAGCCCGCCTGCAGCTCTTAACCTGCCTCTCGCGTCAGGCAGCGCTAATTATTCTGGATGAGCCGTTCACCGGTGTGGATCTGATCTCCAGAGAAGTGATTGCCTCTGCTGTGGTAGGGGAGATGGCAGGCGGCTGCCGGACCTTCCTAATTGCCACCCATGATATCCGGGAAATGGAGCTTCTCTTTGACCGGCTGATTCTGATCGGCGGCGGTCGGATTCAGGGAATTGATGATGTGGATCAGCTGCGGCACTCCGGCTATTCTGTGGAGTCACGCTACCGGGAAGTGTTCGCATGACGGCGCTTAAGACTCTTGTGAAGCTGGAATATAGCCGCTATCGTCTGAATAAAGTACATGAGCTGCTGGCTGGCCTGGCTCTGCTGGCTGTATTGCTGCCTGCCGGCCTGTTCTTCCCGCTCTCCGGCATCACTCCACAGTCTCCGTTCCTTACGGCTGCGATGCTGCTGTGGATTATCGTGATGGGAGTATCCGCTATACATATGATAATTTTTTACGGGCAGCGGCATAAGGATTGGTTCCTGACTTTTCCGGTCCCGCGGCTTACCCTGCTCAAGGCCAAGGCGTTCAGCCTGCTGAAGCTCAGCCTGAGAATAGCCGTTCCCATCTTCACTGCCGCCGCTGTGCTCTACGGACTCTCTGTTCTGTCCGGCCGGTATGAGCCGCTGCCCGCCTTAAGGTTCATCTATACATTGATTGCTTACAGTTTGCTCATTCTCACTCTGTTGCCTCTGGCCATCATGAGCGGTCTGCTGATCAGTGTGCTATTGTCTATCCGCAACCTGGCACTGAATCTGCTGCTTGCCGTTCCTTATTCACTGCTCTGGCTGGCACCTTTAACAGCCGCCATTCTGCTGAATGATACCACTACAGCCGCTGCCTTCTACGGGTCTGAGTATCTCTCACCGCAATATATGCTAATATATAGCGTGATAGTGCTCGTTCTCGACCTGATCGCTTGTTATGTCCTGCTACCCATAATTGCCGGCAAGGGATTCCGTTCGCTCCCTCAGCCGGAGAGCAGGCTGTCCGGAACCTCGTCGCCCCTGCGTTCCGGCTCTACGCAGCCATGGAGAACAGCCCGTTCTGCACGTTCTACAGGCAGCCCTTCTCCCTTGCTGAGCTTATACAGACTGGATGCCAGCCGGCTCCGCTCCATGGAAAGGCATAGGAGTGTAATGGTATTGAAGCTCGCTCTTCCGGTTCTTATGGCGGTTGCCGCTTATTTCTTAACCAGCGACCTTGAGGCTTTCCTGACATGCATCGGAATTCCCTTTACCCTTCCTGTGATGTTCGGGTTCTTGTGGATGCTTTCCCGTAGCAGCCTGGAACAGAAACAGTTGTCTTGGTGGCTGCTGTTTCCCCAGAGCCGGCTGCGTCTGCTGCTCTCCGGAGTTGCCGCTGTATGGGTTACGGTCATGCGCATCCTTCTCGTGCTGTTCTGTTCCATGCTTGCCGGCATTGCAGCAACACAGGTTATCGGGAGTCCCGCTCCATATCACATAAGCTTATATATATCCTGGCTGTGGTATTCCCTGGTTGTCTATACGCTGGCCTTGACACTGGGGCTGGGTGTGCTGCAAAGCATCTATTACCTAATGAAATCCAAGGCACTGGCACCATTGCTCTTTGTAGTGATAATGGCCGTCATGCTCATCCTGCCCCAGATCAGCAAATATCTGTTTCCAGAGCAGTTCACCAGTGCTCCTTATCCGTCATGGTCCATTCCCGGCCTCGCCGCCCTGATCGGTCTGCCGCTTGCCATGTGCTGCACCGCAGCAGGCGCCAAGTATTTTCACCTGGCACTGGGAACAAATAAAGAGCAGGCGGTCAAGAAACAGGCATAAGCCCGGCCATCCTCACGTAAGAGGATAGTACGGCATTTCAAGAAAGCAAGATAAATTCAGACCAAGGAGGCGTTCCATGAATCCCGTCGGCCAGCCCCTGCATCAGCGGCCCCTTACTACCAAACTTATCCTTGCTGGAATTCTCGGACTGGTTCTATTTGTCATGTTCCAGATCGCTCCCCAGCTCCTCTCCGGCTCAGGCGGGGATACAGCCCTTCTCAGCAAAAGCGAAATCCGGGAGAAGGCCGCCGCATTCGCCGCTGGGCAGCTCGGACACGAAGCCGGAGGCCAGGATGAATGGGTCATTCTGTACAAAACGGACTCTTCCTTCTACGGCTATATGTCCCGCGAGAAGCTGCTCCCGGACTATTCTAAGAATAAGCTGGATCAGCGCTATCCGTTCGATGTCTACCATGCGGTGCTCTATACGTCCGGAGAGGCGGCAGCCCGGCTGGCAGTCGATCTCAATATGTATACCGGCGAGCCTGTGGCTTTTGCTATTGGCGCCGATGCCGATGCTGCGGCCGGACAGAATTACGGTGAGCGGCCTGCGGCAACAACCAAACGTACCAGTACAGCCAATCCTGTAAGCAGCATACCGGACCTGAGCCTGGAGGCAAAAGAAAGCCTCGCCCGCCCCTGGCTGAAGCTATGGGGGGCCAATCCCTCCAAGCTGAAGATTGAGGCTAACGCCGGTGGCTACGGGCTTGTCTATTCCGACAGCTCCGTCACCATAGGCGAATTACCGCTTAAGTATCAATTCAATTATCTGAACGGCGAGGTCTCTTATTTCCGAGCCGGATTCTCGGCTCCCGCCTGGCATGATACTTATGTGGACGGACAGACCTCACTTGCCAAGAAGCTCACCTTGTTCGGATACGGTCTGCCTACCCTGCTGCTGGGTATCCTGGCGATGATCTACGGCATTCTGCGCAGGAAGCATACTTCATGGAAGCGCGGAATTTTCCTGAGCTCCGTCCATTTCCTGATCATGATGGTCAGCAGCTACAATATAGTGTCCGAATCTGGCAGCGGCAGCGCTGAGGCAAGAGTTACAGCAGTAGTCATGTTCATCATCTACGTTCTGTACAGTCTGCTGATGTCGCTCCTGCTCTACTTCTCCCTGGTCGGAGGGGACGGCTTGTGGCGCTCCGAGGAGAAGCTGAATCCTTGGCCCCGGGCCTCCGAGCCCGGCTACGGCCACTATGTACTGAAGAGTATTCAGGCTGGTTATATCTGGGCCTTCATCCTGCTTGGCGTGCAGACCGTCATGTTCATTATTCTGTCCTATACGCTAGATAACTGGTCGACCACAGATGCCAGCCAGTCGCCTTACAATATGAAATATGCCTGGCTGCTGCCTATTGTAGCCTGGCTTGCCGGCCTCTCGGAGGAGGCGGTCTACCGTCTGTTCGGTATCCGCATGCTGAAAAAGCTGGTCAAGAATACGCTCATCGCTTCACTGATTACAACACTGATCTGGGCGCTCGGGCATACGCTGTACCCGATCTATCCGGTCATCTCGCGTCCGATTGAGCTGACGGTGATCGGTCTCCTGTTCAGCTATATTTTCATCCGGTACGGGTTCATCGCAGTGATGTTCAGCCATGTGGTATTCGACAGCATCCTGATGGGGGCTACGCTGATCTTCATGAAGGATACAGTGAATATCGGAGCAGGTATCGTCACGATTGTTCTACCGTTCATCGTAGGTTACCTGGTCTACCGCTTCAACCCTCCACGGGAGCCGGAGCTGGAAAAGCCGGTTCGTCTTCAATAAGCACATTCAGCGGCTGCGCCTCCTGATCCGGGATAGCGCAGCCGCTGCTGTATAGTTATGCTGTCCAGACTGACTTGTGCATTCTGTGCACTAATAGACGGACAATTCCCATAAAGAGTAGCCATATTGTGTGCCGCGCTGCGTCCCGTTCACTTTCACGTACCGCGAGCTGACCGGGGTGAAGCTGATATCGTCGATGTCTCCGTCCCCGGCTGTCGACGTATACGCCGTTGTCCAGTTCGTGCCGTCTGCTGAAGTCTCAATTGTGTAGGCTTTGGCGTATGCCCCCTCCCAGTTCAGCAGGACGCGGCTGACCGTCTGGGCAGAGCCGAGATCCACCTGAATCCACTGCGGATCACTGAAGGCCGACTCCCAGCGGGTGCCAAGATCTCCGTCCACAGCACCGGCAGCGGGCTGCTTCAGATTCTCCGAAGCGGTCACCGCCTTGTTCAGCGCAAGGTTCACAGTTGGCGTTGTGCCGCCGGTAATCACCTGCTGCACAAAAGCATCATTGTATCCCTCAGCAGTGACTGTAATCGTGTAAGTCTTCGCCGAGGGGAACAGCTCAGTGTTCAGTGTGATTGTACCCGCTGCCACAGTATAATTCGCTGCCGCTGCGGTCACTCCATCCACCTTCACCGCAGTAATTGCATTTCTCCAGGCCGCATTGTCCGTGAACGTCAGCTCAATCGGCTGACCGGCGGTGTTCTGGGTGGTATCGGCTGTCAGTGCAGGCGGAGCGGTTGGCGTCACGGCCCCGCCGCTGCCGTACACTTCCAGTTCCCATAAGGAATAGCCGTACTGCGTGCCGCGCTGCGTCCCGTTCACTTTCACATACCGCGCATTGACCGGAGTGAAGCTGATATCATCGGCAGCCCCGTCCCCGGTTGTCGTCATATACACCGTGGTCCAGTTTGTACCGTCTGCCGAGGTTTCGATCGTGTAGGCTTTGGCATACGCCCCCTCCCAGTCCAGCAGCACGCGGCCAACCGTCTGTGCAGAGCCAAGATCCACCTGAATCCACTGGGGATCACTGAAGTCTGATTCCCAGCGCGTGCCCGGGTTCCCGTCCACAGCTGCGGCAGCGGGCTGCTTCGGATTCTCCGAGACAGTCACCGCCTTGTTCAGCGCAAGGTTCCCTGTTGGCGTTGTGCTGCCGGTAATCACCTGCTGCACCGAAGTATCACTATATTTGTCCGCAGTGACTGTAACCGTGTAAGTCTTCGCCGTAGGGAACAGCACAGGGTTCAGTGTGATTGCACCGGCTGCTACGGTATAATCCGTTGCGGCCGCCGTCGTTCCATCCACCTTCACCGCATTGATTGCATTTCTCCAGGCCGCATTGTCCGTGAACGTCAGCTCAATCGGTTGGCCGGCTGCGTTCTGAGTGGTATCGGCTGTCATGGCAGGCGGAGTAAGCAGCGTATCCGTGGTGACCTTCGTCGGGTCCACCTTCACCAGCTTCTTGGCTTCGACTACAGCCGAGCCTGTCACTCCTCCGCTGTTGCGGAACGTAACGGTTATGGCCGCATTCGTCGGATTCCAGACCAGCGCGCGGTAGGCGGAACCTTTTTTATACACCGTTGCACTGTAGCCGTTCTCCGCCCAAATGTCTTTGGTGCGTGATCCAAGCGTGGCCATATTGTGCACGAACCAGTACGTGTTGTACAATTCGTTCTGCTGCGGCAGTGCCGGATTCCATTTATTCAGCACCGCCTGCGGATCGCTCAGCGCCTGGATCGGCCAGACAATATGGTACCAGTCCGGTTCCGGCCCGCCGTTATCGGCCACGAAGCCGCTGTATAATCCAGCCGCCTTAGCCGTATCGAACCCGTAGCTGGTTAAATATTCTGCTGTAGGCAGCCAGTGAATGCCATAGACATACACCGGATTCCCGTTGAAAAAGGTGCCGAAGAAATTCGAGCTTCCGTAAATCTGGCCCACCGTTTTATGCGTATAGCCCGGCAGCCAGTTATCCTGGTCGTAGTTGAACCAGTACTGCTGTACTGCTCTAAGCTCCGTCGTGAAGCCCATAATGGACGCATCGCGGAAGGCTGTATTGCCGGTCAGCGTGCTCCACATATATTGGCCGACCCAGCCGAACAGCGATTCCCCTGCTGCTTCCTGGTTATTGCCGCTGTCATTGTCCGCATACCCGCCGGCCCAGGAATGACCTTCATACGGGTCGAAGTTGCGGAAGTACGGGTACTTAGGGTCTGTCTTCGACGGATTGGCATAATCCCGGATCAGCTCATCGACCATTCCGCTGAATTTATTTCTGAAGTCGGTATCATAGGTGGCGAGCACGGCCGATGCAAAAACATAATAGCCATACGTGAAATGATGGTCCGTGATGCCGGAGTTCGCGCCGAACTCGCTGTTTTTATAGATCAGTGTTCCCCAGTCAGAGTTGTAGTCGAAATAATAATCGGTTTCCCCCGAGGTGTACGTATACCAGTCTGTAAGCACCGTCTTCATCCGGGAGAGGAACAGATTCTTGTAGCTCTCATTGCCGATCTGATCGGCGATCAGCACACCCATGGCCAGCGGATGCAGCTTCTTGCCCTGCCAGTACGCATCGGCCTGCATCAGATTGGTGGCGGTGTCTGTATCCAGCAGCGCCAGGTAATTCAGCAGATCCTGACGGGAATAGGTAGAATCGCCCGGCTCGGTGAACTGCGGCACAATGCCGTGGAATTTATCCGTAGTGGCGAACGAATTGCCCTCTGTCACCTTCATCGTTCCGCGGATGGACGGGAAGGAGACGGCGGTCAGCGGTGTTGTGGTCACCTTCCACTGGTGGGGAAGCTGTGCCATCAGCGTGGTATTCGGGAAGCCCGAACGCTTGAGTTCTGTCACCGCATTGAAGGTGGTCGTGACATCAGAGGTCGTCTCGTTGAAGGTATAGGCCACCTTCGTATCCATCACGAAGGCATAGCCGTGCTGGTAGAAATAATTCAGATTGGACGGTGCCGGAAGAGCCGACAGGGACAGGTAATTCTGGCCTCCTCCCAGCTGAATTTTGAGCTTGGCGCCCACCCGCTTGAAGGTTGTACCGGCCGGAGCATACAGACCATAGTGTCTGGTTACCATTTCAGGCGTTGGCGCCCCGTTGGAATTGGTGACCGCAATGCCGATATGGTCTGCAGTCACGGTGTCGCCGTCTGCAGCCAGAATCGTAGTATTGCTGTCATTAAAGAAGCGGGCCCCGGCCGGCAGATACACTTCAGGACTGGACGGATCGCTGAACTGCGAATAGAGGTAAGGCGAGCCTTTGACGAACGTTGTCTTCAGCTTCTCCGCAGCGCCATCGCTTAACACCGCAGTCGCCGACCAGTCGCCGTAACCGGTAATCCGATTCGACATCCCCGAAGTATTAATGTTGCCGGCCATCAGGAACAGGTCCGAGCTTCCCCCCGCTTCCTGCGCCTTGCCGTCGGCGCTTAAGTAGCCTGCACCCGGGTTCAGAATACTTAGGCCCTGCTTGGTATATTTCGATTTGAGCGGAAGAGTAACGATGCCGTTACCAAGCTGATTAATCATGATCGACTGCCACCATTCATTGGAAGGCAGCGGCGCAGTCAGCGCATCCGATTTGTACAGCGGATATTTAGGCTGGGGTACCGAGAGGTCATTCGCGGCATGGCTGCCCTGGCCTACGGCCACTGTGGTCAGCGCCGGCAGGGCCGGAATGTTATAGACCGGCTTGGGATCGCCTGCCACATAATCATAGGCCTGGAATTCAAAGATCGAGTACCCGAAGGAGGTGGCTCTGCTGATGCCCTTCATCCGCAGATAGCGGCCGCTGGCATAGACGGGAAGATTAAGTGTGCCTCCGTCGCCGTGAAGCTCGCGGTATACCGTAGTCCATGAGCTGCCGTTATTCGAGACCTGAATATCATAGATCCGGCCGGCAGCGGCCTCCCAGTTAATAATAATCCGGCCCAGCGTGCGCACACTGCCAAGGTCAACGCTCAGCCATTCATTATCGGTAGCGTTGGAAGACCAGCGTGTGCTCAGGTTACCGTCCGCCGCTAGTTCCGGCAGGGTTGAGCCGGGAGGGAGATAGTCGGCCACCTGATAGGATGAAGCTGCCGCAGACTTGTTCAAGGCCACATTCGGCCCCAGAACCACCGGAGGAGGATTAACGCCGCCGGTGCCATATACCTCGAACTCATAGAGGGAGATACCGTATTGCGTCAGGTTTCGCTCCGTAGCAAATACCCGGACATACCGGCCGGTGCCACTGAGCGTGAGCTCATCCACACCGCCATCACCCGTAGTTGTGGAGTAGACATCACTCCAGTTCAATTCGTCAGCGGATACCTGGATTTTGTAAGCTTTGGCGTATGCCCCTTCCCAGCGGAGCACAACGTGGTCTACCGTTGCAGTTGCCCCGAGATCCACATAAATCCAGTTCGGGTCCGTCCCCCATGAACTGCTCCACCGGGAACCTGTATTGCCGTCCACCGCCAGATCCGGGGTATTATTGCCCTCCGTGCCCGATGCATACGCCGGCCGGTCTGTGGAGAGCAGATAAGAGTCCGCGGCATATGCCCGTCCGGGCGGAAGAACCTGCACGAGACTCAGCAGCATGACGATGCTTAGAATAAGAGCGGTCCCGCTGATTCCCCTCTTGCGTCTTAAAGATTTTGAATATACCATTCCCTTTATCCTCCTCTTTACGATTGGATTGCAGCTCTTCAGCCTGTAAACCTGACTTTTTCCGGAGTCCATTTCCCGGAGTCTGCATCAGCCCCTTTACCCTGGTTCTGGAAGTTCACACCTTTCACACAAGCGCTTTCATAGATTCATAATAAGCGTACCCCTTACCGAAACCGGTTGCAATTGTTAAAAGCGACGATTTATGCAGAATATAAAGATTTAGCTAATTGTGCAGCGAAAGATTACGGAACTTCACCACATTTGCGCATTGTGTTCGATTTTCCGCACACATTCGGCTCGCGCACCCCCGCCATGCGCATTGTGTTCGGTTTTTCGCCTACATCTGGTCCACGCGCCTCCGCAACTCCCAATGTGTTCGGTTTTTCGCCTACATTTGGTCTACGCGCCTCCGCCATGCCCACTTTGTTCGGTTTTTCACACACATTGGCCTACCTTCAAGGGGATGTAGCGGGATTTCTGACGATACCCTCCATTCCTGACCAAACCCAAAGAAGCCGGCCCACATGGGGCCGGCTTCTGTTCCGTTACCGTTCAAATCTATTTTAGATTGACGGCTCCTCGTCCTTCAGCGCCTCCAGAATCTGGCCGGCCAGCTTCTCGCCGATGGACAGCACCTTGAAATCCTCAATGGAGGCTTCCTTGATCTTCTTGAGCGAGCCGAAATGCTTCAGCAGCAGCTTCCGGCGCTTATCCCCGATGCCCGGAATCGAATCCAGCTTCGAGGTGACCATCGACTTGCCGCGCTGCTCCCGGTGGAACGTAATGGCGAACCGGTGAACCTCATCCTGGATACGCTGCAGCAGGTAGAACTCCTGGCTGTCTCTGGCAAGCGAGACCGGCTCAGCGGAATCGCCCACCAGCAGCTGGGCGGTTCTGTGCTTGTCATCCTTGACCAGACCGCAGACCGGAATGAACAACCCCAGCTCATTCTGCAGAATGTCGATCGCCGAAGAGATCTGGCCCTTCCCTCCATCGACTACGATCAGATCCGGCTGCGGCAGATTCTCCTTCAGCACCCGTTCATAACGCCGCCGGATCACCTCGCGCATCGTCTCATAATCATCCGGCCCTTGTACGGTGCGGACCTTATACTTGCGGTACTCTTTGCGGGAAGGCTTGCCGTCGATGAAGACCACCATGGCCGAGACCGGATTGGCCCCCTGGATATTCGAGTTATCAAAAGCTTCGATCCGGTTCAGCGAGTCCAGCCCCAGGCTCTGCCCCAGACTGCTGGCCGCCCCGGAGGTACGCTCTTCATCCCGCTCAATCAGGCGGAATTTCTCATTCAACGCGACCCGGCTGTTCTGGCAGGCCATGCCGATCATCTGCTTCTTCAGCCCGCGCTGCGGCACCAGCACCTTGATGCCCAGCCATTCCTGCAGGGCGGCTGCGCCTCCAGCCGCATCCACGGTCCCTTCGGCTACCGCCTCCTGCTCCTCCTGCTCCTCCTGCCCCTGCACAGCGTCATCAGCCGCTGCCAGAGCAGCCGCAAGTGCCTCACCTGCGCTGACCGTCTCACCGGTCTGCACACTGGCCTCCGACTCATCCTCTGCGCCTAAGGCTGCCATCAGCGCCTGTCCGCTCGGCATTCCCCCAGCCTCCGGTCCGCCGCTTCCCTGACCAGCGGCGCTATCTGCTTCCGGCGGAAGCATTCCGGCACTTGCCATATCCGGCAGCAGGATCTCCTGCGGCAGCGCGGGATTGTCGCTGTAATACTGCGTCACATAAGACATGAAGTCACTGTACGCTTCCCCGTAGAACGGAAAAGCCGACGAGTGGCGCTGAATCATTTTACCCTGCCGCATATACAGAATCTGCACACACATCCAGCCCTTATCCACCGCATAACCAAAGACGTCACGGTCCTTGGTATCAGCCGTATTGATCTTCTGCTTCTCCATCACGGCATCGATGTGCTGAATCTGGTCGCGCAGCTCCTTGGCCCGCTCGAAATACAGCTCCTCGGCCGCCTCCTGCATCTTCTTCTGCAGATCCTTCCTCACCGCATCATGCCCTCCGCCGAGGAACGACGAAATGTTCTGGATGATCTCCTCATAAGCAGACTTCGGCACTTCCTTCTCGCACGGCGCCAGGCATTGGCCCATGTGATAGTACAGGCAGACCTCCTTCGGCATTACCCCGCATTTGCGCAGCGGATACATCCGGTCCAGCAGCTTCTTGGTCTGCTGAGCCGCGTAGCTGTTCGGATACGGGCCGAAATATTTAGCTTTATCTTTCAGCACCCGGCGGGTAACCTCCAGGCGCGGATGAGCTTCGTTGGTGATTTTCAGATAAGGAAAGGTCTTGTCATCCTTCAGCAGCACGTTGTAGCGCGGCATATGCTTCTTGATCAGATTGCACTCCAGAATGAGTGCTTCCATATTGCTCGACGTCACGATATATTCGAAATCCACAATATTGGCGACCAGCCGCTGCGTCTTCCCGTTATGGCTGCCGGTGAAATAAGAACGCACGCGGTTCTTCAGCACCTTGGCCTTGCCCACATATATAATCGTACCCTCTTGATTCTTCATCAGGTAGCAGCCGGGCAGATCGGGCAGCAGCGCAAGCTTGTTGCGGATATTATCCATATAATCCATAAGTTCTCCCCCACCTGTTACTACAGCGTTATAAGGTAAGTGTAGAATAGAATGTACTACAGATTCAAGCCTAAATATAGAACATCCGTTTGTATTGGACACACAAAGCGCCTTCGGTAGACCGAAGGCGCTTTGTGTGAAGGGGCCGCAGGCCCCGGTTACAGCAGGTTATAATCAATTATTGATGTTTGGCAACGATATTCTTAAGGGAATCCTTGGAGTTCAGTCCTACGACTTTGTCCACAGGCTGACCGTCTTTGAAGAAGATCAGAGTAGGAATACTCATTACTCCAAAACGGGAAGCTGTCTCAGGATTCTCATCTACATTCAATTTAGCGATCTTCACATCGTCACCCAGCTCGGTGGACAATTCCTCGAGAATAGGGGCAAGCATTTTGCAAGGGCCGCACCAAGGTGCCCAGAAATCTACTACTACAGTACCTTGACCTTCCACTTCGTTCACGAAGGATTGGTCAGACACGTTTACGATAGCCATGATATTGTTCCTCCTCAAAAAGTTTTGTTGAGCTTAAGCTGTACGAAATAACTTCCGCTTCTATTAGCCTGAGCCAAGTCCGCAGAATTTACTCCGAGATCATAGCGGGATAAAATGCTTCATGTAATATGATAACCAAATTATCATTTACCGACACATCCCCAGTATAACATAAATACAATGCATTTGTTATATATTTCGAGAAATTATATTGCATAAAATTAATTTGTCTTTTAACGATTTAGACTTTGTCCCTGAGATTCAGCTTCATAGTCCATGAGGTACCGGCTGTCCCGACATACTCGAAGCCGAGCTTGTTATATAACCGGACGGCCGCCTGATTCTCCGAATCAACACTGAGCGAAAGTGACGGGTATCCATCGGATAAAGCTTGCTGTATGATGCCCTCCATAAGCCTGATTCCCAATCCCTGCTGCCTGTAGTCAGACCGAATAGCAACGCCTAATTCCGGCGTCTGCGCATCCACAAATCCGTAGCCCTGGTTCGTCTCGTCAAATAGCCTGTACCAGGCAGCACCTGCGGGCTGATTGTCCACCAGTGCGATTACCGCCCTGTCACCTTGTCTCCCCCAATGTTCGTTGTACTTCGCAATCCCCGGAGAATTCAGCAGCTCACTTCTGGGAGGCTTCCCTTGTTCAATATGAATGGACTCGTAATGCATATCCATAAGAAAATCATATTCCTGCGGTTCCATAGGTCTTATATGTATCATAAAATCACCCTTCTATCTTTACATCTTCCCTGCATCTTCGTATACTTGAAGAAAGCGCATTAATTGTCAATGACTTCTCTCACATGTATAACTGTAACCCACTTCATGCAGTCATGCAACAGCAAGGAGGAAGAAGCGAATGGACGTCAATGTCAACGCACAGGTCCGTGACCCGCGGGAGCATATCAATGAGGAGCCCCGCAATGATCTCGGTGATCTGCTGGCCGGTTTCTTCGGAATGACCGGCTTCATGACCGTGGTCTTTTTCGGAATGGTGATCATCAAGTTTTTGTCTGAATAGCTGCGTAGTTGCAGTGTCCGGTATTCTTCGCCCAGGCATGGGCAGGATGCCGGGTTTTTTTTGCGTTCATTTTGCGCTCCAGCGGGAATTGCTGAGAATAACATAAATTTACAATTTCATAAAAAGAAAACACATTTTTGTTTCGCAGAAGCCGTGTTACTCTGTATGCGAAAGCGCTTTTATCTAATAAATGAAGGAGGAAGGAAGAATGAAAAAGCTTGTCAGCCTTGCTGTCGCAGGCTTGTTGGCATCGGCGCTATATTCCCCGGTATCGTTCGCCGACAACCCTGTTGTGCAGACCCTCTATACGGCAGACCCGGCCCCGCTTGTATACAATGACACGGTTTACCTGTACACCGGACATGACGAAGACAACTCGACCTACTATACGATGAATGATTGGAGGGTCTACTCTTCCAAGGACATGGCGAACTGGACAGATCACGGGTCACCGTTATCCTACAAGGCTTTCAGTTGGTCGAGCGGAGAAGCTTGGGCCAGCCAGGTCATTGAGCGCAACGGCAAATTCTACTTTTATGTCACGGCAAAAAGCACTTCGCTTGGTCGGCCCGCCATCGGAGTCGCTGTCTCGAACAGCCCGACCGGCCCGTTCGTGGACGCCATCGGCAAACCGCTTGTCTCCAGCAGCTGGGGCGATATTGATCCGACAGTATATGTAGACAGTGACGGCCAGGCCTACCTCTACTGGGGGAACCCGACGCTGAAATATGTGAAGCTGAACCCGGATATGATCTCATACAACCAGAGTACAGGTATTGTTCAAGTGCCTATGACCACAGAGAGCTTCGGTGTGCGAAACGGCAATGCTGACAGACCTACCCTCTACGAAGAAGGACCCTGGTTCTACAAACGCGGCAGCTTATACTACATGGTCTACGGCGCAAGCGGCATTCCCGAGAATATCGCCTACTCCACCAGCTCTTCGCCTACCGGCCCGTGGAAGTACCGGGGAATTATCATGCCCACGCAGGGCGGCAGCTTCACGAATCACCCGGGCATCATCGATTTCAAAGGGCGCTCCTATTTCTTTTATCACAATGGCGCGCTGCCTGGAGGAGGCGGCTTCACCCGGTCGGTGGCGGTAGAGCAATTCACCTACAACGCGGACGGGAGCTTCCCGATCATCAACATGACAACCGCCGGACCGCAGCCCATCGCCACGCTCAATCCCTATGTCAGAACACAGGCCGAAACCAGCGCATGGGCAGCCGGGGTAGAGACCGAGACCACCTCGGATACGGACGGGGGAATGAATGTCGGCTTCATCGATCATGGCGATTATCTCAAAATCAAAAATGTGAACTTCGGCGCCGGAGCTGCAGCCTTCGAAGCACGGGTAGCATCGGCAGGCAGCGGCGGCAATATTGAGCTGCGGCTGGACAGTCCGACTGGAACACTGGTCGGCACCTGTGCGGTCCAGAATACCGGGGGCTGGCAGAGCTGGGTGACCAAGACCTGCATGGTCAGCGGAGCAAGCGGGACCCATGACCTCTATCTGAAATTCACAGGCGGCAGCGGGTATTTGTTCAATATGAATTGGTGGAAATTCAGCGCCAACTAAATCTAAGCATAGCGAAAAGGGACCCCGGCCAGATGATGGCGGGGTCCCTTTTTGCGTTGAAAGTAACTTACCTTGCAATATGCTTAATGCTGCTACTGTACCCCTTAGCCTCTGGCACTGCCACGCTGGTTCTCCCCATGCAGGGGAATGACGTCCACGAACGGGGCGATCCGGTCCATCAGCCGCTGGCCCTTGTAGACCTCTTCGCCGTCCTTGCTGGTGATGCTGAGATGCTTCTCCAGCCCGTCCAGCGGATAATTTGAGGTGTAGAAGGTCGGCTTGCGGTTCATCCGGTAGTTCAGGATCGCTCCGAGCACATGGTCACGCGCCCAGGGATTGAGATTCTCGGCTCCGATGTCGTCGAAGATGAGCAGATCGCAATTCTTCATCGTATCGACCATTTCCTTCAGCTTCTGGTTGTCCATCATAATCAGCTTCAGTTCCTCGATGAAATCCGGCATATAAACAATCACGCCACTGTAGCCCGAGATGGCAAGCTCATGGAGCAGATAGCACATCAGGAAGGTTTTGCCCGTACCGAAGCTGCCCTGCAGATAAATGCCCCGCGAAGTCAGGCCCTCTGCACGTACTGTTGCTATATAGTCAAATATCTTGTTCACGGCTGAGGCCCGCCGGGGGTCCTTGCCCATAATATCCATCTCATCATATCCGCCGTTCAGTACCCGCTCATCCACATAGAAGCTGCGAATCCGCTTGCGGACATTATCCTGATTGTCCTGCGCAATCTTGAGCTTGCACGGCGTCTTGCGTTCATAGAGGTCTGTTACACCATTCACCGTCTCCACCGTAAGCTTGCTGTAATGCCCCTGGAAATCATTCGGGCAATTCGCCAGGCCGGGGCAGTTCTTACAATGCCGGTCCTCCTCAACATACTGGTATAACCGGCTCAAATGCAGCCGCAGCCGGGACTCCTCCAGCTCGGGATGCTCAGCCTGAAGCTCCTTGACCAGGGGATGGTTCAGCAGGGTCTGCTCCAGGTCACGGGAGCGCTGGCGCAGAGCAGGGTTATTCATCGAACGCAGCACTTCGCCCATGGACTCCATCGCTGCACCTCACTTTCTTCAGGGCGTTCTCAGAACGCCTTTTTTCTTGCTGGCCTTAATCTCGGCCGCTTTCTTCATCATCGCCGCGAATTCTTCTTCCGATACGGTTCCGGCACTGCCGTCATCAAGCACAATCGGAATCTCCTGCTTGCCGGAACGGCCACCGCTCTTCGTATACGAACGCTGGCGGGTTCCCGGGGTGCCTGTACCGGAGGAGGCGGAAGCCGCCCCCTTGCCCTTCACCTTCGACTGGTCGCGGATATAGCGCACGGCCTTCTCGTAAGTATTCACCTGCTTGACCAGCATATTGGAGGCAATCGCCTCCACGAAGTTGCGGTTCATCCGCTGATCGCCGCCGGAAGCCACCATCGTCATCAGATAATGGATCAGTACATTGATCACTTCGCCGTTCAGCTTATAGTTCAAATCAATCTTCTCAAAGATATCCATGAGCTGTCCCGGAACTGCCCCGGGGAAAAATGTCTGCAGCAGCCGTGTATAAGGCTCGTTGCGCAGCATCATATTATATTGGTGAATGTCGCATTTGGACAGAAATTGCGGAGGCACTTCTACATAAAATTCCATTTCGACCGATTGTTCCACCGGCGCGCCGGAAGGATCACTCTCGTCAGCGGCAGAACGCAGCGATACCACCTTGGCCGCGGCGATCTCTCTTTTCTCCTGGCGCTTCAGATCCTGGCGGAAATGCTGGCTCGCCTTGTATTGCAGCGTATCCAGAATCACCTCTCCGTCCGGCGTGAAGACATCGTCCTCATCCAGCAGACGGCACACATCCTGCGGGCCAAGCTCGTATTTGCGGGCCACATAATTAATGACGCCCATCTGATTATGGTCAAAACGCAGCTTCTCCACATGCGCACGGTTCACCGATTCACGCGGGAAGCGCAGGATAATATCGCTGTAGGCTATATTCGAATCCGCCTCTTGATTGGTGCCGGGCTGACGCACAGAAGCTACCTCGGCCAGAGCCTGCTCCAGCTCATAGTCGATCACATGGGTGTTCAGCTCAAAAATATCATAAAAGGGCAGTGAAATATTCTCTTTTCCCATCGACCGCCCGCTCCATTCCTCCGGTTCCCGGTGCCAGAACTGCTCGCGCAGCGACAACACGGCGAACTTGCCGATCTTATCCCGGAGCAGCAGCGTCAAATGCTGGGTTGCAAAAAAATCAGCCGGCGACAGCGGCGGCATTAGTTCGTACTCGTACATATAATCATCGTTCTCCGCGGCATACAGCCGGCAGGTCTGCAGCAGTCCCACCGCTTCCAGCCGGGAAGCCTGGTCTACCATATATTTACGGCCCTTCTCGTTGGGTTCAACGCCCAGCGTCATAAAGAGCCTGCGCTGCTGCTCCACCCCGGAATAACCGATAGATTCAGCCGGAATATGCTCGAACAGCAATCTGTACAGGCTGATGGCGAATGCGCCTACCATCGGCTGATAGACAGAGCCCAGCATCCGTCCGTCCAGATGGCTTAGACCGAATTCGCGGGAAACGCAGTACCGATGATGTTCAGTGAAATGATGCAGGTTGCTCATACGCATCTGCGGATACCTCCCCCTCTTCTATACGATATACGAAATCATATAGATTTCTATTCTATCACAAAACACCCGGCCGGAAATGTAAAATAAAGAGGAATCCTTGGCTCTTCTGGCGGAAAAAGCAAGAAAAAACGGCTTCTCCCCGGTAGGAGATTAGCCGTTTCTTGCTGTACTGCCCTTCAGGCGGCGCTTAGAACATTTTGTATCCGCCCAGCCGCAGCTTCTGAATGGTCCAGCCGCTCAGCACCGCTCCGGCAAGACCGGCTATGCCGGTAAGATAATCCACGATGTGGAAGGTAGAGAGGTGCTCCCATAAGGACATCGCGCTCCGGTCCCAGATGGAGTAGACCACCACCGGCAGAATGACAATAACGAAGAGATAGGCGGGAAACCAGGTGGTCTTCATTAGCATATTAAGAATGAAGCCAATGCCGAACATCATCACAAAGAATAAAACGGCCAGAACAAACACCGGAATAAATCCCATCGTACCGCCATCCCCTCTCTCTATAAAGAACCGCACACCCAAGCTTATATAATAGTAAGTTTACTAGAAAAAATGTAGCGAAGCAATGAACATTATCGCGCGGAATACCGGGATAAGCCTGAATGGGGGCCTCAGCGTTTGCTCTCTACCGCCCGCTGCGCTACAATGCAAATAGCACCCGACCTATGTTCATACATATTTAACGTATGCGAACAGAGAAGATTTTACGCGAAGGAAAATACACCCGATAACTTATAAGGAGTGAACAACTTGAACGAAGCCGCTTTGACACTGGAAGGCTGGTATGCGCTGCATGACTTCCGCTCGCTGAACTGGACAGCCTGGACGGCAGCCGATGACGAAGAACGGGCAGTTGCCCTGGAGGAGCTGCATGCCTTCATGCAGGAGTGGGGACCTGTCGAGGAAGCGAAGGAGGGCAGCTCTGCCGCCTATTCCATCGTTGGCCAGAAGGCTGATTTCGTGATGATGTTTCTGCGTGAGAGTCTGGAGGCGCTGAATGCGCTGGAGACCGCTTTTAACAAGATTGCCTTTGCCCAATATACGACCAAAGCCTATTCCTATGTCAGTATCGTTGAGCTCAGCAACTATGCCGCAGGAGGAAGCGCCGGAGACGGCAGCGATCCGATGCTGAATCCGCATGTGGCCGCCCGGCTGAAGCCTGTTCTGCCGCAAATGAAGCATATCTGCTTCTACCCGATGAACAAGAAGCGCGAGCTTGCCGACAACTGGTATATGCTCGATATGGACAAACGCCGTGAATTAATGCATTCGCATGGCCTGATCGGCCGCGGCTACGCCGGCAAGGTGAAGCAGATCATCACCGGCTCCGTGGGATTCGATGACTGGGAATGGGGAGTAACTCTGTTCGCCGAGGACGCGTTGCAGTTCAAGAAGCTCGTCTACGAGATGCGCTTCGATGAAGTCAGTGCCCGCTACGGCGAGTTCGGCCCCTTCTATGTCGGCAATCTGCTGACCGAGGAATCGTTTGAAGAGATGCTTAAGCTGTAACAGCATAAACGCAAATAGACCGCCCCCCTCTAGCAAAGGTATGCGGTCTATTTGTCGTATCCTGTTTGTCCGAGGCCTACCGCCCTTAAAAGCGGCTATTGCACCCGAGAGCCGCGCTTGCAACACGGCTCTCTTTGCATTGTACGTCTTTTCTACCTCCACTTATACCGAAGGTTCCTTATCGTCCTCGTCCGCTTCATCCTCATCCCGCAGGCTCTCCAGATATTCAGCCGTCGCCCGGTCACGTGCGCGGCCCTTATCCTTCAGGCGCTCAATGGCCGGGAGAATGAGAATGTCGATTTCTTTCTGGATATTGTAGGCCAGATCATACCGCGTCTGATCCTCCAGATAAGAGCCTACCTCAATCAGAGCGTTATAGCGGTCCAGCTCCTCACGCGTCAATAGTCCGCGAACTTGTACGCTGCAGTGACGCATCTTAGAGGAATCTTCCTTTTTTGAGCACGAGCGGAATACCGCCGATGATGAGCAGGTAGCGCATATCGACTACCTTCTTCAATTGCGCTGCGGTCCAGCCCTTATATGTCTTGTCGCCTACTACAGCAATTCCCTGGCCCTTGCCCAGCGAAGCTACGGTCCCCTTGTTGCTGAAGGCGAACTTCTTCGGCTGCTGGCTGCGGATGGCCGCTACGAGATTATGTGCACAGCACTCTCCCTGCTGCATAGCAATCTGTGCCGTCGGAGGGTACGGACGTCCTTCCGGATTAATCATAAGGGAGCCGTCACCAATGATGAAGATGTTCTCATGTCCCGGAGCCCGCAGATATTCGTCTACCTTCACCCGTCCGCGCATAGCTTCGAATCCGGCAGCTTCGATTAGACGGTTCCCGCGGATCCCGCCGGTCCATACGATTGTGGAGGCTTTGATCTCTTCACCTGTGGCCAGAATCACGCCGCCAGGCAGGCATTCCTTGATCGCTACGCCCATTTTGAAGGTTACACCCTTCTTGGTGAGTACGGTCATGGCATGCTCAACCAGCTCCGGCGCGAACCCCGGCAGCGCCGTAGGCGCAGCTTCTATATTATAGATGTTGACCATGCTTGGATCGACATCAAATTCTTTGCATAGTGCAGGAATCCGGTCAGCCAGCTCCGCTACAAATTCAATCCCGCTGAAGCCCGCACCGCCAATGACGAAGTTGATATGCTCCTGTGCATTATTCTCATTCTTGTATTTGGCGAACTGGTACTGGATATGCTCCCGGATCAGCCGCACAGAGTTGATGCTGCGGATGGTCAGCGCATATTTGTCGAGTCCCGGAATCCCGAACGTTTCAGGCTCACCGCCAAGGGCAATCACGAGGTAATCATACGAGAGCGTTCCATCCTCCAGAATAACCTTCTTCTGCTGAGTGCGAATCTCCTGCACCGAGGATTTGACAAGATCGATCTTGAACTCATCGATTAATTTGGAGATAGATACGCGTGTATGCTCGATGCTGTCCGTGCCCGCTGCAGGCATATGCAGATGGGTCGTGAAATAGTGATATTCATGGCGGTTAACCAGGGTTACATCGGCTTCATTATAATTCAAAGCTTTCTGTAGCCTCTGGGCGGTCAAAATTCCTCCATATCCCGCGCCTAAAATAACGATTTTGGGAATACTGCTCATGTTCCGGCTCCTTCCAACAGGTGAATCTGTCTATGTGTTATTTTTTGTTAAAAAATCAGGTTTCTTTTGTGAATTTATACACTTAAATTCAGAAGAATTTCCAATAAAACTTAAAGGATTTCTAAAATAACCATATCCATTGTAAACCTTAGTATCGTTTTAATCAAATATAATCATACAACAAAATGTCACACTTTTTCATTAAAATCAAGGCCTTTGCAGGCAGGTGTCACTATGTTTATAATGAGTAGGTACGCTTGTATGGCATTTTGAAACTATCAACTCGGAGGTGTAGTATTTCATGACAATAGAGCAAACCGTTCCTATGAGCGATATGCTAATTATAGGCGGGGGACCAGCCGGTATGTTTGCCGCATTTTACGGCGGTATGCGTCAAGCTTCAGTAACCCTTATTGAGAGTATGCCCCAACTTGGAGGGCAGCTTGCTGCTCTGTATCCTGAGAAATATATTTATGATGTCGCAGGCTTCCCTAAGGTCACCGCACAGGAACTGGTGGATAACCTTTCCCGGCAGATGGAGCTGTTCCAGTCCGATATCCGTCTGGAGGAGAAAGTCGTATCGGTTGTGAAACAGGAGGAGCGCCACTTCATCGTCACCACCGACAAAGCTGAATATCACACCAGAGCCATCATCATCACCGCAGGTGTAGGCGCATTTGAACCGCGTCGTCTGGAGGTCCCTGATGCACAGCGCTTCGAGAAAGCCAACCTGCATTATTTCGTCAGCGATCTGAATGCTTATAAGGATAAGAAGGTGCTGATCAGCGGCGGTGGCGATTCTGCCGTGGACTGGGCGCTTATGCTGGAGCCCATTGCCGAGCAGGTCACACTGATTCACAGACGGGATAAATTCCGTGCGCATGAGCATAGTGTAGAGAATCTGATGAATTCCAAGGTGAACGTTATTACGCCATCCGAGATTACCGGGCTGCACGGTGAAGAATTCATTACCAAGGTCACCTTGTCCCATATCAAGACCAAGGAAACTCAGGAAATCGAAGTAGACAGCGTTATTGTCAATTTCGGCTTTGTCTCCTCCCTGGGACCGATTGCCGAGTGGGGAATCGAGATCGAAGGCAACTCTATTGTGGTTGACTCCCGCATGGAGACCAGCATCCCGGGAATCTTCTCCGCTGGCGATATTACCACCTATCCGGGCAAGCTGAAGCTGATTGCTGTCGGATTCGGAGAAGCGCCTACTGCCATCAATAATGCCAAGGTGTATATTGATCCGGAAGCGAAGCTGTCTCCCGGACACAGCAGCAATCTTAAGCTCTAGAATTTATCGCTTATTGATAATAAAAGGGTATCCTTTCAGGTTGATTCCACCTCAACTTGAAAAGATACCCTATTTCTTGGTGCTTGCGGTTTAATTAATTCCAATGCTGCAGAAATGTGCTCTGATCTTTAATGAAGAACCGCATGGACTGGAGAGTGTAAGTTCCGTTTGCGAATTTCAGCGAGAAGCAGGGCGATGAAATCATGCTCTAAATGCAGCTCTATAGCTCTGTGATAGGAGTCCAGCAGCATCTCATCCGACAATTCAACCATAACGTTCACCTACCTTTCCTTTATTTGGATCTGAATCTATCATAGCAAACTATCATTTTTCGAACAAGCGTTCTCATTATCCACAAGCTGCTGTGGAGATCCTGTGTATAATATGTTAGTAAGGGTTATATTGTCAGGAATTCCGCAGTGGACTATGGGGATAACAGTTATACACAGGGCTGAAACCTGACATCTCCACAAAAAAACTTTTTTAGAATGTTCATAATTGGCTGGGATATTTCTTGTTGTATTACCTCGGATTTCAAACAACTAAACGCAATATTAGCCTATTACTATATTTATCGTCAAATATAAAAATTTTATTAATCATTTTGGTCTTGTATTTACTTCCAAAATCCAAATCTTCCCCCGATGATCCACGGCATAATCGAAGCCCAGTTCACCGATCCCAGGAAAATGACGCTCCAGCAGCTCGATACAGACTATAGTCAGCCTGCGCATCTCCGCCTTCTTGGAAGACGTCCCCACTCTCGGCAGTGATCTTCGCAGTCCCTGACGGCAGCTAAGCATTGTACCCCCTTTGCAGAGATTCGTAACGAACAATCCCGGCCGGGCTACTCTCCCTACCATAGAGCGGAACTCCCAGTGATCGCCGACCTTCACCACCTTGACCCGGTAATCAATCGGGCGCCCGGAGATCCGTGCAAGGGAGATCCCCTGCTGAATCAAATATTTCCGTTTCACCTTGAATCTGTCCAGTGCCTGGCGCATGGAAGTGAAGTCTCCATAGATACGTGTGTTCTGCATATACGTGAAGCCGTACCCCCTATGATCCCGGAACACCTTGATGACACCATATCCTCCTCCGCCTACAACCGGCTTGATGACAACATTACCGTAGCTTCCAAGCATCGCGGACAATCCGGCAGCACTATATTCCCGCGTTCTCGGAATGTAACCGGCAACCCGTGAATCGCTAAGCAGCGCCGCCGTCTTCAGCAGCTTGCTTGCCAGTTCTCTCCCCGCCATTATTTGCCCTCTCCTTTCGCATTCCCAGCCTACCCTATAGATTACTCACGAAAGGCCGTGCCCTCCTGTATGATTGTCCGTGGTATAGCAGTCCACAGCAAAAAAGGGCATATGGCTGCGGGGCCTTATGTCCCTGATTCATTTGACTGGAAAATCACTAAAATACGTTGTATTATTGCCTGAAAGGGAGGGTTTCCTAATGGCAGAGTTTTTTGAAATCCTGTATTGGTTTGCGATGATCGGCATGTCTGTTGTACTGGCAGGAACGACGATACTCGTCTGTGCGCTTGGCTTCAAATTCATCAAAGACCGGCGCAGACTGCTCGGTGCCGGCTGCATCGCCTTTTCCCTGGGGGCCTCCGCCCTGATCGTATTCATGATTAACCTGAAATTCATTCTCGCCGTCTGAAGCTTGTTCCCGAGCAGTGGCCCAGGAAGCGTATCGCCTAACTCCTGTCTCCACTGCTGCCTTCGGGCGGAACTCTTAAGCGTCCATTCAAATGATTCATAGATTCGCCCCGTTACATTATTCTATGAAAACTGCGGCAGGCTGGCCTGTGCAGACAGACTGCTTCATTCGCTGAGCAGGTTCCGGCCTATTCCCCACCTTTTTGCTCTCTCTCCCTCCTGCAAGACACTCCAATCTTTGAAATTTCCGTTCAGACAACAACTTTTTCACTTTATATCCGTAATATGTATGTGCAATAAATTGGAAGACCCAATATTTTGAAAAAGGAGATTCTATCGTGTCTAAACCTGTATACGGCAAGCAAGCTTCTTCATCCAAGGTTATCGAGAAAAGCCCGGGAGCAGCTTGGGCGCTCTGCATTGCATTCATCCTGTTCCTGGGCTGGGCACCCTTTCAGGTTGGACTATTCAACGGGATGAGATCAGAATTTGAGAAGCCCATTTATGTAGCTGCATTGCTGAGCGGCCTGCTCCTGCTGGCCTGTGCGATCCTGTATTTCAAAGCGTTCAGGCTGGAGGGACAGCGTGATCTGCTCACCGCAGCCGCCCTTCTGCTTCCCCTGACCTACGCTCTGTCACTGCTGGGTGCCGCTTCACATTATATGGCAATGAATATGCTGTTCACCCAATTTACCTATGCCGCAATTTTCATTACCAGTATGTATCTGCTCCGGCAGAAGCGGCTGAATTACACCATCCAGCTAGGTGTACTCACCATAGCATATCTGATCGTCGGCTTCGGTCTATTGAACTGGCTCGGGAGCTGGAAGCTTGCCGGCAGTCTTGTAGGCTGGTTCTCACCCACTGTGGTTGGGGGCAGGTACGGCGACGCAGTGATGACCGACTCGAACGGGCTTCGCCTGACTTCCATTTTTCAGTATGCCAATACATATGCAGCCTTCCTGATGGCGTTTCTGTTCGTGGCCGTATTCGCGCTGATCCGCTCCCGCAAATGGACTGGGCAGCTGATGCACGGCTTCATGCTGGTTCCAATAATAGTCTCCCTGCTTCTCACCTTATCCCGCGGCGGACTGGTCCTACTGCCGGTGGTATTCATTCTCCTGCTGCTCTTCCTGAAGCCGGTGCAGCAGATTCTCTGGACCCTGCATCTTGCTATTGCCGGCGTGTTATCCCTGCTGATTACGAATCCCGTCACCAGCCTGGGTCTGGAGCTGAACTCGGCATTCACCTCTTCGGCAGCCCTGAAGGGCTGGGGCTACCTGCTGGGAGCATCGGCCTGTACAGGCGCTCTCTCCCTCGTTGTCCAGCGTTACTTGGCCCCTTGGCTAAGCCGTAAGCTGGGCAGCACGGAATCACGCCGCTGGAGCGGAGTGTGGCTTCCCCTGGTGTCTGTGGCTGGCGTCGCGGCGATCGCCTTCTTATTCATCGGCACCAGTGCTCGCAATGTGCTGCCGGCGAATATCGGGACACGGCTGGAGAATATCAACTTCAGGCAGCACAGTGTCCTTGAACGTTTTACCTTTTACAAAGATGCAATGAAAGTAGTCAAGGATTATCCGGTATTAGGAACGGGAGGCGGGGGCTGGGCATCGCTCTATGAGCATTATCAGAACAACCCTTACCTGAGCCGCCAGGTTCATAACTTTTTTCTGCAATATCTGATCGAAGTGGGAATCGTCGGTTTCCTTGTGTTCATGGGCTTTATTCTGTTTATTTTCAGCAAATACATCCGAGGGTACGTGAAACGGGAGAACGACGACTACAATAACGGTTTCTTCTACCTCATTATTGCCTTGTCTATTCTGGTCCACAGCCTGCTGGATTTCAACTTAAGTTATGCGTTTATGGGTATCCTGGTGTTCCTGTCTCTGGGGGGCATGGCTGTTGCCATGGAGAGCAAGCCGCTCCGGCTTCAGTGGAACAAGCTCTGGGTTAGGGCAGGCTATTACGGACTGCTGGGGATCGGCACCGGATATCTGCTGTTCCTGTCTCTCGGGTACATCAGTTCAAGCTCTGAAGCTTATGCAGCCAAGAAGCTGATCCAAGTGAGCCAGTCCTATGAGGAGATCAAAGCTCCTTTGGTAAAAGCACTCAAAACCCGTCCGAATCACCCGGAATCCGCCACTTATCTGTCTCTGCTGGATCAGAAGGTGTATGAGCAGACCAAGAATGAGCAGTTCCTGGACGAGGCCTATGCGGTTTTGACCCTCGCGCTGAAGGATGAGCCGTATAACAAAGAGCTGCTGACCCAGCTCGCAGGCTATTATGACCTGAAGGGCCAGAGTGATGAGGCCTATCATGTCTATCTGGACAATGCGGACAAGTTCATGTGGGACATTAACTGGTACGACCAATTAATCAGCCGTGCTTCCCTCCTTGGATTGCAGGCCTACGCCAAGCAGGATGAATCAGGGCAACAGAAGTATTTCGATTCGGCATTAGCTGTGTATAAGCATATAACCGATGGTATAGAGCACCTGAAGAGCCTCCCTCCCGAGCAGCTTCAGGGCCGGGAATTCTTCGTTATCTCCACTACTGCCCTGAATGCAGGCCGAATCCAGCATATGACAGGTGATGAGGAAGCTGCACTGACAACGATCAAGCAGGGCTTCATCAATGGATATGAGGACCTGACGGACGCTGGACGCCTGTGGACTACAGAATGGTACAGCGCAGTCATAGGCCGGTCCCAGGAGCTGGGAGCCGCAGCATTGAAGCGGGCACAGGAGGCCTATTCCCTGGGGAATAATGATCTGGGGGATCAAGAGACACTGGGTAAGAACCGGTATTTCAAAACCGGGCTGGACGCTTATGCCCACGCGGCTGCAGACCGGGATGCGCAGCAGCAGGGCGTCACCATCACACCGGATATGCTCCTGAACACCGGAAAGATCCAGTATATGTCCCAAGACATGCAGGCCGCAGAAGCCACACTGAAGCAAGGCCTAAGTGAGGACTACAGCAATCCTGTTAACCGCGAGCTTGCCCGGTGGTTGCTGGCAGTTCAGCAGCGGATGCAGAGCGCCCAGGATCAGGCGGTCTATCAGAAGCTGATTGCCGCCGATCCTGAAGAAGCGGCGAAGATTAATGAAGTGGCGGGGATGCCGCTGTAACCGCACCATAGCAGTTATCCCTTAAATAACAGCAAAGAGAGCGCCTGCCTGCGGCAGTGCGCTCTTTGCTGTGTGCGGGGGCCGAGCCGCTATTTTATAGCCATTGGCTTGGCGGCTGATCATCTCTTCTTTTTGCTAGATTTACTCTGTATTTCTTGTTCTAATTGTATTTCCTACAATAGATACCGCTAAAATTCATCCAAAAAGACAAACTATTGCACTTCGTACAGCAGAATCTCAGCAAATAGGCATTATCAAACCATAATCCAAAAATCAAATGTATGAAATACAGCAGCATGCATTTTAAGGTGAAATAAAGTGAAATCTAGTGTAGAAAATGCAATCAGAGCGAGTGGGCAACCTAACTGGCGGGCTACAGTCCAACCCTTGAACCCTACAACCCGGCACGCGGATGCAGCGCCTTATACTCATCCTCCAGAATCGAATATTGATAGGAGTCCATCCACTTCTCTTTATGATACATATGTCCCCGCAGATGCCCTTCGTATGTCATACCAAGCTTCTGCATCACCCGGGCTGAACCGATATTCTCCGGGCGGCAAGTCGCATAGATCCGGTGAAGCTCCAGCTTATGAAAGCCCAAGTCCAGCAGTGCGGCAGCAGCCTCAGTAGCATAACCCTGTCCCCAGTACAGCCTGTTGTAGCAATAGCCGATTTCTCCCTGCCCTGTTCCGGTAATATGCAGGCCGCAGCCGCCGATCAGCAGCCCGTTCTCCTTCAGGATAACCGCATATTCGAATCCCTGGCGCGGCTCCTCCTGCTGCAATTCCAGCGTATGGCGGATATAGTCGCGGGTATCCTCCAATGAATTCGGCCCCCAGATCGAATGCGTTACCACTGCCGGGTCAGAAGCATACTCATGCACCTGCACCATGTCTTCCTCGATGAATTCCCTGATGATCAGACGTCTGGTCTCAAATTCCATATTTCTGCGGCCTCCTTCAGATTTCCCCATATTAGTGTAAAACTTTACCACAAAAAGGACAGGCCTGCCACCGCAAACTGCGGTAACGAGCCTGTCCCTTACGCGCTCACGCGTCTATTCAAATACATATTCTCCTTCACCCACAGTCAGCGTCTGTCCCTTAAGCTGAGGGGAATCGGTCCGGAGAATGACCCGGCTGAACTGGTTCTCCGTGCCCTGCACGAAATTGAAGGTCTGCTGATCTCCTGCCTTAAGACTGTAGCTGCCGTCCAAACCGTCCGCAGGCCCGCTCACTGGAAGACCGAACAGCTCACTCCAGTGGTTAGCGGCAGCGGCAGGCTCGGAGACACGGAAGACTGCACCCGCCATGTCTACCTTCCCGGCAGGATGGGGCTGATTGATTCCGGCAGCGTTCAGGCTGTCCAGCCGCTCCTCATCCGCCTGACTCCACTGGATAATGAACGGATAGACCAGTCCCTGAAAGTCGCCGTCAATGGTCATCATCCGCCACTCGATGATCCGGCCTTGGTTGTCCAGACGCCGGCCGTCAATAATGGGTGACAGTGCCAATCCCGCAGCCTTCAGTTTACCCTCTACTGCCACAATATCATCTGTCCGCAGCACCACTCTACTCAAGACCTCGTGCTCCGGCAGAACGGTAACGGCATCCCGCACAACTACGTTATGCTTAGTCCTACGCGCCAGCTCCAGGTTCTCGATCCCGAGGAACTCCAGGTAGGTGAGCCCGAAATAGCTCAAGGCGTTATACGTTCCCCAATCCTTATGCGATCCGCCCCGGAAGGCTGTCAGGCCATGCTCCGCGAAGAGCTTCACCGGCTGGTCCAGATCATTCACATAGTGTACCAGGTGATCCCATTTCAGCACGGCCATTACTTCTTCACTCCCAGTTCCGTGGTCCGCTTCACTGCGGCCAGTACACTCCGCTGCAATCCGGCAGCAAAATCACTGTTGTTCAGCTCATACAAGCCGTGCATCCCGACGCCGCCAGGCGAGTTATTGATATCCAGCAGTTGTCTTGGATGCAGTCCAGTCTGCTGTAGCATCGCTACCGCTCCCAGCATATTCTCCAGCGCCACCTTCCAGGCTTGCTCCCGTGGCAATCCGGCAAGAACTCCGGCATCCGTGAACGACTCAATGAAATAATAGATGTAGTTCGGTCCGGCTACCCCGAAGCCGGTGAAGATATCAATGTAGGACTCGTCCAGAACCTGCACCTTGCCGAAGCCAAGCAGGAATGCTTCCACCTGCTCCAGTGAAGCGGCTGCATTCAGGGCTACACCGCTGTAGCCGTAACCGGTATCGGTCAGGGTGTTCGGGATAACGCGGACAATCGGGCGTTCGGCTCCGAAATAATCTCCGAGCTGGGCAATCGTTACCCCCGCCACAATCGATACAATGACCGCAGACGGTGCGGCGGATTGCCGGATCAGGGCTCCAAGTGCAGTCAGATCATCCTGTGGACGAACAGCAATAACGATTAGCTCTGCGCCGGAGAGGGCCTCTTCCTGTGCGCTCTCCGTGTCTACGTTATATTTGGTTTTTAGAAGCCCAAGCCGGCCCTCATTAATATCTGACACACTGATCTGTCCGGCAGCCAGCGTACCGCCTGCCAGGCAGGCCCGGATGATCGCTTCCGCCATCTGCCCGCCGCCAATGAAATGAATCTTGCCTTTTGACACTTCCATTCACTCCCTGATTAGATTAGTTGTTAGCCCAAGCCTCCGGCAGAATGAACCCGGCATATTTCTCCTGTCCCTGGATGTAAGCCTCGAACTCCTTGGATTCATACGCAGCCTTCAGATCCTTGGCCCACTGGGCATCCTGATCCTTCTTGTTCACCGATACGATGATTCTATGCTGCATAGGCGTATTCTCAATCTTCAGCGCATCTGTAATCTTGCGGTCGGGAGCGTTAGCGATATAATTCCCGTTCACTACACCATAATCAACATCCTGCAGCGAGACCAGAATCTGCGCAGGGTCCAGCACCTTAAGATCAATCTTGAACTTGTCCGGCTCCACGCTATTCACATTGAAATCCACTACCCCGGCGCCCTCTTTGATCTTGACCCAACCCAGCTCCTCCAGAATTCGCAGCGCGCGCTCCTGATTAACCGGGTCGTTCGGAATCGCGACGGTAGTGCCGTCTTTCACATCGTCAAGCGAAGTGTGATTAACGGAATACAGCCCCTGCGGAGCGCCTGGAACATAAGCAACCCCCACCATATCGGCGCCAATTTCCTTATTGATGGCATCCATATAGGCCGTGCTCTGGAAGATACTCGCATCAATCGAGCCTTCCTTCATCGCCGGGTTGACCTGCATATTCTGCGAGAAGGTTTTGATATCTACAGTATACCCTTTTCCTTCCAGGATCGGGAGAATGGATTGCCGGAACTGCTCCTCATACGTACCTACGCCGAATCCGACTGTGATTTCCTTCTTGTCCCCGGAGCTTGCCGCTTCCTTATTGTTGCCGCAAGCCGCCAGCACCGCCATCGAACTAATCAGTAGAACCGCCAGTAATTTTTTCATCACTCTCATCCCCTATCCTAATACTGTGTTTTTAAAATGCACTAATGCCTCGTCAGTAACCGTCAGCGGAATGGCGCAGTTGGGCGACAGAATAAACGGCTGCCCCTTCATCTTGGCCAAGGCTTCCTTAGCCTGCTGTTCAATCAGCTCCAGATGATTTCCGGCAAACAGCCCGTGATCCACTCCGCCCACCTTCGTAGCCTTGAGATCAGCGTCCAGCTCGGGATTGCCTTCGGCTACCGTATCCCAGCTGATCCCGTCAATCCGGTAATCATTGAATTTCGCAGGCTGGGCATGAGCACCGCAGGTATGTAAAATATTCTTGCCATAGCTCGCCGCCTCCAGCACGATGGAATCATAGGGTCTGGACAGCTCATCAAACATCGCTTCATCGAATAAACCGGGGTGGGCTGTGCCTGTCACCGCATAGAACAGTCCATCTGATCCCGCCTGACGCAGCTCCTGCACATAATCGGCCAAGGTCAAGGCAATCGCATGCAGGGCATGATGCGCAGCGGCACGGTGTTCCTTGAAGAGCGATTCCAGCGTCACCGGCTGCTCAATCCCGAATACGGTCTCCGTAACATAAGCAGAACGTCCTACAATGAACAGCAATACCGTGAGCGGGGAGAACACCGTCTGAATCAGCGGCGTATCCGGCAAGCCCTGGCGGATCTTCCTTACGGCCTCCAGATGCTCCAGCAGCGAAGGGGTTTGCACGGCTTTTTTCACCTCAAGATCCCAGAGATTCGCGGCAGCCGGAACCGCCGTAGTCAGTTGTCTCGGGAATACCGTCCGGTAATCTGCGAAGTTATACTCATTTCCCCAGGCTTCCGCCAGATAGGTTGCTCTCGGGTTGATTTTGACCCAGTCCCAATCATATTTGTCCGTAAAAGAAATCGTAGATGACGCCAAGTCCTCAGCGTTCTGCTCCTTGTCAATAAAGTGACGCCATCCGCTAACCATCGGACGGTCCGCAAGTTCCCCGGATAAGATCGCCTGAAAACGCTCCTGCTTGCTCCATATAGTCATTTGCCGGTCTCCTTTATATGTAATAGTCTAGTAACGCCGGATCTTGCGCGCCAATGTGTTGCCCAGGGACTGAATACCCTGCACCAGAATGATCAGAATAATGACCGTCGCAAACATGACCACCTCGTCAAAACGCTGATAACCGTACACGATTGCCAAGTCGCCGACCCCTCCGCCGCCTACTGCCCCGGCCATTGCCGTAGCACCGATCAGCCCGATCGTCGCTGTGGTCAGGGAGAGAATTAACGAGCCCACCGCTTCCGGCAGCATAAAATACCATATTACCTGCAGTGGTGTTGCACCCATCGCTTCTGCAGCTTCGAGAATGCCCGGATTCACTTCCAGCAGTGAATTCTCCACCAGCCGTGCGATATAGGGTGCGATATAGATAATCAGCGGAACAATTGCGGCACTGGTCCCAATCGAGGTATGAACAATTGCTCTTGTTAACGGAATAATTGCGAACAGCAGAATAATAAACGGAACCGAACGTATAACGTTAATTAAGGGATTCAGTAATGTATACAGCCACTTGCTATCCAGCACGCCGCCCGGACGGGTAATAACTAGCAGGATGCCCAGCGGAATACCCAGCAGCGAGCCGATGAATAGCGATACGCCCACCATCTGAATCGTTTCAATAATTGCCTTCAGGAATTGCTCACTTGTGATCGATGTCGAGAACATAGGACTTCACCTCCTCTACCCGGACCTCATGCTGCTTCATGTAATTCAAGGCTGCTTCCATCTGGGCCGCTTCACCCTGCAGCTGTACGATAATCGTGCCGAGCGTCGTCTCTTGAATCTCTGTCGTATTCGCAAACAGAATGTTAACCTTAACGCCATAAGAGCGGATGATCTCATACAGCACAGGCTCAGAAGCGCTCTCCCCGGCAAAATTCAGCTTATACACCCGGCTCCCCTGCTCTGCCTTCAGTGTTCTGCGGACGCTTGTGGTCATGCTGTTCTGAATGACAGTCTTGACGAAATTCTGCGTCGTCAGATGCTTCGGTTCTCCGAACACATCCAGCACGCTGCCCTGCTCGATAATCCGTCCCTCTTCCATCACGGCTACCTTGTTGCAGATCTCCTGAATCACCGACATCTCATGCGTGATGATCATCACTGTGATGTTGTATTCCGCATTGATCCGTTTGAGCAGCTGCAGTATGGACTGTGTCGTCTGCGGGTCCAGAGCGGAAGTAGCTTCGTCACACAATAGTATTGAAGGGTTCGAGGCAAGCGCCCGGGCAATCCCAACCCGCTGCTTCTGTCCGCCTGACAACTCGCTCGGATAGCTTCCGGCCTTGTCGCTTAGCCCGACGAATTCGAGCAACTCCTCCACCCGCTTGCGGATTTCCGCCTTGCCCTTTTTCAGCAGGACCAGTGGAACGGCCACATTGTCGAACACCTTTTTGGACTCCAGCAGGTTAAAATGCTGAAAAATCATGCCGATGTTTTTCTTGGCTGCCCGCAGCTCTTTGTCGCTGTACGCGCCCAGATCATGTCCGTCTACCAGCACCTGGCCCTCAGACGGCCTTTCCAGGTAATTGACCAGGCGGATTAACGTGCTTTTTCCGGCTCCACTGTAGCCGATGACGCCGAAGATATCGCCCTTCTCCACCTTCAGGCTGATCCCCTTCAGCGCTTCAATCTTCACCTCTTTGCGGGTGAACGTCTTGTACACATTCCGTAGTTCAATCATAGTTGTTCCCCTCAATCATCTGGTAAATTTAGGATTCAGGATTCAAGCCTGCTGCTTCAGCTTCACAAGCGCCCCTTCTGCCAGCAGAGCGAAATACTTGGCTGCCGGCAGGATGGCCGCCTCATCGACATCGAAGCAGGGATGATGCAGCGCATGGTTCGGGCCGGTTCCGATGTTCACAAAAGCACCCGGGATCTGCTGCAAATAATAAGCGAAATCCTCGCCGCCCATCTGCGGCGGAATATCATGTACCTCATAACCTGACTGTGCCGCGACCTCTTTGGTGAAGTCTGTCCATGCTCCGTGATTGACGGTAGCGGGCGGGCCGGGATACCAGTGCAGCTTCGCCTCTGCTCCGGCTGCGGCTGCAATCCCTTCTATGATCCTCGTCATTTGGGCCGGGATGCTGCTGCGGATCTCTTCGTTATAGGTACGTACTGTACCTTCCAGCTCCACCTTCTCCGGCAGGACATTCCAGGTGAAGCCCCCGTTGATCCGGGTCACACTGAGCACGACCGGCTCTTGCGTGTTATTCAGGCGGCTGACTACGGTTTGCAGCATTGTAATCATCTGCGCGGCAGTAACAATGGTGTCTACCCCTTTCTCCGGTGTAGCTGCGTGAGCGCCGACCCCTTTTACCGTAATCTCAAAGCGGTCTACCCCCGCCGTTAAAGCTCCCGTTCTTGTACCGAACGCCCCGTTAGGCAGGTCCGGAGAATTATGTAATCCGAAGATGGCCTCCACCCCGCTTAGCCCGCCGGATGCCAGTACGTCCTCCGCACCATGCCCCGTCTCTTCTGCCGGCTGGAACAGGATTCTGACCTTGCCCGGCAGTTCATGCTCACGCTGCTTCAGCAGGCTGGCCGCGCCCAGGATGACAGCGGTGTGGAAGTCATGGCCACAGGCATGCATGGCTCCCGGAATTTCTGATGCGAAAGGCAGGCCCGTCTGCTCTTCAATCGGCAGGGCATCGATATCGCAACGGATCGCTACTATGCTGCCGTCACCTTGTCCAATCTCCGCTATAAGTCCGGTCTCCAGCGGGAGGTCCAGGATCGATATATTCTCTTCTGTCAGCCATTTACGCAGCTTCTCGGTGGTTTTATATTCCTGATTGCTAAGCTCCGGTTCACGGTGCAGGTTCCTCCGCACTTCGGTTAGCCGGGCTGCCAGTGCTTCTTCCGTCTCATGCTGTGGTCTCATAGACTTGTTCTTCCCCCTTCATTACGTATGCTCAATTCCTCTAATCCGCTCCAGTGCAGTCGCAAGGCTACTTAAGATATGCTCCCGCATTGCCCGCTCCGCACCCTCTTCATCCCTGGCTATGATTCTCTGCAGAATCACAAGATGCTCCTCATCCGCCTGCGTATTCCAGTCCCCGTGCAGAGAGACGTAACGACAATAACGGAGGGAACGGTCTCTTAGCTGGTTCAGCACCTTCTCAAAAGTCTTCAGCGCGCTGATCTCCCACAAGTAATCATGGAATTCGAAGCCATAGGATACAACATCCTGCTGATCCCCCATCTGGAAGGATTGCTTCAGCTTCTCCAGAATCAGCGTTAACTGCTGAATATCCTTAATGGTAGCGTTTCTGGCGGCGCTTCTGGCGATATGGCCTTCAAGCATGCTGCGGATCTGAAAGATCTCCTCGACCTCCTTAATCGTTAAGGGGGCTACACGCAGCCTGCCGTTAGGCTGGCGCACCAGGAAATCCTCATTCTCCAGCCGCTGAATCGCTTCCCGTAACGGAGTCCGGCTGACCCCGAGAAGTGCTGCCAGGCTCTCTTCGTTAACCGCCTGATCCGGCTCCAGCTCGCTGTCTATTATTTTTTGCTTAAGTGCATAGTAGGTATTATCCTTCGACAATCTTCGTGAACGCATTTCCATAGATTTCATTGCTCCTCGCCATTCATTTGCGGGTCGCCCGGTCAACTGTATAATTGTATACAATTATTAAAGATGAGAGATATTCAAGATAAAATGAAAGTATCGGTTGAAAATCTCTCTGTGCAATCAAGCTTTTTTCATACTATAATCCCATTATCCCCACTAGTCAAGTGTGTTTTATAGGGGAATCAATAATCGACACTAATTGGACAATTAAAGTCGTATTTTCACAAATTGATTTAATGATTTTTATGTTTGGGATTAGCCGTGACTCCAGAGAAGTTTTGGACTTCCGGCCGCTGTTGTCTGCAGATTTCATGATTTATACCGTTTTTAACGGTTGAAATCCGCAGACAAAGGCGGTCGCTACCGCTCCTCCAGTTCCAAAATTCCCCTCCGCCACTTTTCCCTTACCTTAAATAATTCAAGTTCATTCTATAGGGCACGGTCTTTTAAAATCTAACGTAAATGATGAATAACCCTCCTGCACCTATTAGGTGTGGAGGGTTATTCATCTTAATAAGTTTCAAATACTATCTCATCACTTGCCTCACTCTTCTTGAACGGGTGACTATATTCTTTGAGCCTAAATTGAATTCCCAAAATCTCATCAGGTAAGGGTGGAGAAATCATGTATTTATAAGATGCATGATCTGATCTGCTCCCACCATTAATCATTCGGCAGTCATATTGGTCATTAATATATAGTTCGTAATGGCTATGCTGATGAGATTTGGATTCAATTCCCTGCTCATTGTCCCAATCTATATTCAGTGTTAGCACACTTGCATTTGTGTATTGTTTCATCACTATTCTTTAACATATAATGGTTTAACTCAACATAAAAAAACCTCCTAATTAAGTACAGTTTGCACCATACACAATTAAGAGGTCTCGGAAGCCGCAATCCACGCTTACTTTATCAATAATTCAGCATTCACAAGCTTAGCAGGGCTCCGCCGCCGGATTCCCTGCCTCTTCCTTCGTACGGAAGGAAGACCCACAACCACATGTAGCGCTGGCGTTGGGGTTGTTAATGGTGAAGCCGCCGGTCATGCCGGATTCCTCGAAGTCGATCTCAAGACCGTTCAGGTAACGGATATCGTCTTTGCTGACGACCACCTTCAGACCCGAAACGTCCATGTAGATGTCCTGCTCGGTTTCGGCATCATCGAAGCCCATCGCGTACGAGAATCCGCTGCAACCCCCGGCGGTTACGCCCAGACGGAGGAACATGTTAGGCACTTCCTGCTCAGCCAGCATCGTCTTCAATTGGCCTGCTGCTGTTTCACTTATGTTAATCATAATGATAACCTCCCGGAGAATGAATTAGTTTGTTTATCAATCAGCCTTCCGGCTTCAAGTTAAGAACGGAGTGGCGAAACTTATAATGAATATGATGTAAATCATTTGCTGCGCCTCATAAATTCAGTATACTCCACTATTCTTCTGCCCTCAAGTCACAAACTCTCCGCTGATATGCAATTTATACCGGAAGTCCTGCGGTTTCTGGCGGTTGCTCCCCCTCAAGTAGAGGTTTATAATAAGAAAAGCGATAAAATAGTCTATTTTCAAAAAAATTCGGAAATTTGTCACGGAGGTTGCAGCTAACCTCTATTTATAATGCCGGCTGTTGCCGGATATGCTCAGGTACACGATTATGCGATGCAGTCGCCTCGCCAACCTTCAGGAGGAACTTATATGTCTACCCTTATTACACCCCACACAGATGCCCGGATGGCGAACATCATTGAGAAGGTTCGCGGCGGAGAACGATTGAATTTGGAAGACGGCGTTTATTTATATGAGAGTAAAGATCTTTTAACAATCGGACAGCTGGCCAATGAGGTCAATCTGCGAAAAAACGGGAATAAAGTCTATTTTATTGAAAATATGAGCCTCTATTTCACCAATGTCTGCGAATCCCGCTGCGCATTCTGCAATTTCCGCAAGGATGAAGGCGAAGAAGGGGCTTATACCCTTTCCGGTCAGGAAATGGTGCAATATGTCGAGCAGCATATTCATCCCGGCGTGCGCGAATTCCATATTGTCGGCGGTCATAATGATAATGTACCCTTCCAGTACTATGTTGATTCGCTTTCGGCCTTGAACGAGCGCTTCCCGGAGGTCACTCTCAAGGCTTACACTGCGGCAGAAATCGACTTCTTCACCCGCATCAGCGGACTCAGTATCCGTGAAGTGCTGGAGCAGCTGCGCGCCGCCGGATTGAAGACCCTTACCGGTGGAGGAGCAGAGATCCTGTCCGACCAGTACCGCAAAAAAATGCGCGTAGATAAGGCCAACGTTGAGGAGTATCTCGAAGTGCACCGGACGGCCCATCACCTCGGCATGAAGACACACACCACCATGCTGTACGGGTCCATTGAGTCCCGCGAGGACCGCATCCGTCATATGCTGCAAATTCGGGACCTGCAGGACGAGACCGGCGGATTCATGGTATTCATTCCGTTGTCCATGCAGCCAAAGAACAAGAATGCCGGCATTATGCGCCGCAACTCTGCTTACGAGGATCTGAAGACCATTGCGGTCAGCCGTCTGATGCTGGATAACTTCGACCACATCAAGGCTTACTTCATTAATATCGGGGCCCAGCTTACCCAGGTAGCTCTTAGCTTCGGAGCCTCTGATGTGCATGGTACCATCCTTAAGGAACGGATCAGCCACGCGGCTGGAGCATTGACACCAGAGGGACTGACCCGGGAAGAGCTGATCTGGCTCGTGAAGGGCGCCGGACGGATTCCGGTAGAGCGGGATACCTTCTATAACGAGATCAAGGTATACGAATAAGAAAAGAACAAGCTTACCTCAGCCTGTGAACGCAGAACTGCCTTGTCCATTATGTACCCGAAAGGAAGATCAGTTCGCATGAGAACCCTACTTGTCCTGGGCGGCGGCTACGGCGGTCTTGCCCTCATTCAGCAACTGCTGGATAATCATCTCCCTCTTGATTGGGAAATCATTCTGGTGGACCGGATGCCCTATCAGGGGATCAAGACCGAATATTATGCACTGGCCGCAGGCACCGTCACCGATTACCATCTGCGGATTCAATTCCCGGTACACCCCCGCCTGACCGTACGTTACGGGCAGGTGGGCTCCATTGATCTGGCGAGCAGGCTGGTCCTGCTCGATTCCGGGGAGCCGATAGCCTATGATATCCTGGCGATTGCCCTCGGCTGTACGGATAATTACCATAACATTCCGGGTGCAGAGGAATACACCTGCAGTATTCAGAGCTTCGCCGGAACCCGGGAAACTTACCGCCGGCTAAATGATGTGAAGCCTTATGGAACCGTCAACATCGTGGGCGGCGGGCTAAGCGGCGTAGAGATTGCTTCGGAGCTGCGGGAGAGCCGGCCGGATCTGAATATCTCGCTTATGGACCGGGGAGAACGTATTTTGTCTTCTTTTCCGGCCAAGCTGTCCAGGTATGTCGAGGAATGGTTCAGTGAGCATCAGGTGGAGACGATTGGCGGGGTGTCGGTCTCTCATGTAGAAAAGGATGCCATCTTCAATGGCACCCAGGGTATTCCTGCTGATGTTACGGTATGGACTGCCGGCATTCAGCCGGTGAAGGTCGTGCAGCAGCTTGAGCTTCCGAAGGACCGCGGAGGCAGGCTCATAGTGGGGGAATATTACAATATCGCTGATTATCCGGAGGTATATGTGATCGGAGACTGTGCCAGCCTGCCCTTTGCGCCCAGTGCACAGGCGGCGGGGGCCCAGGGCGAGCAGGTGGGCCAGATTATTCAGGCGCTATGGCGGGAGGAAACCCCGAAGCTGCATAAGATCAAGCTGAAGGGAACCCTCGGTTCACTCGGCAAAAATGCCGGCTTCGGCCTGATGGGCCGCCGCTCCGTCATGGGCCGGGTTCCACGCCTGCTGAAGAGCGGCGTCCTGTGGATGTCCAAACGCCATTTCGGCTGATAATCCCGGCTTGAATCCCGGCTTAGTCAATCTCCAGGCTGTCCCAGGCCTCTGCTTCTCTTATAGCGGCTTCAATAGCCTCTTCCAGAGCAGCGGGGGAATCGGCTTCAATGATCTCGCCATCAACCATGGCGAACGGCTGGAGGTAACACTCTCCGCAGTTGTTCAGACAGCCGTACTCCACTACATCATATTCAGGGTTTTGTTCCAGCTTAAGCTTGAGCGGTTCAGTGCCGTGGCCGATGTTGCTGGCACAGAATTCTATAATTGGTCTCATGATGATCTCCCTATTCTGCCTTAACCATTTTATTTTTTAACTTTTTGTACTATAATAAACATACGAAAGGAGTGATTGAGAAATGAGTGAGAACGTACAAAGCGCAACCATGTATGATGAAGTACTGGAAGTGCTCGATAAACTTCGTCCGTTCCTGCAGCGCGATGGCGGTGACGTGGAACTGATTGATGTTGAAGACGGCATCGTCAAGTTGAAGCTTATGGGTGCATGCGGCAGTTGCCCAAGCTCCACGATCACGCTAAAAGCCGGGATCGAACGCGCCCTGATTGAAGAAGTAGAAGGCGTGGAAGAAGTCGTTCAGGTATTCTAATCCCGTTTCATAACCATCCCGGCCTCCGCTAAGAGGCCGGGATTTTTTTTATTATAGTGGATTTCGCCTGTAGGATCAACCTTCTGGCTATTTCAAAAAAAAACCAGAAGCCGCTCCGCCAGCCATCTCCGGCTACCGGGCTTCTTCTGGTCTTCTTAGGATTATTCAGCTTCCCTAAGCTTAAGCTTAGAATGCCGGAACAATCGCACCTTCATACTGCTTCTCGATGAACGCCTTCGCTTCCGGGGAAGTCAGCGCTGCTGCCAGCTTCTGGATCGCATCGGAGTCCTTATTGTCAGGACGGGCTACCAGCAGGTTGGCATATGGAGAATCTCCGCCTTCAATGAACAACGCATCCTTCGTTGGAGACAGCTTGGCATCCAGTGCGAAGTTGGTGTTAATCAGCGCCAGGTCCACTTCATCCAGCTGACGGGGCAGCATGGCTGCATCCAGCTCAATGATATCCAGCTTCTTAGCGTTCTCTGTGATATCCGCTTTGGTGGAAGCAATATCCGTATCATCCTTCAGCTTGATCAGACCGTTCTTCGCCAGCAGAATCAAGGCCCGGCCTCCGTTCGTCGCATCATTCGGAATCGCAACCTTGGCACCTTCTGCCAATTCGTCGATCGATTTGATCTTTTTGGAATAGGCACCAAATGGCTCTACATGAACAGCAGTTACAGATACGAGATCCGTACCGTTCTTGGTGTTCTGATCATCGAGATAAGGCTTGTGCTGGAAGAAGTTCGCATCGAGCTGCTTCTCAGCAAGCTGTGTATTGGGCAGGATATAATCCGAGAATTCTTTGATCTCCAGCTTAATGCCTTGGGCTTCAAGCTGCGGGGCAATCGCTTTGAGGATTTCCGCATGTGGTACAGCAGAAGCACCAATTACCAGGGTTACCGGGTCGGCAGCAGGCTCTGTAGCAGCCGCTTCTGTAGGTGCCTTTGTCGCAGCAGAGCTCGTGGCGTTATTCGCCTTGTTGTTTCCGCAAGCGGCAAGCACCAATACCAAGGTCAGGCTGAAGAATGTAAGCAGTACTTTTTTCATCTGTAAATCCCCCTCTAATCCATATGGTTTATTGAATAAGGCTATATGTGGACGTACCTTATTTCCGTGTAAAATGTCTTACCAGCCGGTCACCGGCCATTTGCAGCAGCTGCACCAGTATCACTATCAGAGCTACTGAGATAATCATGACTTCCTTCTCATAACGATAATATCCGTAACGGATCGCCAGGTCTCCCAGGCCGCCGCCGCCAATAAATCCCGCCATGGCAGTATACGAGACAATGGTCACTATAGTAATGGTTATTCCGGCAAGCAAGCCCGGACGAGCCTCCGGCAGCAAGACGCGCATGACGATCTGCCCGGTGGATGCCCCCATACCCTGCGCTGCTTCAATAATTCCCCGGTCAACCTCCCGCAGCGCCGTTTCCACCAGTCTGGCGAAAAAGGGAGCCGCACCGATCACCAGTGCCAGAATGGTTCCACGCACACCGATGGAGGTGCCCATAATGATCTTGCTGAGCGGAATCAGGGCGACCATTAGAATGATAAACGGAACGGAACGCAGGATATTTACGATGAACGATAATACCGAGTAAACACCTCTGATAATAACGTTATTTGATCCACCCCATAAATATAGCATAATTCCGAGCGGTAAACCAAGGATAATTGTGAATATTCCTGAAATAACAACCATGTTAAGTGTAGCCACCGTTGCATCGAGCATTTCTGCCCAATCAATCTTATTAAAATCCAGTCCGCCCATCAGGAAATCACCTCCACATCAAGACCCTGCGCTACTAACTCCGTGAGCGTGACTTCAACAGCATCGGCAGGTCCCTCGAACCGGACGATCAGCTGCCCGTAAGGAACATCCTTGATCGTTGAGATGGTGCCATGGAGAATGGCGAAATGAACCCCGGTTCTCTGAACTACCTGGGAGAGCGTGGACCCGTAAGTCTTTTGCCCGAGAAAAGTGATCTTTACCGACTTCGTATAGCCTGGCTGTACAGCATCAATCGCCTGCCGGAGCGGTCCGCCCGACTGAGTCTCACTGCGGATGAATTCTTTGGTAACCTCATGCTTCGGCTTCAGAAATACCTGGGCCACTTCACCCTGCTCCACAATTCCTCCGCCATGAATCACGGCAACGCGGTCGCAGATGCTCTGAATCACATGCATTTCATGGGTAATCAGCACGATGGTCAAATGAAATTTGCTGTTGATATCCATCAGCAGGTGCAGAATGGAGTCTGTCGTCTGCGGGTCAAGCGCCGAGGTCGCTTCATCGCATAACAGAACGTCCGGATCACTCGCCAGCGCCCGGGCAATCCCGACACGCTGCTTCTGTCCGCCGGATAGCTGGGCCGGGTACTTATTCCAGTGCTCCTCCAGTCCGACCAAGGCGAGCAGCTCCTTGACCTTTTGTTCAATCTCGGTTCTTCCAGCTCCGATCAGCCGCAGCGGAAACGCGATATTATCATAGACTGTAGCCGATGAGAGCAGATTGAAATGCTGAAATATCATCCCGATCTTGCGCCGCTGCTCCTGCAGCTGTCCCTGGCTGAGCGCTGTCAGCTCCACACCGTCCACCCACACCTCGCCCGCAGTCGGGCGCTCCAGCAGATTAATGCAGCGGATCAGCGTGCTTTTGCCGGCCCCGGAGTGACCGATCACCCCGAAGATTTCACCCTTCTTAATCGACAGGCTCAGCGCAGAAAGTGCAGTTGCCTGCTTACTGCCTTTGCCGTACACTTTGGTTATATCCTTCAATTCTATCAACCGCTGCGTCCCCCTTCTGTTCTAGCTTCCCTCATTGCAAAAAAGACCCCTTACGATCCGTGCAGATCGCAAGAGGCCCTGTGTGTATAATGACAATGCCTTCTCATCTGCCAAATACCCCGAATTGAAGGCATTGTAGGAATTAGCACCATGACATTTGGATGCAGCACTTAGCTGTATTCAAACCGGTTGCCGGGCTTCATCGGGCCTATCCCTCCGCCGCTCTCGATAAGATAAAAGTATGAAGTTATATATTCCGTATCCTGTCAGAAGTTAATGTATGCCTAAGTATATTCAGTTTCGAGTTTTTTGTCAAAGGTAAGTTTTTACGAACGGGCATGTCCGGATTTCAGGTCTGGGGCCGCTTTATTCTTGTGCCATTGTTCGTTACCGTACCTGTATGCGGCAGCCAGAGATTGGCATACCATCTCCAGGCTCTGCTTCAAATCCTCCAGATGGCTGTCGAGATCCTCCAGACGAATCTTGTCATGCAGTCCCTGGTGACGCTGCCAGAGATCGTCCGTCATCTCCGCGTTCATGTAATGGATCTCAGCGTTGCGCCGCTTGCGCAGATTCTCTACCGGCTCCCGGTAGGAGTTCCTGATTCGCTCCAGTTCGTCCGCCAGCGGATGGTGCGCCTGAAGCAGCTGAAATTGCCGCAGCACCGTGAAGTAAGAGAAATGCACCTTCACCTTGGCGGTATTGAGATTGTACAGATTATTCAGCACCGTGCCCAGCTTGTCCAGCAGCGAGAAGACACGAATGAAGCCATCCTTATAGAAATACACATATCTGGCGTACTCCCCCTGCTCGGTGGACGACATATCATCCATATAACCGGCAACCACTGACTTTCGGAAAAAGGCGGCTGCGAACCAGCTCTGCTCCAGCTCATCCAGGGAGGAGATCAGGCCGCGCGTCCAGATTTCCAGTTTGCGGTATTCATGGTCATGGTCTTCATGTGCCGCCATCTCCTTGCGCAGCATGGAGGCAGCCTTCGCCATGGACTCCATAGCTTCAGCCAGCACACCGCTATTCACGCGGGGCGGCTCTCCCAATAATGTCCGCAGCATATTTTGACCCTCCTTAAAGTTCACTTTTACACTAGAGGAAAATAACGGTTCCAGTTGCGGTCTACCCGCTTTGCAATATCCTCGCTCGGAGCCAGCTCCTCCGGGTATCCCGGCTTCATCCGGGCATCTATAATGATCGGCAGCGTATAGCTGACAGTGCCGCGGTGTACCTGGGCCGCCGAATAGATATCATCCGCCGGATTGAAGCGGGTGAATACGCTCCACAGGAATGAGGTCTGCGTGCTTACCGCTTCTTCCGCCTGATCGACCAGCACAATCAGCGGCCAGGCGGTCTCCCTCTCCTTGAAGACAGACACCAGCCGCTCCGGCAGCTCCGGGTCCTCTTCATAGGATGCACCGGAAACGGCTAAACATCCTCCGCAATAAGGCACAGCGGCGGTGATTGATGGAAGCAGACCCTCTGTATACGTCCTTGGCAGCTGACGGACCGGACTGCCGAGGCCCGCCAGCACCGCTTTGCTGCCGTGATTCAGCTTGCGGCCGGTATAATCCAGCGTATCCATGGAGGTATTGGCAAAGATCGTCAGATCCGATTGCGGGTTGAAGCGCTCAAGCACCGTTTCGAGCAGCTTAGGGAAATCGGTCAGCTCCACCTGAACATTTGTCAGCAGCAGGAATTTGGTTAAGGAGAGCTGGCCTTCCCCCAAAATACGAAACGCTGACACCATATACTCACGCGGATAGCTTTCCCTCACAACCGCTGAAGTCAGTGAATGTGAACCCGATTCGGAGTAGGACCATAAGGCTTTGACCGAAGGAATCAGCAGAGGATAGGCCGGAGCGAGCAGCCGCTGCAAATAATCCTTCAGATAATAGTCTTCCTGGCGCGGCTTGCCGGTGATGGTCGCCGGGAAGATGGCATCCTTGCGGTGCCACATCCGTTGAACATGCATGACCGGGAAATCATGCTGCATGGAATAGTAGCCGGACTGGCTGCCATACGGCCCTTCCGCTCTCCGCTCCAGCGGAGACACACGCCCCCGGATGGAGAACTCCGCCTCGGCCGGAATCTGGTGCCCGCCCAAGGGGTCCTTCACCATGGGGAGCTTGCCGCCCAGCATCAGCGAGGCCAGCAGCAGCTCTGGAATCCGTTCCGGAACCGGTGCCACTGCCGCAGCAATCAGGGCCGGCGGTCCGCCGATGAAGACAGACACCGGCAGGGTCTCGCCGAGAAGCTCTGCCTGCGAATGATGGAAGCCGCCGCCCTTATGAATCTGCCAGTGGATGCCTGTGGTGCTGTCGTCATACACCTGAATCCGGTACAATCCGAGATTATGATCCTTCGGGTTAGTGATATTCTCCGTATAGACCAGAGGAAGCGTGATGAACGCCCCGCCATCCTTAGGCCAGGCTGTAATCCGGGGCAGCTCCTTCAGAGGGTCACTGCTGCTGCAGACGCCGAGCACCGGAGCCTCTCCTTGCGGTATATTCTTGGTGCCTGCCCTCAGCAGCTCAAGCAGCACCGTCTTTTCCCGCCATACGCCGGCGGCGGAAGGCGGAATCAGCTGCTCCATCGCCGTTGTCAGCGACTTCAGCAGCTGCTCCGGTCTTGTCCCAAAGGCTTTGTTGACGCGCCGGACTGTACCGAACAGATTCGTAGCAACCGGGAACGGTGTTCCTTGCACGTTCGTGAACAGCAGTGCCGGGCCTTCCTCCTGCACCACCCGGCGGTGAATTTCGGCAAGCTCCAGATAAGGATCAACAGGCGTATCTATCACTGCCAGATCCTTATCCCTGCGGAGCTGCTCGATCCATTGTCGTAAATTACCGTAACGCACTATAGCCTTCCTCCTCAAACAGGACGTTATGCTTATCCCGTCCACCGTTGCCGTATGCTTATCACTTGCTGCTCCTGCCAGCTCCGCTTAATTGCCAGACCCTTACACTCATGTAGCACAGAACCCCGAAGAGCCCGGAGATCAGCACAATATGAGACATCGCAGCAAATATGTACAATTTTTCATTATTCAGTGTGTATACCACAGCCGCTCCGCTGAATACCTGCATCAGGCATAGCAGAACTGCCGCTACTCCCAGAGCCCTCAGTTCAGGCAGCTCCTTATACTTCCAGAAGGCCAGATGCCCAAGGATAGCCGTCAGCAGGAAAAGAATCGCCGCCGCCATCCGGTGCACGAATACGATTCCTACTCCGCCGCTCATCTCCGGAATCCATTGTCCGTTACACAGCGGCCAGCCTGAACATCCGCCCTGGGAGCTGGTGTGGCTTACATAGGCCCCAATGTAGACAACGATATATGAATATACTGCAGTAACCCAGGTTAAGTTGCGGAAGGCTGGGCGGACTTTGGGACTTCCCGTGCTGACACCCGCTCCTGGGGAGAATGTCCGCCGGGTCCCAAGCGCCAGCATCAGCGAACCGGCGAAGGCGATCAGCGAGAAGCCCATATGCAGGGCCATAACCGCGGCCGACTGCGATTTCACTACTGCAAGCGCTCCCATCCCGCCTTGAACGATGACGAAGATCAGGGTCAGCAGGGCATAGACCAGCAGATCCTTACGGTGCCTGGCATAACGCCAGAAGGCAACCATGGAAGCCAGGGACAGCAGGCCAGCCAGGCCGCTGAACAAGCGGTGTGTATATTCAATCAGAGAGCCGATCGTATAGGCCGGAATCAGCTTCCCGTGGCACAGCGGCCACTGATTTCCGCACTCCAGTCCCGAACCGGTCTTGGTCACCACAACCCCGCCGAACAGCGCCATGAACATAATGAGACAGGTCAGATAGCTGAGCCATTTTAATTGAAGTGTCGTCAATAATATCACCCGTATTGTATAGGAATGAGTAGCGTCAAAGGATAGAAAAAAAGCACCGCTTCTGCTCGGATAGGGCGAAAGCGGTGCTGCGGAATTACTTGTGAATGCTGAGATAAACGTCCAGCGCCGTATCAAGAAACTTCTCAATTTCCTCCCGGGACTTCCGGAGCTTGTTCACAAACCGGACCAGTTCCCGTCCATCAGTGTACGCGACAAAGCTAGGAATGCCCAGTATATTCTGTTCCTGGCTGACATCGCCTACAGCATCGACATCCACTTCGACCAGGGTAAGACGCTCAGCATATTTCTGTTCCACATCAGGCATGAACGGATCAATAAATTTGCAATCCACACACCAATCTGCCTTGAAGACTGCCACCGTCAGGCGCGGAGACTGAATTGCTACCTGGAACTGGGCAGGCGAGCTGATTTTGTCCATCAATTGACCATTCCCTTCTCTTAGAAAGTTCCACACGAAGCTTGCTCTTTAAGTGAATCAAAATGTACGGAATAAGTCAAACAATAATGACAAATCAAGACAATAGTCATATCATTATTCACCAGCGCGTACACGGGCCGGCTGCAATTTCATCAGAGGACCCAGCACCTTGCGCAGCGGACGGGGATAACCGGCAATCTCCTGGCTGCTGAGTACGCCCAGAATAATCAGGAGAACCAGATAGACAATCACGACTGCCGCTCCAACTACCAGACAGGTAATCAGGAAGGCCAGACGGGCCGGCATCAGATTAGTCATCAATAGGCCTGCTTCATTCAGACCATAGCCGATGCCTGCCGAGGCCAGGACCGCAATGGAGAAGCCTCCCCAGCGTTTGCCGAGAATGGCGAAGGGGACGATTTTTTTGAGCATCCGCAGATTAAGCAGCGTTATGACAATGAAACACAGGGCTGTGGAGCCGATAATGCCATAGATGCCGAACCACTGGCTGAACAAGAAGTTAGAACCAAACTTCACGAGGATACCAACAAGCACGTAATACATGGATATCCGCGATTTGCCCATTCCGAGCAGGATCGAGTTGGTAGTCATCATCGTAATCTGGAAAATAGTACCGAGCGTCAGCATCGCCACAATACCGCTGCCGTCCAGAGTTTTGAACAGCAGGCCATTAACGGAATAGGCAGCCACGACCAGTGAGAGCACAACCGGTGTGCCGGTCAGAATGGACACCCGCATGGCCAGTGTGATCTGGCGCTGCAGGTGCTGCTCATCTTTGCGGGCAAAGGCGGCAGATATAATCGGAATCAGCGATGCACTTAGGGCGATCGACAATACCGGAGGAATACCGGCAACGCTCTGTGCACGGCTACCGAAGATACTTAGGGCCCAGGTAGCCCGCTCCATCCCGATCTGACCGCTAAGCAGCGGTACAATAAAAGAAGTATCAATAAAGTTCACTACAGGCACAGTAACGGAGGATAATACAATCGGTATGGACAGCTTGAAAATATCCTTGTAAATCTTCAGAAGAGGCAGACGTGCTTCACTGGATTCATAAAGAGCAATCTTCTCCTCGCTGTTGCGCAGCTTCCTGGCATAATACAGCATCACGCCGAAGGCGCCGATACTGCCGAGCACACTGCCGAAGGATGCACCTGCCGCCATCCAGGTGTTACTGTATCCCTGGCGCAGCAGAATGAACGCAAGCAGAATGGCCGTGGATACCCGGGCAATCTGCTCGACAATCTGTGAAATGCCCCCGGCCATCATATTATTACGGCCCTGGAAATACCCGCGCATCATCGCGATTGCGGGGAACAACAGCAGCGCCGGAGCAATCGCCCGGATGGCCAGCGTACTCTCGGGAACCTTACTGTATTCTGCATAATACGGAGCGGCTATGTACAGCGCCACACTCATAAGCACACCAACAATTGCAGCAAAGATGAGAGCGGCCCGGTACACCTGCTGCGCTTCATGCGGGCGGTTCAGCGCGTAACGCTCGGACACCATTTTACTCAGTGTGCTGGGTATTCCGGCTGTCGCCAGCGGCAGCAGCAGCAAATATACATTATTAGCGATCGTAAATGATGCATTCCCTGTTGTATTGAATAGATGCTCCAGCGGCACCCGCTGGGCAAGCCCGAGGACACGTGCCACCAGCGCGGCGGCTGCCAGAATAAGCGTGCCTTTGACAAAGGATTCTTTCTTGGTGGACAAACTGTTTCGCCTTCTTCACAATAAATTTAAAACCGCCCGATCCAGATAAAGAAGAGGACGACCATAACAATCTGCAGAACAATCTTGACGACTGTACTGCTGAATAGCCCCAGCAGAGCGCCGAAGCTGACCTTCACCGCTTTGCCGGCCTTCTCGCCGGCAATCAGCTCGCCGATGAAGGCACCTACGAACGGGCCAATCAGCAGGCCAAACGCCGGAATCACAAATGGGCCGGCAATCAGACCGATGGTGCTGCCAATGACGGAGGCGCGGGAGCCGCCGAACTTTTTGACGCCCCAGGCCCCGACCACGTAATCGGCAATGAACAGAACAACAACGATCAGCGTCTGGGCAATCCAGAACCAGGGACCGAAGGAGTCGAAGGAAAAGAACCAGCCATATACAAAGAAAGCCAGGTAAATCGCAAGCGCCCCCGGCAGGATCGGATATACCGCCCCCGCCAGCCCGATTGCGAACAAAGCAATGATCAGAATCCAGCCCAGAATTGTCAATTCCCTCAACTCCTTAAGTTTGTTTCGATAGGTAAACTCATGTGATCTGGAATTCTCTAATGGTGTCGGTCGTAACTGCGGTGAATTTTGGCTTCCGGCCGCTGTTGTCACCAGATTTCTTAATTTAGTTAGCGGTGGAAATCCGGTGACAAAGGCGGTCGCTGACGCTCCTACAGCTCAAACTTCCCCTCCGTTACTCCCACGGTCATTATCTTTTCATGTATTACGTTAAACCTTTCCAAACCACTTTACTCGCCTCTCAGCCTAAGCCTGCTTGGATATGCGTCCGGCCGAGGTTCCGGCCTCTGTGAGGATGTACTTCTGGATCACTTCCGCGATCCCGTCTTCGTTGTTTGAAGCCACAACCGCATCCGCTTCCTGCTTAACAGTTTCCTGCGCATTGCCCATAGCCACTCCGAAGCCGGACTGCTGGATAGCTGCCAGGTCGTTGAGGCTGTCGCCTACGGCAACAACCTGGGACATGTTAATGCCCAGCAGCTTGCAGACTTCAAGTATGCCTGAAGCCTTGTTGACGCCCAGCGGATTAATCTCCAGGTTGAACGGCGAGGAGTTCGTGATCTCCAGCCCGCCCAGCTCCTGCAGCCGCATAAGCAGCTTATGACGGATATCGTTATCCTCGGTGGAATAGCCGAATTTCAGCCATTCTCTGCTGTCAATCTCCCCGTCCCAGCTATCCCGGTTGTACACTTCATCTACGGAGTAGGCCCAGAACCAGATATCGAATTCTTCAGCGATCTTGTGCATCTCTTTGACCAGTTCTACATCCATCAGGGACCGGCGGTACAGCTCATGAGGCGCACGCCAGACTTCACTTCCGTTGACCATAATCATCGGAGTATTCAGGCCAAGCTGTTCTGCATAAGGCATCGCACTACGCGAGGAGCGCCCGGTAGACAAGCAGACATGTACACCTGCCTCCATCGCTTTTTTGATCCATTCTACCGTAAGCGGGGTAATCTTCTGTTCGTCGTTCAGTAGGGTTCCATCCATATCCAAGGCTAGCAGGCGGTATTTGGCAGTCATTTGCCACCCCTCCATTCTTGGTTGCTCTTTCGTTTGAAGGCAACCGTATATTTGGTGTTCTCGCTAATCCATGTCCATCTTGACTATAATATCATCAGTTTGTTGCCGGAGTATTACCGGAAGTGTCACCGGAAGCAGCGCCATCATTTGGGTTCGCTGTTTTCAGGCTTTTCTTAGGCACACCGTCCAGCCCGTATTCCCAGTCATAAGCGTCGAAAATTTTACGTGCAACCGGAGCGGCACTATTAGAACCGAATCCCCCTTCCGGAATGACCACAGCGACCGCTAACTTAGGATTATTACGCGGGGCGAAGGCAATAAATACCCCGTTATCGCGCAATTGCCCTTTTCCCAGCTGCTGGGATGTACCTGTTTTGCGGGCAAAGTCATAAGGAAAATCGTTGAAGGCGGTAACCTTACTGTTCATGCCCTTTTTAATTTCTCTCCAAAAGGACTTGTCAAAGGTCGTCACTTCATCCAGAACCTCGCGCTCAAACTGCTTGACTACCTTGCCCTCTGAATCCGTGATCTTGCTGACAAGCTGCGGCTTGATCCGCACCCCTTCATTCGCAAGCGTCGAGGCATACTGGGCTAGCTGCAGCACCGTATAACGGCCCTGCTGTCCGAAGGAGGCATAGACCAGCGCGGCTTGCGCACTGCCCGCTGCCTTAGTATCTGTGTAGTTGATCTGTCCCAGGTATTCATTAGGGAGACCGCTCTGCGTAGATACGCCCAGGCCGAATTCCTTCATATACTTATCCCAGATATCAATGCCCTTACCCTTGTAATGCTCATAAAGCTTCTTGCCGATCATATCCACCATGAACACGTTGGAGGAATCTTCAATCGCCTTAGCCGGACCCATCCGGCCGTATACGTGACCCGAGGAATTGCGGACAGAGGATTTATCATCCTTACCGAAATAGGCTATCCCTTTGTCAGTGTACGTAGAGGAAGTGCTGAAGAAGCCTTCATTCAGACCAACCAGTACCGTCAGCGGCTTAATGGTGGAACCGAGCAGCACCGTGGAGCCGAATCCATGACCGGACAGGCCCGAAGAATACGGTGTGATCGTCCCGTTCTGGTAATTGCCCATGATCTTGTTCCAGGTGTCCGAATCCAGCTTCTCCGCTGTCCAGACATTGGTATCATAATCCGGCATACTGGCCATGGCCACGATATTGCCGGTATCGACTTCCATCGCCACCGCGTAGCCTGTCTTGGCGTCAGGATGAGTCTTGCCCTGTACAGAGTTGCGGTGCAGCCAATTAATCTGTTCGGTGATGGCCTGCTCCGTCTTAAGCTGAACATTCTTGTCAATCGTCATCCAGATATCATTACCCTTGACAGGCGGCACAACCTCTTCCACCTTCTCGGCCATGTTCTGCGGATTCACCGAGATGACCTGATAGCCGTTCTTGCCGCGCAGCTCCCGCTGATATTGCAGCTCCAGGCCGTCGAAGCCGACGAATTCATCGTCTTTATAATTCAGGCCGGGATCTGCGCTGATCTTCTTCATCGCACTCTGAATATTCTTGTAGATGTTGAGCGTGTTGGAGGATTTGAAGGGCTTGATATACCCGACCGTCTGCACGGCAACGGTATCCTTGTCATAATGACGCACGCCTTCTTCTACGATCTCAAGGCCGGGGAATTCGCTTTTATGCTCCATGAAATAAGCGATTTCCTTGGTGGTCAGACCGGTTTTGATCTTACGGGCCATATAGCCCGAATATTTCTTGAAATATAAATCCAGAGAATTAATCACTTCATTAACAGTCAGCTTCTCGCCGTTCGGGTCGCCATATTCGTCAAATTTCGCAACCAGATTATTCGCCAGTGCATACGCATTGGCCCTGGCCTCCGGCTTCAGCGAGCTGATTCCCGTCGCCTTATCCAGTGCCTTGGCTGTATATTCCTTAGTAAGCGTAACATACAGCGTTTGAACGGAGGTGGAGTAGGCAATTTGCTCGCCTGCGGCTGCACGGATGCCTCCACGGATGGAGGCAAGGGGTACACTTTTGGTATCCCGGCTGGTCTCCACCTCGGTCAGCGTGGGTCCTTCCACAAATTGAATAACTGCGAGACGAATAATAATGACACAAAAAATAACAAACGTGCTGAAGAAAAACACGTTAAGCCGCAGGCCAAGCGAGCTCTTGCTGTCCTTCTCTTCCGGGGGGGAGGCCTGCTTTCGGAAAACACCCACAGTTTTTCACTCCTCTACATCAAAATAAACCGTTTAGTCCACCCTTGACTCGGGCACATTCTTCTTAGGCACTCCATCCAGGCCATACTCCTGGTCATAGGCTTCAAAGATTTGGCGGGCTACCGGTGCTGCACTGTTCGCCCCAAAGCCGCCTTCGGGAATAATCACAGCCACCGCAAGCTTAGGATGCTCACGCGGAGCATAAGCAATGAATACCCCATTGTCACGGGTGGCCCCGAAGGCTTCCATCTCAGACGTTCCTGTCTTGCGGGCGAAGTCATACGGGAATCCGTCAAACGCCTTAACCTTAGTATTCATCCCGCGCTTGATCTCCTTCCAGTAAGAAGGGTGAAACGAAATGCTGTCCAGGACTTCCCGTCCAAATTGCTTAACCGTCTTCCCATCGGGATCTGTAATCTTACTGACGAGCTGGGGCTTAATCCGTACGCCTTCATTCGCAAGTGTTGCCGTGTACTGGGCAAGCTGCAGTGCGGTGTATTTCCCCTTCTGACCGAAGGAAGCATGGACCAGCGCCGCCTGAGTAGAGCCTGCCTTCTTCGGATCAAGATAATCGGCAACTCCGGCACTTTCACCTGGAAGCCCGCTTTGCGTAGACACCCCAAGCCCGAATGCCTTCATATATTTGTCCCATATGGCAATACCTTCTCCCGGATACTTCTTGTAGAGGGCATTTCCGACCCACTCTACCATAAAAGCATTCGAGGACTCCTGAATAGCCTTCGCCGGACTAAGCGGGCCCAGGACATGGCCGGAGGAATTCCTCACCGAGGAGCTGTTATCCTTACCGAAATAAGCAATCCCTTTATCCATGTAAGTATCGCCGGTAGTGAATAAGCCTTCTTCCAGACCGATAAGGACACTTAACGGCTTAATCGTGGAACCCAGGTAGATCAATGACTTCAGCCCGTTGCCGGAGACACCGGAGGAAATATCGTTAATCGTCCCGTTTTGATAATAGCCCTCAATTTTGGCCCACACTTCTGGCGGCAGCCTCTCGGCATTCCAGACATTCGTATCATAGTCCGGCATATTCGCCATTGCCACTACATTGCCTGTATCGACTTCCATCGCAACGGCATAGCCGGTGATCGCATCCTTATGAAGCTTCCCCTGTACAGGGTTGCGGTGCAGCCAGTTGAGCTGATCCTTAATCGCCTGCTCCGTTCTCATCTGTACATTCTTGTTAATCGTCATCCAGATATCGTTGCCCTTGACGGGCGGGACCAAAGCTATAACCTTCTCGGCCATATTCTGGGCATTCACAGAGAGGGTCTGATACCCGTTCTTCCCTCGAAGCTCGCGCTGATATTGCTGTTCTAGACCATAGATGCCGACGAACTCATCTTCCCTGTAGCTAAGCCCCGGGTCCGCATCCGTTTGTTTCATGGCGCTGCGGATATTTTTGTATACATTATAATCCTCTGTAAAACGGAATTGCTTCATATAGCCTACCGTTTGGACGGCCACCGTGTCCTTGTCATAATGGCGGATACTCTCCTCCACAACAGATACTCCGGGATAGCGCTGCCTGTTCTCCATCAGATGGGCGACTTCCTTCATCGTAAGACCGGTCTTGATCTTGCGCGGGACATATCCCAGCGACTTCTTGTAATCAAGGTCCAGCAGCAGCAGGATATCCTCTTTGAGCAGCTTCTTCGCAGAGGGATCACCATATTGTTCAAACACGGATGACAGCCCTGCCGCCAACGCCTTCGTATTCGCCTTGGCTTCAGCGGTCGGTTCATATAAGCCGGTCTTCTTATTCTTGACCTTCGCGGTGTATTCTTGGGTTAATGTAACGAATAATGACTGTATCGGTGTGGAATGTGCAATGTCTTCCCCGCCCGCCGCGTGAATAGTCCCCCGGATCGCCGCAAGCGGAACATCCTTGGTCTCCCGGCTGGCCTCCACCTCGCTAAGCTCGGGACTCTCTACAAACTGCAGTCCCGCAAGCCGGATCATCATGATCACAAAAATAAAAAAAGTGCCGAAAAAAAACAGATTTATGCGTAAGCTCAGGTAGTTGGTGGTCTCTCCATTGCCCGGGCCGGAGCCCGTTTTACCGAACCATCTCACAGCAAGTCCTCTCCTTGTATGGTTTGCAGTGCTGCTTATGTGTCAGATCACGGGCAAGAACTTGCCCGCTGTTATTGTACCATAGATACGAGAGCGTACGCTCCTTCTCAGAGGATGTTCTCCTTGATATGTGTGGAGTCGAAATCCCCCGGATTGAACCAGTCGCCGCTGCTGGCCCAGGTGGAATCGAGCGGAATCCAGGCTGCGCTGCTGCTGATATAGACCTCATTCCAGGCATGCGGTCCATAACCGCCTTGACCGTCATAGCCTTTGCCGGTGACGACACGCACCTGAAGCCCTTGCGAGCGGGCCATCATGGCATAGAGCCGCGCGTAATCAATGCATACTCCAAGCCGCGTATCCATCGTATCCTGCGGGGTCTGCTCATGCCAGATTCGTCTCTCTTCATAATTCTCCGCCTTAGTATAGTCATAGGCAATGCGTGAGCCTACCCAGTCATAGAGCAGCCTGGCCTTCTCTTCATCGCCGCTTGCTTGTCTGGCAATCTCTGCGGCTGCACCGGCAATATCCGCCGAAATATCGTGGTCAATCACCTCATATTTGCGCCGGAGAATATCACTCATCTCGGCGGCCACGGCCTTGGTCAGCACCGGGAGCTTCCCTCTGACCTGTTCACCGGCCAGCGGCTCAAATACCGCTTCCGCACTCTGGCTGTAGACCGGCGACGATTGGACATAGCGGCTGAAGCCGCTGTCCGGGTTCAGAGCGACGCTGATGAACAGAACAAAGACCAGCACCAAGGCGCGGGTAAGCCCTGCGGCGGTACCGAGCACTGCCCCGACAAACCGGCTGGCGCCTGTGATCCGCCCCGAACCCCTCCCGGACTGGCGCGGCAGGCGGAATGGCAGCAATAGGAATAACAAACCCAGCAGCAGACGAATTAAGCTGTAGCACAGCAAGAGCAGCAGCAGGAACCGCACCACTGGTGAATTCGCCAGAACGGAGGCACCGGTATAATATAGCTGTTGCCATTGGCTTAGCTTGTCCTCAGGCGGAGTAATGCCGGATGCCCAGTTCCCGGCAGCAGGCGAGAGGTACACGGCTGCCGGAATCGCCATCACCAGCGAAGCTGCTGCAAGCACTCCTGATCCAAGCATGCCGAACAGCCCTCCGGCTGCTCGGCGGAAGCCCCGGCTCCAGCCCTGCAGCGCAGAGAAGAGGACCACCAGCAGCAGAACAATGGAGATGATATTGGCTTCACGAAGACTTTCTATCCAGCTATTCAATGAACCACTCCTCCTTCTGCTGCCGCAGGTGAACCTGAGCTAGCTGCTGTTATTTACCCGCCTGCTTCCGGGCTTCATCGATGAAGGTCTTGGTTGTATCCGTAACGCTCCACTTCCCGAGGCTGACTCCGCGGAAGACCACTTCCACCTTGTCCTCTGCAGCAGAGCCCTTCACCTCAAGATTAGGAGTAGTGATGGTGAAGGTGCCGTCACCGCCAGAGGTATAGACCGCCTCCTGCGCTTCTTTGAGCATGACCTCCTGCGCCTCATTCTTCAGCGTACTGACCGTCCCGTCCGCCACTTTGTTAACGGCATTACCGATCTGGTCCATGGTTACTCCGCTATAAATGAACAACCCCACAACAATAACGACAACGATAGCCCATTTCAGCATAGTCTTAACGATGTTAACGACTGCGAACAGCAGGACAAGCGCAATAACGATAACAAGCCAATTCTCTCTAATAAACTGTGACCACACTTCCGGATTCATCAATTTCACAACACCCCAATCGCAAATTTCGCCACTCCGGGACGCTGTCCCGTCAGACATTTCATTAATATTAATTATTATACATGAATGCCCCTTATAATTCATGGTTGCCGGAATGCAGAACCGCATACAGGGGCTGGCCAAGAAAATGGTATAAGCCCCCGCTGCCGCACGTAAAGTACAAGTAGGCTGTTCCCTCTGCTGGAATCCGTTCCGTCATCAGCGGCTGGCCGCTAATCTGGAGGTGTTATCCGTGAAAACTGCAATGTGGCTGTACCTCTTCATGTTCCTGGCGTTCTTCGATTTGCATGCCCAGTATCCTATCCTGACACCCTTTGCCATGTCACTGGGAGCGGGCCCCGCCTTTATCGGCTGGATGATGGGGATGTATTCCCTGACCCACCTCCCTGGCAATCTGCTGGCCGGTGTGCTTGTAGACCGCAACGGCAGCCGCCGCTATATCGTGTTTGCCCTTACCATAGCAGGGCTGATCCTGCTCTTGCAGGCCCATGCCCAGCTGCCTTGGCATCTGCTCGTGCTGCGGGCGGCGAGCGGGTTCGCCTTGGCCTTCCTCTCCCCTGCCTGTATGACCCTCTTGGCCTCGCTCTCATCTGATCCTGCGACGCAGGGCAAATACATGTCAGGCAACGGAATTATCCACACGCTGGCTTCGGTGGTCTCCCCTGCCGCTGGAGCCTTCATCGTAGCCAAAGCCGGTTATTCCGGCACGTTCAGTACATTAGGGTGGCTCCTGATCTTCACCGGTGTGATGGCCTTCTTCAGTGTGCCGAAGCATAATCCGGCCCTGGCCCTGCATAAGCCTGCACTCCCGGATAAGGAGAAACTGCAGCCCGGGCTGGCCGCTACCGCCCAGCCTACCGTCTCCAGACGTTATTATCTGCTGCCCTTCTTCGTCTCCTGCTCCCAGGGCGTACTGTTCTTCGAGCTTCCGCTGTCACAAGGACAGGACGGAATGGTCTCCACCGGAATTCTGCTCTCTCTGCTCAGCCTTGGGGCGCTGGCGACCCTCTGCCTGTTCTTCCTGAACCGCTTCTCCCCGGGCATCCGGATTGCCGCTGCCCTGCTGGGGATGGCTCTCTGCTTCTTCACCCTGGCTGCCTTCCGCAGCATCCCGGCCGGAGTGGTTCTCTTCCTGCTTGGTTCAGCAAAAGGGGTGTTATTCCCGGCAATGGCCTCTCTCTTCATCAGCCTGGGCAGCGCAGGACGGCTGGGCCGGACCTTCTCGCTGCAATCCATTGCCATGTCCCTCGGGGCCTTCGCTGGACCTGTAGCCGCCGGACAGCTAAGAGAGTATGTCTCCCCCTACTTCATCGCCTTCGTACTGCTGATGACAGCTCTTATGCTTCTGCCTCCGGGCAGATCAGGCCGTCTCTCCTCCTACGCTCACGGCTGGAACAGCCCTGCCGCCTGAATGCGACATTTCCCGGGGAATGAATACATATTGTTCCGCCACGCTGTTAAAAATAGCGCAGCTTAGGTACAATATCGTCATAACAACTAAGATCCGGGGGCTGATTGCATATGTCCATCACCATTATTGTCGAAGGCAAGAACGACCGCAGCAGGCTGAGGCGGCTGCTTGAACCAGAGGTCGACATTCTATGCACCTTCGGTACGCTGAATACCCTGAAGCTGGAATCCCTGCGAAATACCATCCGGGACGGGGAAGTCTACCTGTACATGGACAATGACAGCTCAGGCAAAAAAATCCGTGCAGTCCTGCGTGACGCCTTTCCCGATGCCGTTCATATGTATACCCGCAAGGGTTATGCCGGCGTGGAAGGGACGCCAGATGAATATAACATCACCCAGCTGGAGAAGGCCGGACTTGATGATTTCATTATTTACCCCCAGCCGTATCCGCAGGGAATAGAAGGATAATTCATCGCATGAAGCATATACATTCTTAACCTTTCACCACAAAACGAGGGTGTCCTGTGCAGCAGCTCCACTGCTCCACGGACACCCTCGTTTATTGCGTTCCTGTGCTATTCACGGGCCAGCTTCTTAACCGTTCTGGCCAGAAACTCCGGTGTTACATTCTCCGTATCCCCGGCATCGTACAATCCTCGGAGCCGGTTGTTCTTGTCCACCAGGCCAATGAGGTTCGCGTGGGCGAAATCATCCTTGCTTGTGCCGTAGATCAGCACCTTGAAGGACTCCGCTGCCAGCTTGCGTACCTGCTCCTGATCCCCCCGCAGGAAATACCAGCCGTTATAATCAGCATGAAACTTGTCGGCGAAGGCCTTGATCGCTTCCCTTGTATCATTCTTCGGATCAAAAGAAATCGAGACGAATTCAACGTCTTTACCGAAGCTGCCATCCTTAACCAATATATCCTGCGTCTCTGACAGCATATAGGTGGTAATCGGACACACATCGGGACAGACCGTGAAGAAGAAATAGACCAGCCTTGCTGTGCCTGCCGTATCCGCCAGACTGATCTGCTTTCCGTCCACATTCTCCAGAGAGAAGTCCTGTACCTGACCGATGACAGGCAGCTTCTTCTCACCGAACCCAAAGGACTGGACTGCCAGATAGCCAGCCATAATGATTGCAATTAGCAGCAGCAGCCAGGTCCACTTGTAGCGCTTCAAGGTCTGCATAGGACGCCCTCCCCCTCTATCCTAAGAATGCTTACACGTGAATGGTATTCAGCACCAGGGCAATCAGACTTAACGTCAGATAATTAATGGAGAAGAGGAAGCTTTTCTTCGCCCATACCTCATCATCCTTTGCCTTGAATCCGATTAGAGTTAAGTAGAGCCAGCCCACTGAGAGGGCCAATGATACAACCAGATAATAAACACCTGCATAATCATAGGCATACATCAGCACAGGCACCGGCAGCAGCAGCGCCACATAAGGAATCATCTGGAATTTGGTGCGGCGCGTCCCCTTCACAACCGGAAGGAGCGGAAATCCTGCTGCTCTGTACTCCTCCTTGCGGCGGATGCCAAGTGCCCAGAAATGGGGCGGCTGCCACAGAAAGAGCATTGCGAACAGCAGCCAGGCTCCGAGATCCACTGTTCCTGTAACAGCCACATAGCCGATGACAGGAGGCATAGCCCCCGAGATCGCACCTACCGAGGTGCTCCAGGTAGAGGTTCTTTTGAGCCAAAGGGTGTACACTACAACATATACGAACATGCCGACTATGCCGAACAACCCGGCAAGTACGCCGCAGAATGCGAACAGCACGCCCAGCCCGGCAATGCCGAGTCCAATGCCATAGATAAGTACCGTTGTCGGCTTCAGCCTTCCTGTAGGCAATCCGCGTTCCCGGGTCCGTTCCATCTTCATATCCAGATCGCGGTCAAAATAATTATTGAAGACACAGGCTGAAGCCATGACCAGCATGGTACCGAGCAAAGTCAGAATCAGACGGCCATACTGTACATCCCAGCCTGATGCCACCCAGTAGCCTGCGAATGCCGCAATCAGATTGGAGCGGATAATGCCGGGCTTCGTAACGGTAATAAAGTCACGCCAGCTTGCACCTTCCGGTGGAGACTTGGCAGACATTGATGCGGAATCAGAAGAAGCTTGATATCTCAATTGATTGTCCACGTATCGGGTTCCTCCTTCTAGGGAACTTCTAACACTCCGCTATTAACTTTATCATAGCAAACTGGGAAAGACTTTGACAATGATTGACCATGATGTTCATTAATTCGACAATTACGTGACAATATTTATTTCCCCGTCCGTAAATAACTGAGCCCAATAATGGGTAGTTATTAATAGAGAACTTCCGTACAAAGGAGATCTGACTAATGGATACTGCCACACATTTTGTTATGGGACTTGGACTTGCAGGTCTGTCCTTCGTCGATCCGCTCGTCGCTTCGAATGGAACGCTTGCCGGAGCAGTGATGGTAGCTACTGTACTGGCTTCTCAAGCACCGGATGCCGATACCGCCCTGCGTCTGAAGGATAACGCGGTATATATCCGCAATCACAGGGGAATTACTCATTCCCTGCCCTTTTTACTGCTGTGGCCGGCATTGATCACAGTAGTCATCGGACCGTTGTTCGGCTTCACGGACCTGAGCACCTTAAGCCATATCGCGCTCTGGAGCTTCATCGGCGTTGCCGTCCATGTATTCTCCGATCTGTTCAACACCTACGGGACTCAGGCTGCCCGCCCGTTCACCGAGAAATGGATCGCCTGGAACATCATCCATATCTTCGATCCGTTTATCTTCGGCAGCCATGCCGCAGCGATTATTCTCTGGATCAGCGGAATGGTGCCGCCCGCTCCGCTGTTCATTACCTTGTATGCCTGCATCGTGTTGTATTACATTTGGCGTACCCTGGTGCATGCACGCATTACACGCAGCATCCAGAACAAGGATGTTCACCACCATGCAGGTGACCGTTATTATGTGATCCCCACCATTTCGCCAACGCGGTGGAATGTGGTCAAAGCCAAACCGGACGGCAGCTACAACGTAGGACTGCTGAACAGCGGACGGCTGGAATGGTTCAAGCATGCGGTGTGCTCCACTCACCCCGCCGTCGAGTATTCCAAATCCCATCCGGATATCCAGTCCTTCCTGTACTTCACCTCGTACGCCGTAGCGGAGGTTGAGGAGCTGCCCTCTGGTTATATTGTACGCTGGGGAGATGTCCGTTATTTACACCGTAAGCAATTCCCGTTCGTGGCGGTCCTGGTAATGGACCATGAGTATAGACCGCTGAATACTTATGTCGGCTGGCTAAGCAGCGAGAAGCTGGACGAGCGCTTCGCCATTGATCCGGGAACAGTCAAGCTGTAGGAAGTTTTTTGAAGACAGATGGCATCTGCCGGAGCAGATGCCATCTTTTTAATTACGTTAACCCTAAAATACATAAACTACCTGTTCCAGCAAGAAAATGAGTCAGCCTTGCTATGTAGTCAGAGGCCAAGCTCAGATGTTGTAAATATTGCAACACTGAATCGTGATACTGGGCTAGTTGTATGGAATGTTGCATGAATTGCAGGAATTTCTTCGCTCAGCTGCTTGGAGGAGGAAGAGTGCTGCCTTTTGTGCAACATTTTTTGATTAGCAGCGATTTATTAATGGGAATGTTGCAATTTGTGCAGGATTATCTAGCTCATATGATATATTATAGGCTATATTTACCGGGGAGCCATTCTCTTGACGCCCCCTTGACGCCCGGGTCGGCATAAGGCACAATCACAATAAAGCGGTTACAGCGCAGCATGTATTTACTCACCATATTTACTTACTATATTCACTTACATTCAAACTGATAATCCCGGAGTGCTTCCTGCACTCCGGGATTCACCTAACGCTATTGCAAACAGAAAGGAAGGCTGGAACATATGAGTAAAGGTCTGTCACTATGGTTCGCCTGCTCTTCAATTCTATTACTCACAGCAGCTTCCATCTCGATCAGCTATAACATTTGGCTGGCACTGCTGCTCGGCGCGCTGTGCGTGCTCAACATCGGCTGGGGCTTCATCGTCAAAGCCAGGCTGAGACGCAAGGCGGAGAGCAACCAACCTACCCCTTAACTTAGGCGGGCAGGCAGGAAGCCCATCCGTCCCTTCACGCCCTCCAGCGTCCGTGCGGCATTCATACGCGCATTCTCAGCGCCCTGAGCTAGAATATCGCTAAGCATCCCTGAGCTGCGGATGTCCTGGTATCTTTGCTGGATCGGCTCAAGCAGGGCTACGACTACTTCAGCCAGCTCTTTTTTGAAGCCGCCGTACATTTGACCTTCATACTGGTCGGCAATCTGCTGCAGGCTCATTCCCGAGCACTCGGCATAGATGCTCATCAGGTTGCTGATCTCCGGCTTACCCGCCTGGTCGAAGACGACCTCACGTCCGGAATCCGTTGTAGCCCGGCTGATCTTTTTGCGGATCACATCAGGCGGGTCCAGAAGATTGATTCTGCTGCCGGGATTAGGATCGCTTTTACTCATCTTCTTGGTGCCGTCATCCAGGGACATGATCCGCGCCCCGACTTCTGGAATGTAAGGCTCAGGGATCGTAAAGAATTCACCGAACCGGTGATTGAAGCGTCCCGCAAGGTCCCGGGTCAGCTCCAAATGCTGCTTCTGGTCTTCGCCTACCGGTACCAGATCCGCATTGTAGACCAGAATATCGGCGGCCATCAACGACGGATAGACGAACAGACCTGCGCCCACGGATTCTTTACCTGCCGACTTATCCTTGAACTGTGTCATCCGCTCCAGCTCACCCATAGCAGTAAGAGTCGTCAGAATCCAGCCTAGCTCGGCATGCTGCGGCACGTGGGACTGCATGTAGACATGCGCAATGGACGGATCAATGCCTGCGGCCAGATACAGGGCGGCTACCGATTCCGAATTCTCGCGCAAGGCTGCGGGGTCCTGGGCTACCGTAATGGCATGCAGATCGACCACCATGAAGTAACATTCGTATTCCTTTTGAAGCTTGACGAAATTCTTGATTGCCCCGATATAATTACCGAGTGTGAGTGAACCGCTGGGCTGTATGCCCGACAATACTTTTTTAGTCATCCTCTTATCCTCCATCATCATTAAATGTCCGCTAGCGCAAAGAACGCAAAAAGGCCCCACATCCGCAAGGGACGTGAGACCGTGGTACCACCCTTATTCGCTGCCTGGAGTCCCCGGAGGGAACTTACGCAAACAGCCTTGGCTTCCGTTAACGGGGAAGGGCCGGCCGGTCTACTTGAGGCCTATGCAGCCTGTTCGATCGCGGCGCTCGAGGGTCCATTCAGTCAGAGGTGCACCACCGGTTCACATCAGCCACCGGCTTTCTGGAGGTACAGTCCATGCTTACTTGTCCCTGTCATCACATTGCCTGTATTTCATTGATGCCTCCATCATAGAGCGAGCCGGAGAAGTTGTCAAATCGCTAACCTCTGCCGGATAAATCTGGTATGATAAGGGTATTCGTGTGTATGTAATTCTGATTACAGCTTATCAAAGGAGCATATCTCTTATGAAACAGGTGACCAAAGGACAGTGGAATGGTTATGATACGTATATTTTGCATAGCCGCGAACTGGAAGTCACACTTCTGCCCCGGCTGGGTAATAACGTAATTTCATTATGGGACCGCATTATGGAGCGGCAAATCCTCCGTCAGCCGGATGAGAGCGACCTGGCTTCCTATATGCAGAAACCTTATCACTTCGGCCTGCCGCTCCTGGTGCCGCCAGGGCGTATACGCGGCGGGAGCTTCGTGTTCGACGGCACAAGCTATCAGTTCGACCGGAATGCGGGAGAACATCATATTCACGGATTGCACCGCGCCCAGGCCTGGTGTGTCAGCGATATTGAAGAGGACGAGGAAGGCTGTGCGGTCACCACTGAATTCATAACCACGGATGATCCGGAGTGGATCAGACAATTCCCCGAGCCGCTGAAGCTTGAAATGACCTTCCGTCTGCAGGATGACCGGCTCCAGCAGACGCTCAGGGTCACTCATCTCGGCACCAAGCGTGTTCCTTTCGGCGCAGGCTATCATACCTGGTTCATGCTGGACGGAACGCCCTCCCGCTGGAATGTTACCCTTCCTGCCGAAGCTGTCTGTGAGCTGAGTGAGGAACTTCTGCCTACCGGACAGCTATTGCCGCTTGGTGAGCTGGAGGGCCTGCCTACCCGCCTTAATCTTCAAGGTGCGGACCTGGATACCGTCCTGCGTATAGCCGAGCGCCAGCCTGCTGAGGCTGTACTGCTGCGGGAAGATGGCTACGGGCTTCGTTATTCATCCGATCCTGAGTTCTTCCGTCACTGGATTCTCTATACCAAAGGCGAAGCTGACCAGTTCCTGTGCATTGAACCGCTCACCTGCCTTCCGGATGCGCCTAATCTGCAGCAGGACGCTTCCCTCACCGGGCTGATCACGCTTGAACCCGGCCAGACACTTGTTCTGGGTAATACCCTGCAGATGATTTATCCGAAATGATAAATTTCATATAATTACCATCCTATAAAACTTTAAAAACCGTGCATGAATTCTCCCCCTCGCGCTCATACTATCTTCACAACGGGCGAAGGAGGTGAGCACACATGGGTCAAGCAGGTCAACAAAGTCGTGGTAGCCGTTCTAACAACCTGGTCGTTCCTCAAGCGAATGCAGCGCTGCAGCAGTTGAAATATGAAGCAGCACAAGAGCTTGGAGTAACTATCCCGGCTGACGGTTATTATGGGAACTATACCTCCCGCGAAACTGGTTCTTTGGGAGGATATATCACCAAACGTCTGGTACAACTGGCAGAGCAACAACTGTCCGGTCGTTCGTAATCGCTACCTTATCTTTACAATCCGTCTAAGCCGTGAGGCATAGACCGAGCAGCTTCACAGCCCTCCCGCGCTTCTCGTCGAAGCGCAGGGGGGCTTTTCTATATCTATATAGAATCAGCCGAAGGATTGGTCCGAGGCATCGCCGTGACTGCTGCGCGGATAGCGGATCATCAGGTTCGCCATATTGTAATTGGACTCCAGTGTGGCATCCACCACCACCATGCCCTGGCGTACAGCGAATTCGTAGCTGATCTCTCCATGCGTCCACCGTTTCTTATACTTCAGGCTCTCCAGCGCCATGACGCGGAATGAGGATTGCTGGCCGGAAGTCAGCCCCTCCTGCTCGGCTGCGAAGCTTCCGCTGCGTCCGGCGAGCGGATTATGGCGGACCCCGAATTTACCGATGATATTATTCCTGATCTGTACAAATACGGTTCCTGAATTCAGTCCTGACAATTCCTCCTGCAGCTCATGAAATACCAGATCCATCTGTCTTGCAAGCGATAATTGTTCCGTCCTCACATGCATTTCCTCCTAAAAGTCTTGTGGGTGATGCAGCCTCATGGCTCTGCTCACACAAAACTTGCTTCGTAAGCAGTTGTTTGAATTTTGTGGGTCTAGCAGCGCTTATATAAGGCTTTAGGCTCATTATAGGGTACTAATTAAACACGCACAACATTATTCAACATAATTGGGTTATAATCCCTATAAATGCGCAAATTATTTAGTGTTTATAGCAAAATACAAACTTTTGTCGTCATTTATCGACAAATACGCAGCATAAAAAGACCCCGAAACCGGGGTCTTTGCGCATTCATACCATATTCAACCGCCATCATTTTACTGCAAAAAAACAATTCGCCTCATTTTCGACAAATTCTTAGCCGCGTTGTTCCGTCATTTCCAGGAATTCATTAATATCGGCAACGATTAAATCCACAGCCCCCTGCCAGAAATCCGGCTTGGACAGATCCACGCCCAGATGCTTCGACACCAGATCCTCCAGCGTCATCACTCCGGTATCCTGCAGCAGGCTGTCATATTTATCGGCAAAGGATGCCCCTTCTTGCAGCGCAAGCCGGTATAGGCCGGTACTGAACATATACCCTACCGTATACGGGAAGTTGTAGAACGGCACATCCGTGATATAGAAATGTAGCTTGGACGCCCAGAAATGAGGATGATATTCGGAGAGAACCCCGCAGAAGGCTTCCTTCTGGGCTTCCTCCATCAGCGCGGACAATTCCTCGCTGCTTACAAGACCAGCCTTGCGCATCTCATAGAAGCGGGTCTCGAACAAGAAGCGGGCATGGATATTCATGAAGAATGCCACACTGTTCTGGATCTTCGCTTCAAGCAGCGCCAGCTTTTCTTCGTGGTCCGACGCCGATTTCACCTGTGCATCCGACACAATGACCTCCGCAAAGGTAGAAGCCGTCTCCGCCACGTTCATCGCATAGTTCTGGTTGAACAGCGGCTGGTCCTCCAGCAGGAAGGAATGATAGGCATGACCCAGCTCATGCGCAAGTGTGGATACATTGGACGGCGTACCGCTGTAAGTCATGAATATACGGGATTCCTTGCTCTCCGGGAAGGAGACACAGAAGCCCCCCGGACGCTTAGCGGCCCGGTCTTCTACCTCGATCCAGTCCTTGTCGAAGGCACGCTCGGCGAAATCCGCCAGCTTCGGACTGAATTTGCGGAACTGGGTCACGATGTCGGCGGCTGCCTGTTCATAGGGAATTTTGCCGGAGGACTTGCCGACTGGCGCATCCACATCGACCCAGGCGAGTGAGTCCAGACCCAGAATTTCCGCTTTGCGCTTAAGATAGGATACCAGGGCTGGCTTACTCTTCGTAATAACATCCCACATCACATCCAGGGTCTCACGGGACATACGGTTGATGCCCAGCGGCTCCTTCAGCACATCCTCCCAGCCGCGGCCTTTATACAGCTTCAGGCGGAAGCCTGCCAGATGATTCAATGTATCTGCACAATAGTCGGCCGCGCCGCCCCAGGCCTCTTCCCATTTGCGGAACATCGTACTGCGGACCTCCGGATTCTCATCCGTCAGCTTGTTGAAGGCTTGCCCGGCAGAGAGCAGCTTCTGTTCCCCGTCTTCTTCACAAGGAATCTGGATCTGTCCGACAATCGTCTCGTAATGCTCGCTCCAGCCATGATAGCCGTCAACTGCAAGCTCCAGTGCCAGGCTCTCCAGCTCCGGGCTCATCTTCTCACGGGCCAGACTCCGGCTCTCACTGAGCACAAAATTCAGCGGGGCAATCTCCGGCCGGGCCATCCACTCCGTCCATACCGCGTCAGAGGTCTGACGCAGCACGTTATCGAAGGCAGAGCTGATGCCCTCATATCCGGCGCGCAGCCCCGTCACCTTGGAGGACAGTCTCACAGCCCCCTTGTCGAGCTGATTCTGCGCACCCAGACAACCGGCGAATTCCGACGCCTGTGTAAGGCGGCCCGCGCAGCTCTGCAGCAGCTCAATGACCGGGTCCAGCAGCATCGTCGAGGCCGCATCAGCCGGTACAGCAGCGGCAGCCACCTGTCCGCGTAAGCTCTCAATGTCAGATTCGAGCACACTCAGGAAGCTCTCAAACTGCGGAGAAGCAGAGCCTCCCGGAAAAATCGATTCCAGTTCCCATGTCAGTGATAAAGGTTGTTTCATGTATGTCCACCATTCCTTCGTTATAGAGTAGTTTTCTTTGTATTTGCGGTACAGCCATGGTAAAGTGAATCATGATACTCCACTAATTGTAAGGAGGGCATCCTTGTGAAGCCACTGCAAATATCGCCGGAGACGGCCATTATCTTATCGAAACAACTCGGCGTTCCGCTGGAACACCTGATGCATATGCCCCAACATATCCTGCTGCAAAAGATCGCTGAATTATCCAAGAAGGCCGCTGGTGAGGCCCCCGAAGGCAGCGCTGCTCCCTCTGATGAGAAGGACAAGCAATGATCCCCTTCAGCCATACCTGGCCTTATGACATTATTCTTGGCGACATGTACGTACAATACTGCCCCTTCTGCGACCATGAGAATGTTCTTCTGCCAATGAAGCCTAAGGAGCTGCAGATTGTGCGTGACGGCAAAAAGAAGCTGCTGGTCTTTCCCTGCTGCAGTGCAAGTCCCACCGTCATTGATAATGACAATGACTACCTGCTGTTTGACCGGGCGGTCCGTTAAGCGCGGAGGTCCGGCTGAGGCCCCGCTTAAGCGGGCAGAGGCGTAGAAGAGGGATTCCTTCTACGCCTTTTTGCGTACCGATATACCGGATAGACGCTCTAACACCCTCATGTAACCTTCTATGTACCTGCGGGAAGCCCGTCCGGATCAACGTCCAGCCCGCGCATCTGCTCACGCAGAATGGCCCATTGCTCGCGCGAAGCCCGGATCATGGCCGCATCCGTAATCCGCTGGTCATTAATAACCCTTGAGAACCACCGCACAGCAGCGGCGAACTCCCCAATCCGGCGGTTCAACTCACCAATCAGATACATCAGCCGCGCATCATTACCACCGGATGAATCAGTCTCAAACACCTTCACATACTCATCCAGCGAATAGGCCAGGAAACGCTGCTCCTGCACCGAATCCCCTTGATAACGGTACAGCCAGGCAATATGGTGAAGCAGGCTTGCTATAATACGTTCCTTGTCCTTAATGCTCTGCGCGCAGATCAGGGCCAGCTTGTACGTCTCCAGGGCTTCCTCCCAGCTACGCTTCTCTCCGAAGTCGCGGGCCTGCCACCGTCTTCCTACTTGGGCATCGAAGGACTTCCGCTGCCAGTCGGCCAGCTTGTCTGCTGAGTTCTCCGTGGAGGCAAAGCCGCACTTCGGACAGACCCGTACCACATAATAATCGGGATTCTCCGCCTTATAATAGGAGCAGAAGTCCGCATCGCGGCGGATGGCTTTTTTGAGGCTGGGACGTACTCTTGAGGTTGAAAATTCATGTTCACAGTTACAGCAGGTAACCTTAATCGAGTACAGCGGTATTAATTCCGGCACGGGTGCCCTCATCCTTTCACAATTACACTTTATTCATGGGGCATATTGACAAAATGATGGGCGGGACCCGCCAGCCGGCTCAGGACAAACGTACGCAGGGACTCCTCCACACCGGTCTCCTCCAGCGCCGCCTTCATGCAGGCGAGCCAATCCTCTGCCAGAGCAGGAGTGATGGGGATATGCATATGTCTGGCTCGCATCATGGGATGGCCGTGCTGCTCGGAAAACAGGGCAGGGCCTCCAAAAAATTGGCTCAAGAACTGATATTGCTTCTCCAGCACCGGAGTAATATCTTCAGGGAATAACGGGCTGAGCTGCGGGTGACGCTGCACCTTGGAATAAAACACAGTCACCAGGCGGTGTATCCCCTCAGCGCCTCCCAGGCTGTCATACAGGCTCTCTTTCGGATTCATTTGGAGGTTTCGCCTTCTTCCATATTAATCTAACTAAGCAGTTGCTTATCATTATACCAAAAAACGCGCTGCACAGTTATCCCTGCCTAAAGACATGTTCATATTCCGGGACAGGAAGGGCAGGATGCTGCCCGTGTGCAACAGAAAGCCCAGATTATTTCAAGTTTTAAACAAAAAAAGGCGCCAAACCGGAGTTCAGCGCTCGTAAGTTAATCAGTATGTTCTAAATTCTTCATCACCAGGCGGGACAAGGGAGACCCGGATCACATATACAAAAGCACAAACGAGCACTCCGGCAACTACGCTCATCACCATCACTCCATCCCTGAAAATCTATCTCAACAAGATGTGCATTAATTAAGTTTATAATACCATAATTTCAGTGAAAAAGCACCGGTAAATGTAACCGTTTTCTTCGTTTTTTTGTGCTGTTTGTCCAGCTTTCGGCATACAACTAAGCATAGAACTGGAGGCGAGAAACCGATGACCCTGAACAAAATCGCCAGCCCCCTGCTCGGAATCGTGCTGGCGGGCTGTATGCTGCTGATGCTGGTGCATCCCGCAAGCTCTCTGGATGCAGCGCTGCGCGGGCTCGCCGTCTGGTGGGATGTGCTGTTTCCCTCGCTGTTCCCGTTCTTCGTCATCTCTGAAATCATGCTGGGCTTCGGCATTGTCCATCTCTTCGGCGCTCTGCTTGATCCGCTGATGCGCCCGCTCTTCAATATACCCGGCAGCGGAGGCTTTGCCCTAGCGATGGGATATGTATCAGGATACCCTGTAGGCGCGAAATTAACCGCCAAGCTGCGCGAGCAGGGAATGATTAGCCGAATTGAAGGCGAGCGGCTCGTCGCCTTCACAACCTCCTCGGACCCGATTTTTCTGCTGGGTGCGGTCTCTGTGGGGTTCTTTCATGACGCCTCTCTGGGGCTTGTGCTTGCCCTTGCCCATTACGGAGGAGGGCTGATTGTAGGTCTGCTGATGTCCTTCCATGGCCGAGGCAGGCCGGAAGAAGCGGATACGAACGCCATCCTTACCACTCCAGCCAGCTCTTCTGCATCTCTGGAAGGACAAGGCTCCGGCAGGCTGCGGTCTGCGCTGAACGCGATGGCAGACGCGCGCCGGGTAGACGGCAGGAGTCTCGGCGAGCTGCTTAAGAGCGCTGTTACCTCCTCACTCCAGCTTATTATCGTTGTCGGCGGCCTGGTTGTCTTCTTCAACGTGCTGATGGAGCTGCTAGCCCGTGCCGGTGTAATGTCCGCCCTGTTCAGCATGACCGGGCGGATGCTGTCGCTGGCCGGCTTCCCGCCTGAACTCTCTGCGGCCCTGGTCAGCGGCTTATTCGAGGTGACGCTGGGCGCCCGGGCGGCGGGCGAAGCTGCCGGAGGGGTTCCGCTGCAATATAAGGCTGCTGCCGCAGTGTTCATTCTCTCCTGGGGCGGCTTATCTGTTCATGCACAGGTTGCCAGTATCCTGAACGGCACCGGACTGCGCTATCTCCCTTTCATGGCCGCCCGTCTGGTACATGCCCTGCTCTCAGCGGGTCTGCTTCTCCTGCTCTGGAAGCCGGTGGTCCGCTCGGGGCTTGCCGGACAGTGGACCCTACTCCCCGCTGCCTCCGGGCTGGCCGCTCCAGAATCCGCCCTGCTCAGCAGCGTCAGCCTGCTCTGCCTGCTGCTGGCCTTCATGCTTGTCCTGTCGCTTGTGGTTCTGCTGCTGGGTAAGCTGCGGCGGCCTCCCTATGTCCGCAGGTAACTCAATATGCCACGGCTCTGCCGCTGTAGCACTGCAGCGGATTCCGGTTTTTCACAGCGCTAATATTGTGTTCCGGGTCAAGATTGATTATGATCGGTGTATGACTGAATTAGACAAAGGAGCCTGTACATCTTGAGATATTATGTTCTGGACCGCGGAGATGAATTGTCCATCCAACTAGCGGAGCAATTTCACAAGCTGGCGGCAGACCGGAATCTGGAGCTGGATGCCAAGTCACCGGAAATCGTAATTTCGATTGGCGGCGACGGCACGATGCTGCACGCTTTTCATACGTTTATCGATCAGATCCCGAACCTCGCATTTGTTGGCGTCCATACCGGCCATTTAGGCTTCTATGCGGACTGGCAGGCCGAAGAGCTGCCGTCCCTGATTGATTACATGTGCGGAGAGGTAGGGCCGCATAAACCGCGTATCGTACAGTACCCGCTGCTCGAACTGGAGATACATAAGAAATCCGGCTCCAGCAAGCACATTGCCCTGAATGAATTCACCCTTAAGGGGGTGGACGGGACGGTTGTGATCCAGGTGGATATTAATGATGTGACCTTCGAGATGTTCCGCGGGGACGGCCTCTGTGTATCCACACCTTCCGGCAGTACCGCCTATAACAAAAGTCTGGGAGGCGCTATGGTGCACCCCTCGATCGAGGCGCTGCAGATTGCTGAAATTGCCTCCATTAATAACCGGGTATTCCGGACCATGGGCTCGCCGCTGCTGCTGCCGGGGCATCATCACTGCGATATCTTCTCGCGCAAGGAGCAGCGCCTGCTGCTGACTATTGACCATAATAATATCCCGGTGGATGATCTGATTTCGGTACGCGCTCAGGTAGCGGACAAAAAAATCAGCTTCGCCCGCTACCGCCCCTTCCCCTTCTGGAACCGTGTCCGGGAGGCCTTCTTGGTCTAGCCTGATCCCTGTTGCTCATGCACAAGCGGGAACGGTATTGCGCCCTTTACAAAGGACGGTCCGTTTCCCGCGGGATATCCATAATAAAAGCCGGAGATGCGCCTGCTCTCCGGCTTTTATTATGCCTATTTCCATGAACCGTGCTCTGCTCTGCAGCAACCCGCAGAATACGTAGACAGACGGAAATTTCAAATGGTATAATGGATCTATTTTACATAGTTTTCTATTTGAAGGAGCGAATCTATTGAAGAAATTAGTATCCCTGCTAGGCATCAGTCTGCTGGCCCTTGTGCTGGCGGTTCCCGCTTTTGCCGCAGACAAACCCATTAAAGTGTATATTAACGACAGCAATCTTGCCTTCACAGCCGGCACTCCTTATCTGAAGGATAATACGGTGCTTGTGCCTTTCCGCGTTGTTTTTGAGAAGCTTGGGCTGCGGGTGCTGTGGGACTCCAAGACGGGTACGGTGACTGGCACCGGAACAGGCCTGGATATTAGCCTTAAGGTAGGCAGTAAGCGGGCCAGTGTCAACGGAACCGTCAAGCAGCTTACTGTCGCTCCTGTCTCTAACGCCGGGACCACTTACATCCCCTTGCGCTTCATCGCAGAAGCTACCGGGGGCACAGCGGTCTGGGATTCGGCCAGCCGCAGCGTGAAGATTACCGCATCGCCCTCCTCCGCCTCCAGTGAGCAGGAGATCAAGGCTATCATTCAACTAGCTAACCAATATTATAATGAAGAGAAGGCCATCAGCTTCTATTCGCTCGTTGATGCAGAGTCGGATAATACGGAAGCTGTAAGCAATATGAATTCCCAGTTCGAGCTATATGACATCAAGAACACGATCGAGAGTCTTAAAGTCCTCAGTGTTACGGGCAATGAAGCTACAGCCTATACTGTCGAAAAAGCAGTACGAACCGGCGGTTATTATACACCGGATGAGCAGTACGAATATTTATATACGCTGATTCGTCAAGACGGCGCCTGGAAGATCTCCGAAATGGAGCTGCAGGAATCCTCCGTGCTGCTGACACGTGAACAAGGCATGAAACCGGCTGTGCTGCCTCAGGGCGATCAGACCGCGATTAAGGATACGCTCAGCAAATACTATCAGGGTATGAATGACCGCAATGCTGACGCAGTCCTTGCCTCTATGACCTCGTACGGTGCGGAAGTGGATGACTCTTACAAAGAGGAGCTGCGTGATCATTTCAAAACCTACGATCTTAGCTATGCGGTGTCTTCCTCAAATGTCTTCTATTATGCTGCCGATGAAGCCGCAGTCTATACGGATGTGGTCATTACCGACGGTGAATCGAAGGAGACCTATACCCAGTCTCTGATCCTCCTGCTCTCCAAGTCGGAGAGCGGTACCTGGACGATCGACAACACTTATCATATAGAATTCACCGTGAAATCCTAAATTCAAAAATTCATCAAAAGGATGTATGAACTCATGAAATCAGCCAAAATCGTTACCGCACTCTTAAGCGGCTGTCTGGCGCTATCCATCGCCTGGGCTCCTGCTGCCTCAGCGGCTGACGCTGCCACCACCACCGACGCCGCGCAAGCCTCGAAGACGGAGATCATCAATGAAATCATGCAATATCTGGAGTATTACAACGTCGAGGGCGTAGACCAGGATACGCTTATCCGCGGTGCGATTGACGGTATGGTAGGCACACTGGACGATCCTTACAGCCAATACTTCACGAAGGAGGAGGCAGCGGACTTTGGCCATCAGGTCGATCTGGAATATGTCGGCATCGGGGTCCGGCTGATGTATACTGCCAAAGAGCTGTACATTGAAGAGGTCATGAGCGGTTCCCCGGCCGAGGCTGCGGGACTAAAGCGCGGTGACTCCATTCTCAAGATCAACGGGGTGCGGGTGGCTGAGACGAATGGCGATGAGCTGAGCGGCAAAGCGGGCACGAAGGTGTCGCTGCTGATTCAGCGAAACGGAGCTAACAAATCCTATACGGTAACCCGCAGTGAAATTGCTACAAGCTCGGTAACCAGCAAGATGCTTAGCTCCAAAATTGCTTATATCTCCATCAACGGCTTCACCCAGACTGCCGATGAGGAATTCTCCGCCGCGCTGGACAAAATGCGTTCGGGCGGCATGAAATCGCTGGTTCTTGATCTGCGCGATAATACGGGCGGTTATATGGATAGCGCCCAGAATATCGTCTCCAAGTTCATGGATGCCGGCATTATGATGTACACCTCCGACCAGACTGGTACACTTAAGCCGGTCGCAATTACGGACGGCAGCAAGATCGGCGTTCCTGTAGTGGTATTGACCAATGAATACACGGCCAGCGCCTCTGAAGCCTTAACCGGTGCGCTTCGTGACAATAAGCTGGCTACGGTTGTAGGCACGCGCTCTTACGGAAAGGCACGGATTCAGAGCCTGATTCCTATGTCCGGCGGCGGCGAGCTGAAGCTGACCACCATGAAGTATCTGACTCCGAACAAGGAGGATTTCAACCATATCGGACTTGCACCTGATATCGAGGTCAAGGGAAAAACCGCCCAGTTGATTACCGCGCTGCAAATTGCCGGGATGAAGGAGATTGTCGCCTCTGGTGACCATCATATTCTGGATATCAACGGCACTGCTTTTGCCGGAAATGTAGGTCTGATCAAGCAGGGCGATAAGGTATATGCCGCCTCTCGTATATTGTCTGCTCTTGTGGAGAATGAAGTCTCCTGGGATGCCAAGAACAAAAAGGTGCTGCTGACCACCGGCGCCGGTAACGTATCCGGGTTCACCCTGGCCTCCAAAGAGTCGCTGTTCCAGGACGGTGAGACCTTCATCGAGCTGAATGCCTTCAAGAAAAAGTTCCCTGCGCTCGTATGGAGCTACAATGCTTCACTGAAACAGCTCAAATTAGCTGTGAAATAGAATCTGCCCGCTTATGGGGGCATCCGGCAAAAACAGGGGCATTATTGCCCCTGTTTTTGCTTATTTGAGCTTCATTTGAGCTTTATTTGGACCATGCCCGCTCGCATCATCACATTGTATTCGGTTTTCCGCATACATTTGGCTCATGCACCCCTCACGCCAGCTCATTGTATAAAAAAGCCCCTTCAGCTATTTGCTGAAGAGGCTTTTTTAAGTTGCATCGAGAAAACCAGGGGTGAACAAGAAGTTCCCCCTTGGCTAATCGTTCTAACTTTCCTGCTTGTCCTGGTTGTCTTGCTTATCCGGTCTATCCTGCTTGTTCTGATTCGCCTGCTTGTTTGACCGGTTGTCTTTGTGTTCTCTGTTCTGCTTGGCATTATTCGGCTGGCCTTGCTGGCCTCTGCCTTGGAACTCTTTATGGCTCTTCTTGCCCTGGCCTTCTTTGTTGCGGTGATTCCGGCTCTGATGCTCACGCACCGGTCTGTCCTTGGTTGCATGCTCCCGGCCTGTACCCTTCGCCTGCGGCTCCCGGAGTTCTTTTACACTTACTGCCGGTTCATCCTCCTGCTCCAGATCATCGTCTAACCCGGGCTCCGGTACTTCCTTAATCAGAATATCCTTGAAGGTTCCCTCCTGCGGGGACTCCTTCAGCTTATGCAGCACAAAGTACGCACAGCCAAAATTACAGTATTCGTTAATATAATCCACCATACCTGAGATGGCTGTATCCCGGTTCACCTTGGGGTGATTATCCCGGTAAAAGCCTTTGAGGCGCAATTGGCTGTAGCCCCAGTCACCGATTATATAATCGTACCGTTCCAGCACTTCGCTGTATCTTCCGCGAAAAGCCTCCGGGTTCCAGCCGTCCTTATGATCGAGCATCAGCTCGTAACCTTTTCCACCTATAACGATCAAGCGTGTGTCGCCTGCCTTTCAATAATATCTGGGGGGGGGGCGCGTTGATAAGCCGTCATTGCGCGGGATTTTGAATTTCCGGCCGCTGTTGTGGTCTGATTTCCTCTTTTTAACCGCTAGGCGGTTGAAATCAGACCACAAAGGCGGACGCTCCCGCTCCTACAATTTCAAAATCCCTCTCCATGACTCCATCAACGCGAAGGGGGTGCAACCGCCAACCCAAGAACCTCGCCGCTCTTGCGGCATTGGTTCTTTCAGCCTTCAACCCCTTTTAAAACCTAAAACCTAAAACCTAAAACCTTAAACCTTAAACCTTAAACCTTAAACCTTAAACCTTAAAAGCAAAAAACTGCCTGTGACTTCGTCATGCGGGGAATTTGCACAGCAAATTCTCAAAAGTTCAAGTTCAAGCGGCTTCGATAATTGCGCTACGAAGTACGGCGTTACCGTTATTTATGCCTGTGAAACGGCACGCGCTTCACGGGCCACCGCAGCAGACTTCACCTGCTCATGGGCACGATAAGAGCTGCGCACCAGCGGGCCGGCCTCCACATGGCTGAAGCCGCGCTTCAGGCCCTCTTCCTTCAGCACCGCGAACTCCTCGGGCGGATAGTATTTCTCCACGTTCAGATGCTTCGGCGAAGGCTGAAGATATTGTCCTAATGTCAATATATCACAATCTACGGCTCTAAGGTCATCCATCGCTTGCAGAATCTCATCCCACTGCTCACCGACGCCAAGCATAATACTCGATTTGGTCGGAATCTCCGGCTTCATCTCCTTGGCCCGGCGCAGCAGCTCCAGGGAACGGCGGTATTTGGCTCTGGCCCGGACACGGTCAGACATCCGCTCCACGGTCTCAATATTGTGATTCAGGATATCCGGATGGCTGTTCATCACAGTCTCCAGGCTCTCGCGGTCTCCCAGGAAATCAGGAATCAGCACCTCAACGCTGCACAGAGGAAGGCGCTTACGGATCGCAGACACGGTCTCGGCAAAAATCGCCGCACCCCCATCCTTCAGATCATCGCGGGCCACGCTCGTAACCACACAATGCTTAAGCTGCATGCCCTCGGCAGCCTCTGCCACACGTTCCGGCTCCAGCAGGTCCAGCTCAGTCGGCAGGCCTGTATTCACCGCACAGAAACGGCAAGCGCGCGTACAGATGTCCCCCAGAATCATGAAGGTCGCCGTGCGGTTAGCCCAGCATTCATAAATATTCGGGCAGCGTGCTTCCTCGCATACGGTATGTAACGTCTTCGAGCGCATCATACCCTTGATTTCCTGATAATCCTCACCGGTGGTTAACTTGATTTTGATCCAGTCTGGCTTGGGCTGTTTGGCTGTTCGATTAGTCAAAGTGATGAGACCCCGCTTTCGATCTGAATGTCAATGTCAATTTATTTCACAGTCAAAAGTTGCTGCCTCATATTATAGCATGTGAAGTAGGCGTTTGCCTGTTTTTGTGAACCTTGGAGTGGTCATGGATAAAAAAAGTCCTTTTGCTTCAATCTAAAGAAAAGCACCTGGCCCGGGTGCCGCTTCCGCAAACATATATGCAATTCATGCGTCCAAACGCAGGAGGATGAGATCATGCTGGCCTTATTAAAGAGCCCCTACACCCGCAGAACCTTGATGTGCATGTCTGCCGCCGCCCTGCTCTGGAGCGGTAGTCCTGCCGAAAGTACCCAAGCTGCCCGTTATCATAAAATTCCCGAACTCAGCTCGGGCAGTCCTGCTCCCGCAGACAGCAAAGAGACTGCCGCCGCTGACCGCAAGCAGCTCTTTGAGCAGATGGGTGCGGCAACCGGCATTCCCTGGTACCGCTTCGCTGCCATTGATCAGTACGAACGGTCCATCGCCAGGAAGAGCAAAAAAACAGCCGCCGCAGAAAGCCCTACTACAGCGGCCAAGCCACGGCTGACCGGAATTATGATACCGGCGCCGGTATGGTCCGGTCCGCTGAACCCGGATCAGGACGACAAGCAACCGGATTCGATCCGCTTCTTCGGCGGCTTCGGGCAGGACGGCTCGGGGGACGGCATCGCCGATCCCGGCAATGATGCTGATATACTCTACAGCATGGCCCGCCACCTGCTCAAGTACGGGGATTCCGCAACGGACTTCAATATCGGGGTCTGGGAGTACTATCACAACGGGCGGGCCGCCCAGCGCGTCTCCCAGTTCGCCAAGCTATATGAGCATTTCGGACGGCTGGACCTGTCCGGCAGCGCATTTCCGCTACCGATAGGGACCAATTATGCCTACCGCAGCACGTGGGGAACCGGCCGGAGCTGGGGCGGCGCGCGCATTCACGAAGGCACGGATCTGTTCGCGCCGCATGGCTTAACGGTGCGCAGCACCTGCTTCGGCATAGTCGAGACCAAGGGCTGGAACCGCTACGGCGGTTGGCGCATCGGTATCCGCGATATCGAGAACCGCTACCATTATTATGCCCACCTGATGGGGTATGAGAAAACCCTGCTGCGCGGGGATATTGTCACTCCGGGACAGACCATCGGCTGGGTAGGCAGCTCCGGCTACGGCAGCCCGGGTACCCAGGGCAAGTTCCCGCCCCACCTGCATTACGGCATCTACCGTGACCGCGGCATTACGGAATGGGCCTTCGATCCTTACCCGCTGCTCAAGCAATGGGAGAATCAGGAATTCCGCCTGCTTCGGCAAAGCAAAAAGAAAAAGTAACACCTGCATGATGCGCACCCAAATTCTGTTTCGCTTTTGCCCGGAACAGAGGTTACAGGTTAGTGCAGCATCAGACAGCCAAACGGCTCGATGTCGACTAGAATTTTGCTTGAACTGCGGAGGGTGAGTCCGCTTAACAGCTCGGTCAGCACATTTTTGTCAGAACGGAAGCTGGTTAGCTCCAGATGGTAGCGGTTGGGGGAGTTGTTGATAATCAGCCCCATTCTATCCTGCTCACTGCGCCGGACATAGCCCAGGACCCCACGCGTCTCATCTGTGAACCAGGGGCGGAAGGCCCCTCTGCGCAGCACCTCATGCTCTGTTCTCAGCGAGATCAACCGCTTATACCAGTCCAGTAATCCGGTATGCTGATTCTGCTCCTGCCAGAGCATCGGCCGCCGGCAGTCCGGGTCCGTGGCACCTTCCATTCCAACCTCATCCCCGTAATAAATCATTGGCAGGCCTATATAGGTCATCTGGAAAAAGACAGCCAGCTTCATCCGGCTCATCGCCGTAGCTTCCCGGTCCCAGCCCCGGCCCCCCTCCTTGCAGGCGGTCAGGAAACGCAGCGTATCGTGACTGCCCAGCAGCTGGAACATCGCCGAATTGGCCTGATCATTGTACAAGGCCTCCTGATGCAGCAGTTGCTCCATGAACCGGGCCGGACCCGCCGACTGCGCTGCAAAAAACTCCAGCATCGCATCCCGCAGCAGGTAATTCATGCCGCCGTCGAACTGATCTCCCCGCAGCCAGGGCCCGGAAGCATGCATAATCTCGCCGATCAGCAGCAGGTCCGGGAATTCCGCCTTCAGCTCCCGCCGCAGTCTGGTCCAGAAGGCCGGAGTCACCTCGTTGGCCACATCCAGCCTCCAGCCGTCGATCCCCGCTTCCCGCACCCAATACCTGGCTACATCTATCATATAATCCGCTACCTCGGGATGATCCATATTCAGCTTCGGCATACTGGCCTCCGCCTTGGCGAAGGTCTCGTAGTCAGGAGCCGGCGCCCCGCCGACCGGGAAGGAATGGATGAAGAACCAGTCCTTGTAGCGCGAGGCCTCCCCGTGCTCCAGTACATCCCGGAAGGCAAAAAAAGTATCACCGGAATGGTTAAAGACCGCATCCAGCAGAACCTTCATCCCCAGCCGGTGAGCAGTCCCGACAAGCGTCTTCAGATCGTCAAGCGTCCCGAATCCAAGGTCTACTTTATAGTAATCGGAAGTATTGTACTTATGCCCGGAAGGCGATTCAAAGATAGGTGTCATATAAATAGCACTCACGCCAAGCTGCTGCAAGTATGTAAGCTTGTCTGTGATGCCTTGAAGCGTCCCCTGATGGTAGCTCTCAGGGTAAATCTCATAGACTACCGCATCTGAACTCCAGGCAGGCAGTGCGATGGCCTGCGGACGGTGAATATAGGCATATTGAAAGGCACCCGCCTGCTCCCTGTTCTCCGAAATTCCACGTTCCCCGTACCATGTGTATCCGCCTGCGGGATTCCCAATGTGGAACAGATACCGGCATTTGCCTGTCTCGGCCGGGACCAGAGCTTCATGTATGTCATACGCTCCGGCACAGCCGATCCGCTCCATCTCCTGCGGAAGCTCATGGCCGGGTGAATCATAACGGTCAGCGTGGACAACCGTGCAGGACAAGTTCTGTCCGCTCTGCACGAATAGTCTGAGTTTGAGCAGGCGGGGGCCTGCCGGGAAGGCGAAGGGGTCTTCCGCTGTGTGATATACGAATAACCGGTTAAGCATACTGTATAGTCTCCTTTTATGCCGCGTAGAGCAGCTTGAGCAACTGTGTTATTATGACAGGTAGAACAAAGTTCGCCATTAAGGCGTAACACACCGTAAGGACGGGAGGGAAAGCTATGAAAGTTACTATTAAGGATATCGCCCAGGCAGCGGGTGTCGCCAAATCCACTGTATCCAAGGTGATGAACGACTCTCCCAAAATATCCGCAGAAACAAAGGCCCGGGTCCGGGACATCATCAAGCAGATGAACTATACTCCGAGCAGCATCGCCACCGGACTTGCCAGACAGAGCAGTAATACGATAGCTATCCTGATTGATATGTCCAAGGAAAGCGAGTTTCTCAATCAGTTCTTCTATAACATTATCGGCGGGGTGGAGAGCATCATTGGCCCTCTGAAATATGAGCTGACCATTGCCAATATCCAGCATGACCATGCTGAAGGGCATTTTCTGCAGAGGCTGGTGCTTAATAAGCGGGTGGACGGTATTATTGCCAACACCTCGGTGCTGACTCCTGATCTGTGTGCGGAGCTGAACCGGCTTCAGTTCCCCTATATCTCCATCGGTGAAATCAATGCTCCGGGAATCTGGGTCGATTGCGACAATGAGCTGGGCGGATTCATGCTGACCCGGCATCTGCTGGACCAGGGCTACCCGTCTGTGGCCTTCATTGGCGGCGAAAAGGATGAGCCGCTCTTCCTGCGCCGTGCAGCCGGCTACCAGCGGGCACTGGAGGAGGCCGGAATGGTTGTGCAGAGCGAATGGATCATCCATGGCCGGGCGGTTGAGGAAGATGGCTATCAGGCGGCTAAGCAGCTGCTACAGAGTACTAATCCTCCCAGCTCCATCGTGTGCATGAGCAACTTCGCTGCTTACGGCGTGCTGCAGGCGGCCCGTGAATTGAATATCTCCATTCCTTCGCAGCTGGGCATTGCCACATTCGATGAATATCCCTTGTCCCCCTACACCACCCCTCCGCTGACTTCACTTGATATGGATACCTTCCAGCTCGGTGCATCCGCAGGACGGCTATTGATGGACAGGTTGGATAACAAAGCGGCGGTCATGAGCGGTCAACTGCTGGAGCCGGAGTTAATTCCCCGGTTATCTTCCAAGCGAAGCGGCAGTGTTACTGCGGAATAACCAATGGAATAACTAACGGAATCATGAAATAACGGAATAGCAGAATAGCGGGAGGAAGGTAATCATTCCTCCTTGGGGAAACCGGTTTCCTTGAGTTGAAAATACCACGCCCCCTCCTCAATGTCAACGTCAAATCATAGAGTAAGCGTATAAGCAAAGAACCCTTTCCAGCTCTGGAAGGGTTCTTTGCTTATACGGAATCGCCCGAGCGGCGGATAAACCGGAGCACTTCATCCATCATAGCGGGACTCTCCCCGCTGTGACAGACCATATGTCCGCTTCGCTCCATAATCAGCACCTGTCTGCGTTCAGAAGGAATGGTCTGCCGGAGATAGTCAGCACTTTTGAACTTCACCAGATGATCCCGCCTGCCCTGTACAATCAAGGTCGGCACCTCCAGCTGCGGATAAACCTCGAAGCTCTCACGGACCAGCCGCTGGAACTCCCGAGTGGCCTTCATGGGTGTAGAACCCCATTTGCTGAGATAATTCCGGAGCATCTCCGGGCGGACCAGTGTGCGCAGAATCTCGGCCAGGTTGAGCGGATACACCGGGGTAGACAACAAGGTGAGCGACTGAATTCTGGAAGAATACTGAACAGACAGCCGCGACGCAATCAGGGCTCCGGTAGAGAAGCCGATCAGATGTACTTTTCCGGAGCTTGAGAATAGCTGCTTCAGTTCCTCCTCGGCGCTTAGCTGCCAGTCCCCCCGGCTTGAATGGAGCAGTTCCCTTCTGCTGCCCCCGTGTCCATGCAAGGTAAACATTCTGGACCTATAGCCGTTCGCCTCCAGAAACTGCGCAAGCGGAGAAATCTCGTATTCGCCTCCGGTGAAGCCGTGTATAAACAGACAGCTCTCCATGCTTCCTCCTCCCAATCTTCTAATTCATCCATTTATAGAAAAATAAACCTTAACCAGCGGCTGGTTATTCTGGTTAAAGACAGTCTCATTCGGCATATGCTCACTCCTTCTGTCAGTCTAGCATATTTTCATAGTATTCAAAGCTGTCCGGCAGGTTGTTTGGCGGCTGCGTATTTTTGCAGAGTAAACCCAGTCATTCTCTTAAAAGCTCCATATCCTAATATCACACCATTCGAATGGTCCTGCCCACCTACGTGCTTCTCTATTAACCCGGCAGCTATACATGCTTAAGGACCCAGACGACGGTTTGGGTCTTTTCATGAGCAGGCTGACGGCAAAAATTGCCCACAGAAAGGATGACTCCATTTGCCAAATTTCAGTTCATTTCAAGCGAATCCGGATAATTTGCGCACACTTATTTTTGGCCGGGACCCCTCGACCCTGATCGACCGGCCGCTAACTACGGATGCCAGCGGGAACCTGACCACCGTCATTTTAAACGGCACCATCTCTAGCGTGCTTGGTGCGACTATCACTGCTGGTACTCTATCATCTGCTGGTACAGTGACCAACCTCTTAGACGGTACGATTACTAGCGTGCTTGGCGCAACCATCACTGCTGGTACATTAACTTCGGCTGGTACGGTTACAAACATCCTCGCCGGTACGATTACTAGCGTGCTTGGCGCGACTATCACTGCCGGTACTCTATCATCTGCTGGTACAGTGACCAACCTCTTAGACGGTACGATTACTAGCGTGCTTGGTGCGACTATCACTGCCGGTACTCTATCATCTGCTGGTACAGTGACCAACCTCTTAGACGGTACGATTACTAGCGTGCTTGGTGCGACTATCACTGCTGGTACTCTATCATCTGCTGGTACAGTGACCAACCTCTTAGACGGTACGATTACTAGTGTGCTTGGCGCGACTATCACTGCCGGTACTCTATCATCCGCTGGTACAGTGACCAACCTCTTAGACGGTACGATTACTAGTGTGCTTGGCGCGACTATCACTGCTGGTACTTTGAGCAGCGTAACGTCTATTTCCCAGCGCAGCTTCATTGAGCTGCCTACAACGGCAATTGCAACCTCGGATACCTATACGCCGCTGCCGGCCAACAATACCAGTGTCCTTGGCACCTATTCCTACTTCATTGTGAATACCGGAGCCAATCCGGTGAATACACGGGTCGAGATTAGTGCAGACGGAACCAACTATTTCGTCGATACGACCGGAGACAATCCGCTGCCAGCAGGTTCTGTAGACGTTATTGTGCCTGCCCGGTTCCTGAAATACACCCGCCTCTCCTATCAATCTGCCACGCCGGGTGCGGCTTCTACGCTTAATGTTATTTTTGATGCACAAGGAACGTAAGCATAATTTCCGTCATACGATGCAGGAGCCAAGAGTGCATGGATACCCATGTACTCTTGGCTGTGCGTTATTCCGCATCTACATAAGACGGCAGCAACGCATGTACATTCTTATTTTTGCAGAATACCCGGAGGAATTAAGGCCCGCGAAGGAGGAACGATCTTGAATCCATCTGCCAAACCTACACTCGGCGTACAGCTCATTGTCAACAATGAAGCCGAGCTGCTCCCCCGTTGTCTAGCCAGCCTGCAGGGCGCCGATGAAATCATCGTTGTCGATACCGGCTCAACCGACCCGTCTGTGGAGATCGCCCGCAGGTATGGGGCAACGGTCATTGAGACCCACTGGAATAACCATTTCTCAGAAGCACGCAATACCGGTCTCTCTCATGCATCTAGCAGCTGGATATTGGTCCTGGATGCGGATGAAGTCCTTCAGACCTCCATAGAGTCAATCAAGGAGATTCTCAGGGGCAGCACAGCTGAAGCCTACACGGTGCGTATAGAGAACCTGCTGGGAAGCAGGCCCGAGGATCGTCTGTATCATAGTCCCGTGCGGCTGTTCCGCGGTGGGCAGGGCTATCTTTTCAGCGGAAGAATTCATGAAAGTGTAGAGTCCTCTATTCTCACAAAACATGGGTCCGCCGCCATCGAGGCCAGTCCTATAGAGATTCTTCACTTCGGCTACCTGCCCCCGGTCATGAGCGCCAAGCATAAAATCAGCCGCAACGAGCAGCTGCTGCGTCTTACGCTTGCAGAAGAGCCTGACGATGTGTTCGCCCGTTATAATCTGGCGGTCACCTGCTGTCAGGATGGAAGGCTGGAAGAAGCCGGAGAACTGCTGCGCCAGTCACTTACCCTTGCTCCGCTTCAAGCCTCTTACCGTCCCTCAATCATTCGCGATCTGTGCAAAATCGATCTGGCCGCCGGTCATGTAAAAGCGGTCGACAGCCTGCTGACCCGCGAGCTGACACGTTATGGAGATTATCCTGACCTGCATTACATGCAGGGCCAGTCCTGGGAGAGCCAAGGACTATATGATCGCGCCGTCCAGTCTTACCAGCATGCCATAGATACCATGTCTGCCCCAGCTCCGCGCAGAGCATACGTCACCGAACAGGGCATGGACAGCTTCCGCCCGCTGCACCGGATGGGGGCCATCTTCCAGCAGCTAGGGAAGCAGAAGGAGGCCGCGCAGCTGTTCCATCGTGCGCTTCAGCAGCACTCCCTGTATCTCCCCGCTCTGGAGGGGATTGCTTCTGCTTTTCAGGAGCTGGAGGTGCCGGAGGGAGAGATTGCCGCACTGTTGATACAGCTGACCGGTACAGCGCAGCGTGCTGCGAGAACCGCAATTATCGGAACTTTATATCGGCTGGGTGCTTATAAGGCAATTGCAGAGCTGCCGCCTGCGGTCTGCCCGCTGGAAGAGGACACCTTGCTGTTCCTGCTGTCTTCCTGGATCATTACCGGAAAATATCATACGTTCAGAAAGACTGCCGCCAAGCTGCGGGCTAACCCCACCCAGCTGTCACCCGAAGGCCTAAATGCGGAGACTATACAGCAGCTCTGCCTGCTTGAGGCCATTTTAACCTGTGAGCTAGGCGGGAAGCTGCAGGAGGAGCTGTGGCTGCAATCCCCTGCGGAAGTGCGCTCCGCAGTGCTTGAGATCGACAGGCAATTGTCTCTCGATTCCACTGAGCCGCAGGCAGAATTCGCTCCCTCCGGGGAGTCCCCGCTGCTGGCCGAGGTGATAAGGCTCGCTGTGAAGCACCAGTTCATCGCGCTGGGCAAGCGGCTGGTTGGACGGTTTCCGGCACACACAAGCACTCTGGCAGAGGCGCTCTATGAGGAAGGCTGGCGTGCAGAGGCGGGGGAACTATTCATTGGCCTTGCAGGCAGCAAGGAGGCTTCAGGGGCAACCCTGCGGTATCTCGGAGAACTTCTGATAGATAAAGGGCATTATGCAGAGGCTGCCAGCTGGTACCGGCTTGCTCTGGGGGAATCTCCTGCAGACGATGCAGTTAGCACCGGACTGGCGCTCTGTTATCTGCATCTGGCGGAGCAGCGTCTCGCAGAAGCTGTAGAACGTCTCCAGGGGAAGGGGCAGCAGCCTCATGGTCCACTTCAGGAAGACAGGGCAGCGGTTGCCCAATCCATCGCGGTGCTGCGCTGCACACCCTGGCATACGAAGTGGAATTACACTCAGCGGCAGAGAGGAGTTGATCTGAGCTTATGACTACGAAACCACACCAACCGCGGATTTCCTTGTGTATGATCGTCAAAAATGAAGCCGACAACCTCGCCCGCTGTCTGCGTAGTGTACGCGGAGCTGTGGATGAAATCATCATTGTGGACACCGGCTCCACCGACGCCACCTGTTCCATTGCCCGCAGCTTCGGTGCCCGGATTATTGATTACCCGTGGAACGGGGATTTTGCCGCCGCACGCAATGCCGGTCTGGCCCTGGCGCAGGGCACCTGGATTCTGGTGCTGGATGCAGACGAGGAGCTGGAGCCGGGGAGCCGGGATGAGCTGCTGGTGTGCGCGAAGCATACGGAGTATGAGGCTTTTTTTGTGCGGATTCATAATCATCAGGGAACGGAGCGCGCTTCGCAGACGCTTACGGTTAACCCGATCCTCCGAATGTTCAAGAACCGCCCGAATTATCGCTTCAGCGGCATTATTCATGAGCAGATTGCAGCTGTCATTGTGCAGGAGACCCCGGAGGCCGCGATGCATATGGGCACCGTCATTGTCCATCACTACGGCTATGCCGACGGGGTCGTGGAGCGGAAAGATAAAATCAGCCGTAATCTCGGATTGCTGAAGCAGCAACTGGAGCAAAGTCCTGGAGATGCTTTTCAGCATTTCAATCTGGCAGTTGAATATATGCGGCTTAACGATTACGGGCAGGCGCTGGAGCATATCGGCACCTCGCTGAAGCTGGCCGAGCCGGGTACCAGCTATGTTCACCTGCTCTATAAATACAAAGTACGCTGTCTGGCGGTAACCGGTGATTACCCGGGTGCGTTGGAGGCCTGCGGGCAGGGAAGCACGCTTTTCCCGGATTATCCCGATCTCCACCACCTCAAGGGTGCGTTATTGCTACAGGTGTCGGCCTTAGCCGAAGCCAAGACCGCGCTGTGCCGGACACTGGAGATCGGAGCCTCGCCTCCCCTCTACCATACGGAATCCGGGTTAGGCACCTATCTCACCCACACGCTGCTGGGGCAGGTCTGCCAGCAGATCGGGGAAGCGCATGAAGCGGCAGCCTGCTTCACCAGGGCAGCCCAGCTCCAGCCGGACCCCTGGCCGCTGATCCCCCGGCTCACGCGCCTGTTCAAATGCACGGGCCGCGAGCCCGAGCTCCACGGCTGGCTGGCCGGGCAGCTGCCCGGCATCCTGACGGAGCAGCGCCAGGAGCTACTGCGCCTGCTGGTAAGGGATGGCTGTTACACAGCGGCGGCTGATGTGCTTGGGGCTGGGGTGAGGGATGCTGCGGTGCAAGATGCGGGTAAGGTGGATGGTATGACGCAGAGTGCGGGTGAGATCGATAGCGTGATGCGAGATGCGGGAGCGGTAGATGATGCAGAGCCGGAAGTGTCGCCTACTGCTGATTTGTTGGAGCTGTTGCAACGGGCGGAAGCGGCTTCCGCAGCTGAGCTGAGCTACGATGATATCACCGGGCTGCTTAACCATCCTGCAGTTGTCCCAGCGGACCGGAACACAGCACTGCCCTTATCTGCTATTGCTGCGGCTGTGCAGCCCTGGATTCTTTTGGCTGACAAGGTTCTGGCTGTGCTCGTAACTTCGGCCATGTATTCACCGGCGGCTGCGGCTGCGCGCATCACTCTTCCGCTCCCCAGATCGACCGATTAGTACATCATCAGATGATCGGAGTGGCGATAGGCTTAATTGTATTTGGTACAGCTAAAACGCCTGATTGATCACCAATTTCCCGTTTAGTTGTAATTCGGGCATTTAAACATCCGCTGATTCTTCCTTTTCCCCTTTTGGGCCAGATTTAGTTGTACAGACTATAATTATCCATAGAAAGTATACCTTTTCGCTGGTTTTACGTGTACATTCTGCAACTATCCTGCATAGTCGGTTTTTTATCAGGTAGAGCGTTGGTGTGACTGAGCGTTGCGGACTGAGGATCGTTTATTTTGGAGAAAACGCATGATTGGGAAGAGTTACGGACTCCACGGCGCTTAAAGGCGGATATGCTGCCCCAAATCATCGGTTAGAGAGACAATAGGGTCCTCTCAGTCCGCCACTCCGTAAAAAGTGCTGTTTGTGGGGAAATAACGGCTCTCCAGTCCGTCAGGAGTATACCCGCTTGCTTTGCACTCCCGCTTTTTCAATCAGATACTGTTAGGAAGGAGCTTACAGACCATGGATACTCCCGGGATCTCGCTCTGCATGATCGTCAGGAATGAGGCGCAGCACCTGGAGCAATGCCTGCTGTCTGTTCAGGGTAGGGTCTCGGAGATCATCATTGCAGATACCGGATCAGAGGATAACAGTATGGCTATCGCCCGCAGGTTCGGCGCCCGGGTGATCAGGCTGCCCTGGGAACACGATTTCTCCAAAGCCCGTAATCATACCCTGCAGCTGGCCTCCTATGGCTGGATTCTGGTGCTGGATGCAGATGAAGCCCTTGCTGACTGGAAGCTGGATGACTTGCAGAGTCTGCTGGAATCGGAGCGTGCGGACGGGTATTTCCTGCCTTTTATCCATTATGTGGGGGAGGGATCCGGGCGCGAATACGTGACAGACAATGTGTGCCGGCTGTTCCGTAATGATTCACGTATCTGTTTTCGAGGGAGCATTCATGAAGAGGTGGCCTCCAGCATCTGGAGCCTCCCCGGAGGACATATCGCTTATGCCCATCTGCCTGTGCACCATTATGGCTATCTGGATGATGAGCTTCAGCGCAAAAATAAAGCCAGCCGCAATCTGGAGCTGATCCACGCTGCTCTGCGGCTTGAACCAGACAGCGTTCCTCTGCGGTATGCACTGGGCACGGAATATTACCAGCAGGGACAATATCAGGCGGCAGCAGATCTTCTCCTGCCGCTGCTGGAGGAAGCTCCGCCAGAGTCCGGTTATACCGCTGACCTGTATCTCAAGACAGCCTTTGCCCTCCAAGCGGGCGGGCGGCCTGTGGACGCGGAGTCTGTCTATCGGGCCGGGATTGGGCTGTATGCAGATTTCACCGATCTGCTGGAGAGCTATGCGGGGCTGCTGCTGGAGCAAGGGCAAGTATGGCGGGCGTACCCTCTGCTCCAGCAGGCGCTGGACAGCGGGGATACCGCGCATAAATACCCTTCCTCCTCCGGCAGCGGAACCAGCCGCACCCGCATGTTCGCCGGGCGGGTCTGCGAGCGGCTGTTCCTCTTCGAGGAAGCGCTTGAGCATTACAGGCAGGCGATCAGCTACGCGCCTGACGATCCCGCCGCTTGGGAGCAGCTGGCCACGCTGTGCCTGCTGTCCGGGCAAACGGAGCAGCTGACGGCATTCACCCGTCAGCTGCTCCCTGCCCTGCCCCGGCGAGTGCTGAGCAGGCTGGTGCCTGCCGCACTCAATGCCCGCGCCGCCCCGTGGCTGGCGGCGCTCTGCGCAGCACCGCATCTGCCGGAGGATATCCGGCAGGTGCTTCAGGTGCTGCTAGGGACGCTGTTCCGGGACCCGGAACAGCCCGGGGCCGCATCCGCCGGGCTTGCGCGGATGCGGGGGGATATGCCGGATAACCCTTGGGTATCCGGCTATCTGTGGGCCTTGTCCTGCCGCAGCGGCGGAATCGCCGCGGCAGGACAAGGCCTGGGGCGGCTGGCGGAGCTGCCGCCCGGGCCCGCGGCCGATTCGGAACACCGTACAAATACACCGCTTAGCTTTGCAGATTATTCTTACGAAGCACAACTGCTCCTTCAGGCAGGTGCTTGGGACACATTGCTCCTGCTTGGCAGGCCTTTTGGCGCTGCACATTTTCTCTGGAGCAGACTTCCCCTGCCGCTACTGCGAGGACTACTGGATGCACCTGTTGCATTTAAGTTGCAGTGGTGTGCGGATTACACCGGGCATTTACAACACCATAGCCTTCCCGGTGATGCTGCGGAATGGCTGCTCTATGCAGCCATTGCCCAGTCTTGCGGGCAGGTCCCGCAGCTTACGTCCGCCGATGAGCAGACGCTGCGCCAATCCGGCAGCACTGCCGCAATCACTGGTCTCAGTTATTACATGCTGCTTCTTGCGGCTGAGGTTCACCCGGAGGGGAGCATCACCGCTACGGGCAGCATTCCGTGGCTGCTGCTTGTGAAGTCGGTGCTTCAGAGCGGGGGATGACAGAGATAACAATGTCTGAGGCTACGATTGGTTTCAAAGATTAACTCATTCTCTTAAAACACTCATAGAAACGAAAGACCCTGAGGGATAGCTCCCTCAAGGTCAACTTTAAAACTTTCTGTTCAGTTATAAATATTATACTCTTTAGCAACTACCCACCCATTAAGACCATACGAAGCGGAGATCACATAGTAGTTGTAATTTTCATGTAGTAAATATTCAAGAAAATCCGCTCTTTTTTCATAATACATCGGCCAAGCGAAGTCCTTTTGCTTCTCTAACAACTCCTTGTTATCTTTGACAAATGAACTTATTTCGAATTGGCTGATATCAAGAAGAATACTCCCTTGCAACTGCGTTTCAAACCTATGCGCCAAGACATCAATGAACTCAATCATGACGGGAACTGAATTGTCTTTGCCGCCCAATGTTTGGAATGTAATTTTTGACTTTTGCAAATCAACCGTATAAGAAACAATTTCATTATCATGAATATTTTGCATTTCCCCCCAACCTCCCAGTGAAAATCCTGCTCAAAATACAACATTCCAATGCTCATCCCGGCTACATTTCAAAATTGCTGCATAAAAAGCAGGATTTTTCATCCTAAAACGCTTAGCGGGGGGCAATTCTTGCATTTTATACAACAACTCTATCATATCCCCGGATATCCCGGTCGCCGTGTTGCAATATGTACAACATTATGGGAATACAGGGGTGAAAAACATTAATTGAATGACCGTTCCTCCGGCGCCACGGCAAAAGAGGCCCCTCATAGCCAAGGCCTCACTCCTCCTGTATTCACCTGCGATAAGCCGACAAGCTTACCACCGGTCGGTCATTCTTACCGGCTTGATAACGCCTGCACCGAATTCCAGTCTGTCGATGCATAACATGCGGTTGCCCGGCTCCCGGTCCCCGATAATTCTCCGGTGATAGACAATCAGCCATTCATCCCGCTCCGGCAGATGCAGATATCCGTGATGGCCGGGGCCTTCCGCTACAGGCTCCTGTCTCTCCAGAATCGTCCCGTGGTTCGCGAACGGTCCCAGCGGATTGTCGCTTACGCCGTAAGCTACCCGGTAAGTCCCGTTCGTCCATCCTCCCATCGACCACATCAGATAATATAGACCGTCCTTGTTAATCATACACGGCCCCTCCACATATCCCGGAGGGGTGACGGAACGGATAACCTCTCCGTCCGGGAACGGAACAAACCCCGTCATCTCCTCATTCATCCGGGCCACGTTGCAATGCCCCCAGCCCCCGTAATACAGATAGATTACACCGTCATCATCCTTGAACAGATGGGCGTCGATCGGCTGCGCGCCGTGAATGAACCCGCCGATCAGGGGCCGGTGGAGATACCCTCTGTAGGGGCCTTCGGGAGCATCTGCAACAGCAATCTCCAGCCCGCCGGCTTCGCCGTCCTTCTGGATATCGTTGGAGGCAAAGACCAGATAATGACGGCCGCCCTGCTCAATCTGGGTCGGAGCCCATACCGCTCTCCAGATCCAGGGGAAATCCTCCATTTCGATGATCCCCTCGTGGGTCGTCCAATGAACCAGATCCCCGGAACTGAAGGCATCCAGATTCATCTGCCGGGTATATTCCGTAAAAGATCTGGTGGCATACACATAATGCCTGTCCTGATAGGTTCTTGCTTCGGGGTCTGCATACCAGCCCGGTACAATAGGGTTCGTGATTCCTCGCAAGCGAAACCCTCCTTTCTCCGCAACCTGCAAATTAAAAGCTGTAGAGGCCGCTCTCTTCCCGTTCCCGAATCCAGACCTGCATGAAACCGGGCTCCCTGTTGTCCCAGGCATAATAGGGAATGAACCGGAGCGGCCTGCCTTCTTCATCCTGGCTCCATAGCACCGTCACCCCGCCCAGCAGCTCCGGCAGGTGCTCCACCCGGAACGTCGCCCCGGCCGGAATAGAGAAGGCATCATAGGACCATCCAGGATGATCCGTCTGCTCCAGACAATACACCACGGGTCCCCGCTGAACGGCAACCCGCCCTCTGTCCGCCTCCACTTCCGGCTTGGCCCGCACGATATTCACGGGCATATCCAGCTCTAGCACCACCTTGTCTCCCGGCGACCAATGCCGGCTGAGCACAAGATACCCTTGATCCGTCAAGGCTCCTGCCCCGCCAATTCTGGCGCCGCCGGCCTCCAGCCGATATCCCCTGCACCATTCCGGCATACGCAGCCGGATGCTGAATTCAGCGCTTGCGGCAGGGTTCACTTCAAGCTCAATTCGGCCCTTCCAAGGATACCGGGTGCTTAGCTTCAGCCTGACGCCCAGCCCGCTGGCCAGCACCAGCTCCGCTTCGCTGTTCATATATTGATTCACCGCCAGGCCATCCTCTGTAACAGCATAGGCGTACTGGCCCAGGGATGGCAGGAAGCGGGCCAGATTGGTCGGACAGCAGGAGGTTTCGAACCAGGGCACACGATGATGTCCCCCCTGTGAAGCAAGCGGATTCTCATAGAAATATTGATCCCCGGAGAGGGAGATTCCCGACAAAACGCCATTATACATTTCACGTTCTACGACATCGGCATATTTGCCGTCCCCGAACGTCAGGTTCATCCGGTGATTCCAGAACACCATGGCAATGGCCGCGCAGGTCTCGCAATAGGCTGTCTCGTTGGGCAGATCATAATCGGAGGTGAAGCCTTCATTGTGCCTGGACGGTCCGATGCCGCCCGTTATATACATGTTGCGCTCCACCGTATGTGTCCAGACCCGGTGCAGAGCCTCCGCATAAGCGGAATCGCCTGAAGCATGAACAATATCCGTCATGGCCGTATACAGATACATCGCACGGACGGCATGGCCGGTCACCTGCTTAATCTCGCGGACGGGAACATCATCCTGACAATAGGCCGGCCCCCATTCCGGATTATCCCAGATCGCGCCCACGCCATGCCCATGGCCGCGCTCCTCCAGCAGCCACAGCGCAAGCTTCCAGTAACGCTCAGCCCTGGTCACGCGGTACAGCTTCACCAGCGCCAGCTCAATCTCCTGATGCCCCTCCACCCAGTGCCGCTTGCCGGGGCCGAACACCCCGTCAACATGATCCGCCAGACGGCAGGCGACCTCCAGCAGCTCACGCTTGCCCGTGGCTTCATAGTAGGCCACCGCCGCTTCAATCAGGTGGCCGCCGTTGTACATCTCATGCTTTTCCATATCCGTCCATTTGCCCTCTGGATTCTCCAGTGTGAAGTAAGCACACAGGTAGCCGTCTTCTTCCTGCGCTGCGGCGATCAGCCCGATGATCCGGTCGGCCTCAGCCTCAAGCCGGGCATCCCGCTCCGACATCAGCGCATAGGCAATGCCTTCAAGCACCTTGTAGACATCCGAGTCATTATAATATTTGCCTTCGTAATGCCCTTCCAGCAGGCCTCCGGCCTTGGCGAAGTTCTTGATGCGGCCGGTCTCCTCACATTTGGACAGGCAATCCGGCAGCATGGTCTGCCGGAGCACCTTCAGGCGCGGCAGCCAGAACTCATCATTGATTGTAACTCCCGTAAAAGACACACCCTGCCAGGCATGAATCTTCGCTTGTTGCTCTGCCATTTCTGTTCCCCGCCTCCTTTATCCTTTTAATCCCGTTAAGGTTATGCCCTCCAGGAAGTAACGCTGTCCGGCCAGAAACACAATGACGCAGGGCAGAACGACGGTGGCCGAAGCCGCCATCAGCAGATCCCACTGGGCGGTATAGGTGCCCTGAAACATTTGCAGGCCCAGAGCGAGGGTGAAGAGACGGTCGCTTTTCAGATAGATCAGCGGACCCATAAAGTCATTCCAGGAAGCCAGGAAGCTGAATAAGGCAACCACGATAATCGCGGAACGGCTTAAGGGGAAGATGATCCGGGTATAGATTTTCCAGTAGTTGGCCCCGTCCACAAAGGCCGCTTCATCGAAATCACGCGGAATGCTCAGATAGAATTGCCGGAGCAGGAAGATGTTGAAGATCCCCCCGCCGAAATAAGCGGGCACAATCAGCGGATACAGCGTATCGTATAACCCCATCATCTGCCAGCCGAGGAAGCTAGGGATCATCGTGACCGCCGCCGGGAGCATCATGCTGGTCATCAGGACCGCGAACACCATATCCCTTCCCTTCCACTGAATCCGTGAGAATCCGAAGGCTCCGATGCTGCTCGTAATTACGGTTCCCACCAGCACGGTGACCACGATGATGAGCGTATTCTTGAAGAAGACATCGAACGGCAGCACCGTGAGCGCCTTATGGAAATTGCCCCATTGAAACGGCGCCGGTATCCATTCGGGGGGCATGGTAAATATCTGTGATAAATTCATCAGCGAGCTGCGGATCAGCCAGACAAACGGAATGATGAACATACCGGAGATCAGGATCAGCGCCCCGTAGCCTGCGGTAAGTGAAAGCTTTGACGGCCTCAAGTCCGGTCCCCCCCTTCGTAATACACCCATGACTTCGAGGTTCTGAAGACGATGAAGGTGAAGAACAGAATAATGACGAACAAGATCCAGGCCAGCGCGGACGCATAGCCCATTTCGGCATCCCGGAAGCCCGTTCTCCATAAATAAAATACATAGAACAGACTCTGGTTATTCGGTCCGCCCTGCGTCAGAATGTAAGCTTCGTTGAAGACCTGAAAGGACCCGATAATGGTCATGATTGTATTGAAAAAGATCGTGGGGGTGACCATCGGAATCGTCACATGGCTCAGCTTGCGGAACCAGCCGCCCCCGTCCACCTCAATCGCTTCGTAATACTGCCGGGGGATACCGGAGAGTCCGGCGAGGAAAATAATCACCGTGCTGCCGATCCCCCATAGCGTGGTAAGTACGACCGAGGGGATAACGCTGCCTTCCCCGTACAGCCAGTTGCTGGTCGGCAGATGCAGACGGCTCAGCAGCGAATTGATGAGTCCCAGATCGGGGTTGAGCAGCCACATCCAGATCATAGCCGAGGCCACCGCCGGAACAATACTCGGGAGGTAGATGATGGTACGGAAGATGGCCCTTCCCTTCACATTGAGATTCAGCAGCAGCGCAATCCCGAAGGAGAGGAGAATCACCGCAGGAACGCGCAGCACGACGAAATAGAAGGTGATCCCCAGCGATTTATAGAACAGCTCATCCTCGCCTGAGAACAGCCGCATGTAATTATCCAGACCCGCAAAGGCAGTCTGCTCCTTGAACACATTATAGTCGGTCAGGCTGAGCACCAGGCTGGCGATCATGGGACCCAGCGTAAAGATGGCAAACCCAAGGATGGCAGGGGCCGTGAACAGCAGCCCGTAGAACATTCCCTTTCGCATACCGGCCTCCAATCTCGAAATTTCGGCAAAAAGAACGGCGAACGAGGATTCGGACGCCGCTCCCTGCTGCTAGTTTCGCAGTTAGTTATTCCTTAATATCACGGCGTCCCTTAATCTGAGCCTGAGCTTTTGCAGCGATCGAGTCCATCGCTTCCTGGGCGGTCTGCTGGCCGAGCCATACCTTATCCAGGGCGGGATTGACCAGATCCATAATATTGTTGAAATTCTTCACATATCCGGTCGGCGTCTGGTGGCCTTTGGTCAGAATCACATCCACGATAGCTTCTTTATAACCGGAAGGTCTGGCATCCAGATTCTCCGTCCATTTGGCCAGCAGCGCAGGATCGGTATACCAGTCCTTGGGAGACGGCATCCAGGTTCCGGCTGTAAGCATATCAATGGAGGCTTCGGGGTCAAGCAGCGCCTTCAGCAGCTCCCAGGTTTCCTGGGGATGCTTGGTAGATTTGAAGATGGAGAACATGCCGCAGACCACCGTGGTGACCGGCTCCTTCATTACAGGCATCACCCCGACATTGAAGTTGAACTTCGATTGGGCGAGTCCTGCGCTTGCCCATTGTCCATCGACTGTCATCGCTACCTTTTTGGTCTGGAGAGCCACATTCGTTGCGGGAATGTTCTTGGACTGTACAGGTGAAGGGGATACATGATGCACATTCATCAGATCGGATATTTTCTGAAGGGCTTCGACCGCTTCCGGCTGATTAAGGCCGAAGGTTTTGCCGTCCGCCGAGATGAAATCCCCGCCGTTGGAATAGATGAAGTTGCTGTACACCCCCCACCAGGTGGAGATATTTGCTCCATATTGCTTGATTTTTGCCGGATCAAAGTCCGGGTCGGCCGCTGTTTTGCCGTTCATGTCCACGGTCAACTTCTTGGCAACCTCGACAAATTCATCCCAGGTCCAGGCATCCGCCACATTCGACGGAGGTGGTTCAACACCGGCCTCCTTGAAGATATCCTCATTGTAGAACAATCCGAAGGATTCCGGTCCCGGTCCGATGCCGATGACATTGCCCGGCTCCAGCGAATAGGTGATATTAGGCACCAGTGTATCCGGACTGATATCAGCATCCGTATCCAGGAATTCCTGAAGATTATAGAATTTGCCCTGCTCCGCCATCGGAAAAGCAATCGTGCCCGATTCCATCATGGCAATGTCGGGAACATCATTCCCGGCGACCATAGTCGTCAGCTTGGTATCATAATCAGCGGCAATATGCTGAAGCTCGACCTTAACGCTCGGATGCTTGGCCTCGAAATTCTGAATCGCTTTTTTATATGGAGCCACTTCCTCCGGTGATCCCCAGACAGTCATCCGCAGCTTAATATTCTCCTTCGATCCGGAATTTCCGGAAGATGCGGAAGTGTCAGGGCTTGCAGTATCCGACTTCGAGCACGCAGACAGCACGGCGGCAAGCATCAGAACCAGAGCCAATGTGATGAAGACTGATTTTCTGGGTTGCGACATATTCCAAGCCCCTCTCGATTTCTAAGTTCAACGGGTTCATAGCTGCAGTCTATGATGCCTTTATTATAAAATATAAGATAGCGCTTACATAACCCTAATCTCTTTGGATTGGTGGACCTGGATTGGCTTATAGCGGCAACGCAATCACTACCTTCGTGCCTGTTCCCGGAGTCGAGGAGATGGATATCCCGTACTCGCCGCCGTAGGTCATCTGAATGCGGTCAATAGTATTTTTAATGCCCACGGAAGAAGATTTCTGATACAGAATCCTCTGTACCGTCTCCGCACTCATGCCCCGGCCGTTGTCGGCCACCTCGTAATGCCGGGTTCTGCCGTTAATCCAGCCGCGGATTCCAATGAGTCCGCCAGAGCCGGTCTGATCGAAGCCGTGAAGAATCGCATTCTCCACAAAAGGTTGGAACAGAAGTCTGGGCACATCGTATTCAAAAAGCCGCGGGTCCATATCATACTCCACGGTGAACTTATCCTCGAAGCGGATCGACATAATATAGAAGTAATTACTCATCCAGCTCATCTCTTCGGACAAAGGTACGGCATCCCATGTCTTCCTGGAGGTATAATGCAGCATGTTGGACAGGCAGACAAGCATCCTGCTAAGCTCCTGCTGATCATTCTCAATTGCCGTCCAGTTCATCACATTCAGCGTATTGTACAGGAAATGCGGATGCATCTGCATGTTCAGTGCCTGTATCTCGGCCTCCTTCTCCTTCAGCTTGATCTCGTAATTCTCTGTCACGAGCAGGTGAATCCGGTCATTCATCCGGTTGAAGCGCTGCGTCAGCATGCCGAACTCGTCATTGCTCACCACATCCACGCGGGTCTGGAAATCGCCTTCGCCCACCGATCTCATCGCACTGAGCAGACGCTTGATGGGCTTAGTGATTTTACCCGCAATGAAATAAGCGAAGATCAGGGCCACAATCCCCATCACAACGGCCAGGGCGGTAATAGAAGTCCGGATCACTGGCACCAGGCTGCTCACCAGCCCTGCCTCCGGTATCCACACGACAGACATCCAGCCGGTCACCTCCGAACGGTCGAAACAGACGATCACGGCTTCGCCGTTCAGCGTCATTCTCCGCGCCCCGCTTTTCTCCCGCTGGAGCTCGTCCAGCCACGCTTCCTTATAAGTCTGGGCAACGTTCCCCGGCTCACTGCTGGCGACCACCTTATCCTGCGGATCAAGTACCATGTAGCGTGAGCTTCCCGGAATGCTGTCTGCATACAAGGATTTGAGCACCTCAGATTTGAAGCTTATGGCAAGTACGGGGCGTTCCACTCCGGCATCCATTTTGGCAAGCTTCGTATTGCTCAGATAGGTGAAATCCAGCAGCCGTGTAGCCGAGAAGAGATAACGGAACTCCAGGTTTCCGCCTTGCAGATAGGACTGGTTGAACATGGACGCGAACTCATAAGTCGGTATCCACACCAGCTTCCCTCCCGCCTGCCGGGCCATACGGTATATATCCGATTGCGTCGGTTCTCCTTGAGGCAGGGGTTGTCCGAAGGTGAAATAGGAGGTCCATAGCTGATAGGCAAAGATATCCTGGTTCTGGGAAAATGTTTTGCTGAGCACAGCCGTCACCTGCCGGTCAGCTGCGAACAGCTCCGCTTCATTCGCGGGGTCCAGCTGGTTGAAGATGCGGAACAGATCCTTATCGAGAAACAAGGACATGCTGTTCTGGTCCACGATCCGCAGCTTGGTGTCCATAACTTCATTATTTTTCCTGACAATCTCATACACATTCTTCTGCGCCTGCTCTGTGATAATCTTCAGGCTGGTCCGGTAGAACAAAGCCCCCAGAACGAGCAGGGGAATGGCGATCAGCAGAATATAGCTGGCCAGCAGCCGGTAACGGAAGGTGATCTTCATGCCTCACGTTTCCTTTGCGAGAGCGCGTGTTTATAGGCTTTGGGCGACATGCCGTAATACTTCTTGAATACGCGGCAAAAATATTTCGTATCCTGAAATCCGCATTCCAGGGATACCTCATATATTCGGAGCGGCTCCCCGGCGAGCAGCACCTTAGCCCGCTTCATCCGGGCCGCCGTCACATGCTCAGAGAACGTTTTTCCCGTCCTGTTCTTAATCAGTGTACTGAAATAGGAAGGGTTAAAATGGAAATGATCGGCTGCCCGCTCCAGTGTAAGCTCCTCCTTCCTATGCTGCTGTATCCAGCTTAGGCATTCAGCGATCATGCTCTCCCCCTGATCCTGCCGGGATACGGTTAAGGCCAAATGCGCTTCCCGGAGTGCCTGCCCCAAATGGGCCACCAGCTCCCGGTACGAGCGGCATGAGCGGATAAGCATCGTAGCCGTACCGGTCAGCTTCTGCTGCGCTCTCTTATCCAGAATGTCCTGATGCTCATTACGGATCTGCAGCAGCATCAGCGATGCCTGCTCCTTCAGCAGCATAGGGCTGGCCTGTCCACCGTCCGCAAGCTGGCAGAGGGCTTCCACACAAGCTTCCAATACCAGCGCAGCATCATCCATTTTCAACGCCTCATAGACCTTGCTCCAGTCAGGAACGGCCTCAAGGGAAGAAGACCTAATCTCATCTGAGAACAGCAGCCCCTGCCGGAAATCATAGAAGTTGTAACTGTTGGCCGTTCTGGCCGCCAGATAGGACCGCGGCGCTTCCTCCCGGAGAGAACGGCATTCCGGGCCAATCCCGTGGGTGAGCTGTCCGGTATGCGCCCAATCCGCAGCCAAGGACTGGGCGATGGACCGGGCTTCTTCCCGCTTGTCCCCGGTAAGGCCTTCCAGGGTAATCAAGGTAACGGCGGCAAGAGGGCCGACCTCCGTCATCCCGCTCAAGGGAATCGTGATGGCTTCCCCCCACCTGCTCCAGGCCTGCTCCAGAGCACGGATAAACACGCCGCTGTCCTGCCTCTCCCCGCTGTCCTGGCAGGAGTTCAGCTCTGAATACACAGCGACACCGCTCTCCCGCAGCCAACCATAACCGTTCAGCTCCGCCAGCTCGGCCACGGACGCACTGCCGTTCAGCCAGGACAGCATGAGCCGGTTCAGGTAGGCGGAAGAAGCGAGCTTAAGCCGGTGCTGCATCTCTTCCTCTTCACGGCGCTGCCTCTGTTCCGCTGTCAGCAGAAGGTCGATCCGCCTTAAGACCTCTGCTATTTTCTCAATCTCCACCGGCTTCAGCAGGTAATCATAAGCGCCATGGCGAACCGCCTTCTGCGCATACTCGAATAGATTGTAAGCGGATACCATGACAACCCTGGTTTTAATATCCTCTAGCTTAAGCCGTTCCAGAAATTCAAGCCCGTCCATGCCAGGCATGCGGATATCCGTCAATATGGCATCCGGGTGGTGAGCCTTCACCGCTTCCATGGCCGACAAGCCATCCTTCGCCACTTCCACCTGATCCTCCGGCCGAAGGCGCCCGATCAGATTAACCATCCCTCTAAGATGCCTGGGCTCATCATCTACGATCAATATTCTCACTATGCTCAGCCTCCCCGGCAATGGTTTGCAGTTCATAACAGCCGCAGTGTTGCCCTTATTATAGAAGCCATTCCGGTTCATTCCTAGTGGATTCATATTGGAAAGGTGGATTTGAATTAGATGCTCCGCCAGCCTGCCAACTAATTCCGCACTGTATCCGCATAAGCCCATATCAACCCGTACCTACAATAAAAAGGACTCCCATTCAGCCATCTAATGACTGCCGGAGCCCTTTCCCTATTTTCTATTTCTATGTTTCTCTGCTCCTTATTCCCGACCTATTCCCCTTACTCCGACCCTTCCCCGGCATTCCCGCTCACATCCGGGGCATTATTACCGCCTGCGGCAGGCGCGGGGCTTTCCCCGCTGCCCGCATGTCCGTCTGATCCGCTGGAGTTGGAGCTGCTGTTACCGCCTGCTGGTGTACTGTCCACGCCGGGGCTGCTCTTCTCGGTACTCAGCGAAGGGGCCGGAATGGCGATGCCCGGCGCACTACTGCCGTTCTCGCCGACGGGCTTGCCCTGATTGTCATAGTAGTACATCGGAACGTCACCGACTACCATCAGGTAGGAGACGGGGATCTCTGTATCCACCACCTGCGGCTCCATATCAAATGGAATGACAACGGCTACCTCGGTAACAATATGAATGAAGACTTCAACGAGAATCATATTGATTCCCGCATTCTGCTGCCGTGTGTTCAGCTCGACCTTCACTGCCCCCTGAGGCTCCACCTTGATCGGAATATCCGGCCCATAGGAGGCAATCAGCGGACTGCCGAGCGCCTGCCCGAGCGGAATATATTCCGTCCGGTTATGCAGCTCCTGGAGCGTGGACTGGATGACTTCGGCGGCCTGCGAGGTAATCCGCATATGCTCCTTGTAGTTGAGCATGAAGCCGGAGATTTTGCCGTTCTTGTCCGTCTTCCAGTCAATCAGCGCCTCGGCATTCCCGCCGTCCGCCACCTGGGACGTAATCGCCTTGTTAATCGATTCCGTGGCGATCTGCTTCACCCGGATCTGTGCCAGATGGAGAATCGGCGGCTTCAGATGCTGCTCCACATAACGCAGCCCCTGCAGCACCGCCATAAGCAGCAGCAGGCTCAGAACGATCCAGAATCTGCCCCTTCTGCGCGGCTTCTGCCCCTTGCCCCGGGCAGCTTCCTGCCGCTGCCCGTCCCTGCTGCCGAACAGGCGGAAGCCACCGCCACCGCGCCCGGCCTTACGCCAGGCCCGCTGGCCCGGAGCGCCCGCTGCCCTCCCGGACGGCTTCACTGTCCCGTAATCCGCTACATCCCCGTCCAGCCGGACGCCGGACCTGGAGGGCTTCGCCACGAAGCCCCCGCTCCGCCCCCAGCTCCGGCCAGGCAGACCCGCGCCGGGTCTTGACGGCTTCGCTTCGAACCTTGCTCCCGGACCCGCGCCCGGCGGCCGGATTCCCGCTCTGGACGGTTTGGCCTTGAAGGCCTGGCGGCGCCCGACCGGCCCCCTCAGGCCGCTTCCGCTGAAGTCCGGCAGACGCAGACGCCCGAAGAGCGGTACGCCTGCGCCTCGTTTCCCCCATTTTCTGATTCTGCCCATGCCCTGCAGTCCCTCCCGACATTCCTGCGGTCAAGCCGCTCCCTGTACTAATAGGCTATTCGGCGCACACGCAAAATAACCCCACAAAAGTGGGGTTAGCCTGGAAGTGAAGAACCTAATGCCCCGCCCGCTTGCGCTTATCCTCCTGAAGATGCCCCCAATGCAGCCGGACAAAGATAGCAAGCAGAATCAGCATAAATACGCCGTACCACAACAGAAAACCGTTCCAGTCCTCACGCGGGACAATGAGCGAGGAGCTGAGCGTACCGAACAGCCAGATAAAAGACAGATTGCCGAGCACCGTCCCCCAGACAAAAGCTGCCGGCTTCATCGGAGACACGGCTGACATCAGATTGATGATATTGCTGGGCACAATCGGAATCGTACGCAGCAGCACCAGCGTCCAGATGCCGTAGCGATCCAGATAGGTCTGCCATTTCTCATACTTCTTGAGCTTGTAGCCCCATTTGCGGTCGAACCAGTCGAAGAGATAGCGCCGGAAGAGAAAATAAACGACTACCGCGCCCAGGTTGCAGGCCAGCCAGCTGACAGCCATCCCGCCGATCACTTCGAATACAGAGACATGGAGCACAATCAGAATCGCCAGGGGGAAAAATCCGAACAAGCTTTGCAGCACGGCGAGCGGAAGTGTAGCGAATACAATGGACGGTCCGCTAAGTCCAAGACTCTGCAGCAGCCAGTCAATCCAGGCATTAATCATCTCGGTCATGGAGCGCTCTTCCTTTCCTGACTCCTTGCAGCATGTAAAGGAACCGCTCATTAACGTTGAAGAAAAACACCCCTCGCGGGGTGTTTATTGACAATAAATTGATATATTCTACTTGAAGAGCCGCTTAAAACAGGAATAGGAAAAGGACAGTGGTTAGCGGTACAAGTTACAGAATTGTTGCTTATTTTCTCTCATCATAGCACACATCGGTTCCCGCCGCCAGATCACTGAACCTCCAGATTTCACTTAAGCAGAAACGCCGGCCATCCACTCATTAACCTTCGCTTCATTGCTCTCTACCCAGTCCTTGGCCGCTTCTTCAGGCGATTGTCCGCCTTGAATCTTGACCATAACCTGCTCCATATCCTCTGCGGTCCACTTGAATTGGCTCAGGAACTTGTGTACATCAGGCATATCTTCCTTCAGGCCTTTGCGGACCATGGTATGAATCTGCTCGGCACCGCCGTAGACATTCTTCGGATCGTCCAGGTACTTGAGGTCCATGTTGGCGAACATCCAGTGCGGAGTCCAGCCGGTGACTACAATCGGTTCATTCTTGTCAAAAGCCTTCTGCAGCTCCTGCGCCATCGCCGCCGACGAGCTTTCCAGCAGCGTATAATCGCTCAAGCCGTAGGCTTCGAGCGCTTTTTCCGTAGCCGTCATAATTCCGGCTCCCGGCTCAATTCCGATAATCCGCTTATCCAGCGTTGCCGCAACCTCCGCATTGTTCAGATCCTCAATGGAGTTAATCTCCATATAAGCGGGAACGGCAAGCCCGGTCTTCGTTCCATCCAGATTCACACCGGCATCCTCAATGTCCTTGCCGTATTTCTCCACATAAGAGGCATGGGTGCTTGGCAGCCAGGCGGCTACCATCGCGTCTGCGCTTCCGTCAGCAATCCCTGCCCACATCGGTCCGGCATCGACCTGCAGCATCTCCACCTTCATGCCGAGCTTCGTCTCCAGCACTTCCTTGACTACGTTTGTACTGGCGATCTCGGAATCCCAGGCCACATAAGCCAGCTTCACCGTACTATTATTATTGGACGAACAACCAGCTACCAGGACTACTGCCATGAGCAGCATCAGCAAAATTAGCGGTCTACGCTTTATCGATTGATTTCTTTTCATATTATTATACACTCCTATCCTTGTGGTTTGGATTTGAACAGCTTCTGGGTCAGACGGTCCAGCAGTATGGCAATAATAACAATGGCGATCCCCGCCTCGAAGCCCGCGCCGGTCTTGGCCTGCGATACCGCACGGTATACATAGGCTCCGACCCCCTGGGCTCCGATCATGGACGAGATAACGACCATAGACAGTGACAGCATGATCGTCTGATTAATACCGGCCATAATGGTCGGCAGTGCGATCGGCAGCTGCAGCTTGAACAGCTTCTGGCTTGCGGTTGAACCGAAGGCATCCGCAGCTTCCACAAGCTCCGGCGACACCTGACGAATACCCAGGTTAGTTAAGCGGATCGTTGGCGGAATCGCAAATATAATAGAAGCAATGACGCCGGGAACAACCCCCAGCGAGAAGAAGGAGACGGCCGGAAGCAGATAGACGAACGCCGGCATCGTCTGCATGAAGTCTAAGATAGGGGTGGCGATATTCTGGAAGGTCCGGCTCTGCGCACAGAATACTCCCAGCGGAACCCCGATAACTACAGCCAATAAGGAAGCTGTCAGCACAAGGGCCAGCGACTGCATCGACGGGCCCCATAACCCCAGATTATCTATCAGCAAAAGCCCGAGCACCGCAAACAGCGCCATCCGCCATTTGCCAATCCAGTAGGCCAGAGCAGCGATAAGAAGGGTCAACACAATGGCTGGCAGGAAATTCAGCGCCGCATCAATCCCGCTCACCATTCCCCCGATTACAGCATGAATGAAATCAAATATAGGGCCGAAGTAGGTCGTGAGCCAATCTTCGATCCATTCTACGCCCTTTCCGAGCGGTATCTTGGGTATATTCATGAACCTAATCCTCCTTCAGGAACCGCGTTACCGGCCAGAGCAGACAGCACAGCCCCTTTGATAACAATGCCCTTCAGCTTCTCGCCTTCCCCTACTACAGCAACGGGCAGATGTGTCTCCGACATCAGCTCGAACAGATCATTCAACAGGGTATCCGGCTGAACACGTGGAATATCACGCAGCATCACATCGAGTATGCTGCGGTTCTCCTTCAACGCCTGTGAGGCATTATCCGCAGTCAGCAGACCTTGCAGCCGCATCTCGTTATCCGCCACATACAGGCTGGATACGCCGCTGTCCCGCATAAGCTGCAGGGCAACCCGGGGTCCGCGTTCCGGGCGGATCATCTCCGGCTTGCGCATCACATGAGAAGCGGTCAGGACTTTGGACAGATCCACATCCTCCACGAAGCGCTCCACATATTTGTTCGCAGGCTGGATAAGAATTTCTTCCGGCGATCCGATCTGGACAATGACCCCGTCCTTCATCAGGGCAATACGGTCCCCGATCCGCAGCGCCTCATCCAGATCATGCGTGATGAATACAATCGTCTTCTTCACTCTGGACTGCAGCTCCAGCAGCTCCTGCTGCATATCCTTGCGGATCAGCGGATCAAGCGCACTGAACGCTTCATCCATCAGCAGGATGTCAGGATCATTGGCCAGACCGCGCGCCAGGCCGACACGCTGCTGCATGCCCCCGCTAAGCTGATCCGGACGGTGATTCTCCCAGCCTTTTAGACCCACTAGCTCAAGAGCCTCCATTGCAAGTCGGGTTCTCTTACTTTTCTCCACCCCTTGAACTTCCAGTCCGTATTCTGCGTTGGCCAGCACACTGCGGTGCGGGAACAGCGCGAACTTTTGAAAGACCATGCCGATATTCTTGCGCCGGAATTCTCTTAGCTGCTCCGGGCTCATCTTGACAACATCCTTGCCCTTGAACAGCACCTGGCCCCCGGTGGGCTCAATCAGCCGGTTCAATAGACGGACGAGCGTGGATTTACCGCTGCCCGACAAGCCCATAATGACGAATATTTCTCCTTCTTCAATGCTGAATTCGGCTTTGTTCACTCCGACCGTCAGCTTGGCTTCCTTGGCGATTCTTTCTTTGGACCAGCCTTGTTCCATTAATGGAAGCGCCCGTGCTGCATCATGACCGAATACTTTGGTTAACTGTTTCACCTCTATAATTGCCATGGTGACCTCCTTCTCCCCTTATACTTTCGGGTTAATGCTACTGACCTAGTGTAACGGACTTACGAAAAGAGAAGCAAAGCGCATATTCGGTTAAAATTTAGCGTACAGTTTTAACTTTACAAACTTTACGTATAGAATACTCTGTTTAACGCCATATTCCGTTACTGATGAATTCTTTACTTCTTGCCAAGGATTTGATTACAATACACTGGAGAGGTTTCTAGCCTGTCAGCCTATTCCTCAGGAGGGACATCATGAACGATTTAGAGGGGCTTCTGCCCGAGCAAATAGAGAAAATCAGCAAGGCCCGTGAACGAGTGATCGATTCTATCGGCAAAAACATGGATTTATACGGCATCACCTTGTCCATCGGGCATTTATACGGTTACATGTACTTCAAGGAGGGCCCGGTCACACTGGATGAACTAAGCAGTAACATGGGCATGAGCAAGACCTCAATGAGTACTGGAGTGCGTACACTGCTGGATTTGAAGATGATCGACAAAGTCTGGGGCAAGGGCACCCGCAAGGATCTGTTCGAGGTGGTGCCCGACTGGCATCAGAACTTCAGCGACTACTTCTCCATTAAATGGAGAAAAGCAGTGGAAGGAAATATGACCGCCCTTAACAAATCGCTCGCCGAAATCCGGCAAATGCAAATCGATTATGCGGACGAGCCGGACCTCTCGCGCCTGCTCCACACCGACGAGATCAAGATTGAGGAAGCCATCAAATATTACCGCTGGCTGCTGAAGCTGATCGAGTCACTTGAAACCGGCAAGATCTTTGAATTAATCCCTAAAGAATAATATCAGCTATAGGCGTTCAAACTATTCTGGACAAAATCATCCTAACGGATGAATGGGATTACCTCCACGCTGGCAAATGTAATATTGTTTTCCACATGCATTCGGGCCATCGCCTGCGTTTGAGCACATTGTATGCTGTTTTTCGCATACATTTGGTCCATATGATGCTCTACCAGGAAAACTATAGTTTCCATACAAGTATCAAAACGGCCGCGCCCCTTGAATTCAAGGACCGCGGCCATTTTCGCATGCTGATGTGCTGTCTTTCGGCAGTTATACTACCGGCAAATCACGCCGTCTTCCGTTAGCTTACGAGTTCTCCACCAGACTGACGTCATCGATGTAGATATGATTGCCTGCCTCGATAGCCGCATTCGTCTCTGTGCTGTTGCCGGGATTCAGCCCCAGCAGAAAGACCAAATGAACACCTGCATCGGTCCCGCCGTTCATGGTGAAGGTGTAGCTGAAGCGCTGCATTTCGCCAGTCAGCGCAGCGGCGGTTGTCTGCAAATATTTCGTATATTCCCCTCCGAAATGCTCGACTGCTACTTCAATCAGCCGGGTGATATCCGAACGGGCGCTGAAGGCCAAGGTATAGCTTTTACCCTGAGTGAGCTTCAGATCCCTGTAATCTACCTGGGCGGCGTAGTTGGCAGATCCCGTGAAGCCCAGCGACACCTCAAGCTCGCCATTCTGGACTGCAGCATTTCCGGCGCCCTCGAAGTACTGGGTCCAGCCCTTAAGAGCCGGCTGTTCATCGAATGTACCGTTATCCAGTGTGCCGCTGGCAGGCTCCGTGTCCGGTACGTCCGTTACCTTCCTAAGCACAATGTCGTCAAAAGAAATCGTATGCGCCGTATGGTTCGCCGTCTTATCTTCACCCAGTGTCGCACCAATCAGATAATTCAGCTTCAGCGGATTGTCATTCGTCACACTAAACTGTGTGCTGTAAGTCGCCCATGTGGCTGTAATGTCGAACTTCGACTGAGCCGCTTGGGCAGAGGTTCCGCTGTATTCCACGACTATCTGCCGGGGAACGGTAGATTTCGCTCTGAAGCTCAGCTCATAGGTTGCGCCGGCTTCAAGCGGGATTTTGTCCTGATAGAGCTGGGTATGCCAGGCTTGTGCCCCGGCCGCCGTGATCAGCACCTCCGCTGCTCCGTCCACCACTTGGAAGGACGAGGCTCCGCCTTCGCCGGACCAGGTGGACCAGCCTGAGCTGCCGCCGGTGAATGATCCGTTAACGACCAGATTGTTATCATTCGCCAGTAAGGTCTGCACCACACTAGCGTTGACATACCCTTCGGCTTCCACGGTAATGATATAGCTTCCCTCTGCCGGGAAGGCGGCAGGCTGAATTGTGATTGCTCCCGGCCCTACATGATACAACTCTGCCGCAAGCGTGGCGCCGTTCACTTTAACGGACTTAATGCTGCCGGACCACTCTGCTTTCTGGATGAAGGTCAGCTCAATCGGCTGTGATACCCGGTTGGCTGTGGAATCTGCTAGCAGCTCCTGCGGCTTCGCCGGGGCGTCCTTGATCTCGAATCTGACATTGTCGATGATGATGTCATGACTCTGCGGAACACTCACCCCGCCCACCTTGCCGAGCAAGAATTTCAGTGACAGCGTATCATTCGCCCCCTGCCGGAATTCGAACCGGTAATGCTTCTTCTCCGGTGTCAGCTCCACCGTCTTATCGATGGAAGGGGAATAGCTCGCATTCTCTGCCTTCACATTGATCTGCCGGGCCACGCTGGCGCTGGCATCGAATTCAACCACATAATCGAGGCCCGCCGCTGCCTTCAGGTTATTCTGGAAAAGCATCACCGAATACGCCTGATTGCCGGTGTTCGTAATGCTGAATTTGGCTGCTCCATCCACCGCAGCCGCAGTGCTCTGGCCGCCGTCTTCTGTAAGCAGCCGCTCCCAGCTCGTAAGCCCGAAGCTGAAATCCCCGTTCAAGAGCGGGTAATAGGTCAGATCAGGATCATAATAGGAGCTGGTGCGTACCAGCATGAATTGATCCAGCAGCACTGTTCCAGTGCCCCCGGTCAGGCGCAGGATGAATTGTCCGAGATGATCCGTAGCTCCCGCGAGATTCTTGAACACCGCTTCAGCCTGCTGATGGCCCGCACTCAACTGAACCGGCTGGGAAGCATAGACTACGCCGTCATGGCCGCGCAGTGTGGCAATTGCTGTCCTTGCGGAGGAGCTGTCTGCCTCGAAGGTCAGCTTGTAATCCTGGCCTTGCACCAGGAAGATCCCCTTCTGTTGCAGCGTAACCTCGCTGCCGCCGGTGTCAGCGCCTGTAATGTCCAGCTTCAGGCGGCCTTCAGTGTCAACCTGCGGATTAACCTCCGCATCTCCTGAAGCATCGATATGCCAATAGCTCATCCGGTCCGGTTCGCCCAGATCGAAGCTGCCGTTGTAGAGGTGATTGCCATTGCCGAGCGGCGCCTTGGCGCTGTCATGCTCGAAGGGGATACTGCCGATTTCTTCAAGCCGTGCATTGCCAAGCCATACTGGGGAAGCATTGGTCCCCAGATTGAACTCAATCCGCGCGGCATTGTCCGAGTTCTCCTTCATCTGGAACATCGTCTCGTAATGCTGAAGCTGCGGGGTCAGCACCGCCTTGAACGCCGGGGAATAGGACGGGAAGCCCAGCGGTGCGCCGCCGGTCAGCCGGGCTGTGAACTCCCTCGCCGTATCCGTTCTGGCGTCGAAGCTTAGCTTGTAATATCTGCCCTTTGCCAGCGAGACAATGGCCTGCGGCTGAATCGAATAAGAGTTACCGCCCGGCTTCAAAATGTTTACCTTGAGGAGATTCACGCCGCCTGCCTGCTCCAGAGACAGAGCCGCATCCGCGCCTTCATCCTTGTAGAGTATCCAGTGGGCTGTATTCGGGATGCCCATCCCCGGATCTCCCTCCACCTGCTGCGTGAACCCGCTGTTATAAATGAAGTTCCCATCTGCCAGCGGCGGCTTCGCCCCCTCAAGATAAGGCTCTTTCTCCAGCTCAACCGGAACCGGCTGCCGGTATTCGCGTCCGGTCAGCTCATAGATTCTGACATAGTCAATCTCCATGGAACTCGGAAATACCGTTTCTTCCGTAGGGTTACCGTCAAAGTTGCCGCCGACTGCCAGATTCATCAGCAGGTGGAACTTCTGGTTGAACGGTGCCGGATACGCATTGATAGCGGGCTGTCCGCTACTTTTGCTGTACCAGTCATTCTTGGTGGAGAACAGCACCCCATCCACATACCAGCGGATCTCTCCCGGCTCCCACTCAATGGAGTAGGTGTGGAATTCTTCAATAGTGGAACCGCCCGGCAACACATATTCCTTGCCGGAATAGACATTATCCGGCCACTGGGAACCATAATGGATCGTTCCGGCAACCACATTCGGGCGGCTGCCCCAGCCTTCCATAATATCCAGCTCCCCGGAGGCCGCCCAATTGCCGTACACATAATTCTCCGGCAGCATCCAGATCGCCGGCCAGAGCCCCTTGCCTGTTGGCGCTTTCGCCCGGATTTCGAATTTGCCGTACACCTTGCTGTACAAGCCATTGGTCTTGATTCTGGTGGAAGTGTACGGCTTGCCGCCCATTGCCTCCTTGCGCGCGGTAATGATTAACTTGCCGTCCTGCTCCTTCACATTCTTCGCGTCATTGGTGTAATACTCCAGCTCATTATTGCCCCAGCCGGGATTCCCGACAGCGGTGCCATCGCCGAGATCATAGGTCCACTTCGCAGGATCGATAACATTGTCATCGAATTCATCATTCCACACCAGACTCCACGGAACACTGGTCGGCGTTGGCGTCGGCTCCGGCGTAACTACTGGCTCCGGCGTCGCCGTGACAGCCGGTGTAGCCGTCGCAATCTCTCCTCCCCCAGCAGCAACAGGCGGCTGGCTGGCCTGCGGCGAGGCCAGATTCAGATTGCTGTGGCTGCCCGGCTTGAGCACGATGCCCCCGGCCGTCACAGCCTCCGCCTGATTCAGCACGGTGCCGAAGCTGCCGCTGCCCGTAATCGTAGTACCCCGGGCCCCGGCTGTAAGGAGCAGCTCAGCCACCTGCGCTTGATTCATCAGCATCAGCTTGCCGGGAACGCCCCAGATCAGCTTGGATAGCTTGCCTGACAAGCTCAGCATGAGGTTGCCTCCCGCCGCATCAGCGGTGGATACCACCCCATAGTTACCAATAAGAGTGACAATCTGCTCCCCTGCCGGGAGGACAACATTACCGAATCCCTCCCCGGTAAGCGTACCTTCTTCAAGGATAACACCGGAATCAAGGTGTACTGTTCCGGCAGTTGTCGTCCCGCTGGCAACGATGCGGACGCTGCCCTTCGGCTTCGCTACCTGAACAGCCCCAGGACTGCTGTCCGTAAGGCTTATGCCCTGCCCCCCGCCGCCGCGAATATAGGTTGTGCCGGTAACCTGCACCCCCTGAAGCCGGATTACTCCTTCCCCGATTCCCTCGGTAAGATAGAGATTTCCATCAATGATACTGTCCCTCAGTGTAATATCCCCATGGCTCAGCACCACATTGCCCTTCACCTTGCCCAGCTTCACTTCCCCGGCTGCGGAGCGGAGCTCCGGCACCAGTGTATCTGCCAGCTTCGCCAGCTCAGCACGGGTAATCCCCCCGTCCGGCTTGAATAAGCCTCCGGGATAGCCCTGCATATAACCGGCTGCTGTAAAAGCATCCGCCGCAGCGCTTACTGCACTGTCAGCTCCCGCCAGGTCGCTATACATGCCCTTGGCTTGACGTTCAGTCTCCAGCCTCAATATCCGCTGCAACGCCACAGCTGCCTCCCCGCGCTTCAGCGGAGCCGCAGGTTCGATACGCTGATTTGCGTCTGTACTCAGATACCCCACTGCTACCGCTTTGGCAATATCGTCCTTGTACCAGGCCGCCGCCGGGATATCCGCCGGAAGCACAGCCGCCATATCCTTATAGCCGAATATCCGGTTGACGATTGCCGTGAATTCTGCCCGGGTTACCTGCTGCTCCGGCCGGAAGCTGCCGTCTCCGTAGCCGGAGATCACCCCGCTGCGGCTCCATCGCTGCACTGCTTGAGCCGCCCAACTGCCCTCTTTTACATCGGTAAACGCTTTCAAATCACTAGTCCCCAAGCTTCCGCCCTGCAAGGCGGCCGTTGTCTCCGCAGGCGCTGTCAGTCTGCTCTGAACAGACTTCGCCTCAGCCCCGCCGCTGCCCAGCGGCGATAAAAGTCCGGTAACGATTACTGCGGCTGCTAACAGCGCTGATATATTCCTTTTCATTCCGTATATGCCTCCTCAGGATTAAAGTCTCCTCTTACCGCATTTCCATCGCCCCGCTGCCCTCAAGCCCCGGACCGAAATCGGTTTCGATTTTCTCCGTGCCATTCCTCTGAATGCAATTAACCTTTGACTTGTTTCGGCAAGTTGAATAGACTCTAGAAAGGACTGCTGTTTGACAGCAGAGAGTGTCCAAGTGAACGGTCAGTAGCCTTGAGAAACCCTGGCATACCCGTCTTTTGGCCCTGTTATAACTATTCAGCGGGGGTGAGCATAGTCATGCAAATGAATATCAAAAAAATTGCCGAAATGGCCGGGGTCTCTGTATCGACTGTGTCCAAAATCATGAACAATTACAGCGATGTTTCCGAAAAAACGAAACGAAGAGTGCTCGAAATCATCGAACAAACCGGATATACCCCTTCAAGCTCCGCCAAGACGCTGGCCACCAAGAAATCGAATCTGATCGGGGTTATTTTTGCCGGTGAGCTGAATGTGGAATTTACCCATCCTTTTTTTGTAGAGGTGCTGAATTCGTTCAAGAAGCAGATGGGGGTGCTGGGGTATGATCTGATTTTCTTCTCGAATGAGAAGTTCATTAACAGCGGCGATTACTACTCACGTTGCCTGCATTTCCATGTGGATGGCTGTGTTATTATCTCCGGAGAAAAGATGGAACCCGCCATACAGGAGCTCGACCGGAGCCATATTCCCTGCATCGGCGTTGACCTGGAGCTGACCGGCAAGAAATCCGGCTATGTCATGTCAGACAATTACCAGATTGCTTCCAAGGTGGTGGAGCACTTCTACCTGCTCGGGCACCGGGAGCTTGGCTTCATAGGCAGTACAGCGGATTCGGATATCTCCAACCGGCGCGAAGCAGGGTATGTCCGAGCCATTGCCGGCTTCGGCCTGGCCATGAATCCGGGGTGGTTCGTGCATGGCGGTGATTTCTTCGAGCCCAGCGGTTATGAGGCGATGAACTCGTTAATTGCATCGGGAAATTTGCCAAAAGCGGTCTTCGCCGCCTCCGATCTCCTCGCCCTCGGTGCCATCCGCGCCTTGAAGGAGCAGGGTCTGCGTGTTCCCGAGGATGTGGCCATCATCGGCTGTGACGATATCGAGGCCTGCCAGTATACCAGCCCTACACTGACTACCATCCGCCAGAACAAGGAACGCCTGGGTGTGCTCGCCGCCCATATGCTGTTCGATCTCATCAACAACCAGTCTGAAGGCGGCTCGTTTGTCGTTGAACCGGCGCTGATCGTCCGTGAATCCTGCGGCAGCGGGCTAACGCACCTGAACCGTTGAACCATTGAACTCCTGCTTCTCCCGGATCTGTCCTGCACCCCCTCCCCTCCAGCTCAGAACTTCGCTTGGCTGCATTCCGCACCCAGCCGATAACGCTTTCGATACTATAATCGCTCATTTAACGGGCTGCTTCAAGGCACCGTTTTTCTGGTTTTGGGGACCATTTTTCGGCTTGGCCCCCACATTGGCCTGTACTTGCTTCCCTATCCTGTCCGCATTACAGCGGAGCAGGCTCGGCTACCTGAGGGTCCAGCGACAGTCTGACCAGTTGGCCCGCATGGGTAAGACCCGCACCGAAACCGTACAGCAACACCTGCTGGCCGCTGCGCACCTTCCCTTCGCGGATGCCCAGATCCAGCGCAAGCGGAATACTGGCTGCCGAGGTATTACCGAAGGCTTCAAGACTGTACAATGCCTGCTCCAGAGGATAGTTCAGCCGTTCACAGATGGGTTCAATCATCCGCAGATTGGCGCTGTGCGGGATGAACCAGTCTACTTCCGCAAGCTCTGCTCCGGCGTTCTTCAGCACCTGCTGTACTCCCTGCGGAACCGTACGGACCGCCCACTTGAATACTTCCCGGCCATTTTGCACCAGCAGCCCTGTCCCGGAGAGCTCCACTCCGTTCACCTTCTCCGCCAGCCCTGTGCGATAGACATGCTGCGCTCCGCTTCCGTCACTGCCGAGATTGAACCCCATGAAGTCGTCCTGCGCCCCGCCGCTCTCCACCAGTACAGCCCCTGCTCCATCCCCAAACAGAATACAGGTACTGCGGTCCGTATAATCCGTTATTTTGGACAGCGTATCGGCACCGATGACCAGTACCTTATGATGCAGTCCCGAGGACACCAGCGCATGAGCCGTATGCAAAGCATATACGAATCCGGCACAGGCGGTGCTCAGATCTATCGCTCCCGCCGTCAGCGGAATGCCCAGGGTATTTTGTACAATCGAGGCCACAGATGGAAAAGAGAAGTCTGGCGTGCTGGTCGCCACAAGCACCATATCGACATCCTGCACACTTTTGCCATAACGCTTCATCATATCCCGGACGGCAGCTGCACACAGATCGCTGGTATATTCATCCTCGCGGCTGATTCTGCGCTCCCGGATACCCGTCCGCTGCACAATCCACTCATCGTTGGTATCCACCATCTGCTCCAGGTCCTGATTTGTAAGTCTGCGGGCCGGCACGTAAGATCCGATCGCTGTTATTTTTGCACCTGTCAATAGATCCACCTCAGCTTATGATTTTATTAGTATCTGATATTAGTACTTGGTACTAATTATAACCTGCTTCTGACTATTTTGCAAAATGTATACCCGGAATCGCCCGGCGGCAATCATATCTTAACATTGTAAAGATCACAAACACATGCTACAATCTTTACAATGTTAAGATGACAGGCAAGTATGAAAGGAAGAATGCATACCTTGAAAGATAAACCTTACCACCACGGCAATTTACGCAACCAGCTGATCGAAGCTGGCATCAAGCTGATTAACTTGGACGGCATGAATAGCTTTTCCCTGCGCAAAGTAGCCGCCGAATGTGCAGTCAGCCATACCGCCCCCTACAGCCATTTCAAAAATATAGATGAACTGGTAGCCGCCATGGGGGAATATGTCACGAGCCAGTTTATGGACACCCTGCATGCCTCCGTTCAAGGACAGGAGGAGAACCCTGATACGATTATCCTGCTGGGGCAGGCCTATATTGATTTTTTCATAGAGCATCCACAGTATTTCCAGTTTCTGTTCTACCATTCAGGCATCGTTATTGATCTGGACAACTACGATTCTGACAGCTATCCGCCATTTGCCCTATTCCGGACAACGGTCTATGAAGTGTTCCGCAGCAGCGGGCTGCCTGAGTCAGAATTCACCAAGCACTTAGTTACACTCTGGGCCATGGTGCATGGAATTACGGCTTTGCTTACCAATAACGGAGTGCGTTATTCGGGCAACTGGCGCGATCTGCTGGAGCTTAAATCTATCTTTTAGGGAGATGAAGTCTTGAGAACGATCATCCACGATCTGCAGGAGCAAGAATTCGCGGGCTGGCTGGGGGATACGGCGCAAGAGGATTTAACAATTATCTCGGATAACGGTGCGATCCGTTCATGCATGGGCTGCTTCGGCTGCTGGACCCGGACTCCCGGGACATGCGTCATTAAGAGAGATGGCTACGACAATCTGGGGGAGCTGTTCTCCCGCAGCGATGAGCTCATGATCATCAGTAAATGTATGTACGGCAGCTATAGCCCCTTTGTGCTGAATGTGCTGAACCGGAGTCTCTCCTACATGCTGCCCTATTTTGTCACCACACACGGGGAGACACATCACCGGCCCCGCTACAAGCACCAGTTCACATTATCCGTACATTTCTATGGCAGTGACCTTACGGAGGCTGAGCAGCATACGGCCCGAATGCTGGTCGCGGCAAACGGCCTGAATCTGTATTCGTCAGAGAACAACGTCTATTTCCATACCAGCCCGCAGCACATTAACGAGGCCCTCCAATGAACATTGCGCTGATTAACGGCAGCCCCAAGCCAAACGGCAGCAACTCGGGCATACTGCTGTCCATGCTCGAGCCGCTGATTGCGGACGGGAACGAACTGCACGCCTATACGCCGAATAAAAGACCGCTCGCCCCCGGGCAATACAGCGAGCTATGCGGCATGGATGTGCTCGTTCTGGCCTTCCCGCTGTATTATGACGGAATTCCGTCACACTTACTCCAGCTGCTGGTTACCCGGGAAGGATATCTGAAGACCGGGCGCGAACGGGAGATTTACGTCTATGCGCTGATTAACAACGGCTTCTACGAGGGACAGCAGAACCATATTGTGGTGGAAATCCTTAAGAATTGGTGCGCGCGCGCCGGTGTTCACTTCGGGCAAGCCATAGGCCAAGGCGCCGGGGAAATGCTCAGCTCCATGGATAAGGTTCCTCTGGGCCGGGGGCCCCTGAAGAATCTGGGCCGTGCCATGCATAGCCTGGCCGAGAGCATCCAGTCCAGAAGCGCCGGGGAATCCCTGCTCTTCAGCCCGAACTTTCCTCGCTTTGCCTGGAAATTCTATTCCACCCGTTCCTTCTGGCACCGCACCGCCAGGGAGAACGGGCTGAAGCCGAAGGACCTGCGGCGGAGGATGTGATGATTTAATATATATTTACATTTATTCCATGTATATAAAAAAAGGAGATGGCTATGTACCGGAAAGGGAAGTTAGTATTAGCGCTGCTTATTATAGTGATGATTACTGGGTGTAGTAAATTCAGTTCTATGCCGTTACCTGAGATGGTCGCTACTTTGGATACCGGCGAGACAATTCCTGTGGAGATTAGTACATATAGATGGGGTGTCAAAGAATTATACGGTGGTCCATGGGAAGCTATGGAGGAGAAAGATGCGGAGGTTATTCCTGCTGGAGCTGAAATTCAAATTAAATTCGATTATCCGCCGGATTCAATGCTCGTAAGAGAACAATTCAGTAAGTATAAATTCAAAGATATAACTGACTTGAATCAATTCAATGTTCCGGATAGTGCAGGCACCTACATCTACGGGGTAATGGCTACCTGGAAGAAAGGTACTGCTATTTACGCCTTGAAAATCCAAGTTCAATAGTACAAAACTCTCTGTATGTAACCTTAAAAGCCCGGTCCCCAACAGGACCAGGCTTTTCCACTTACAACCTTTATTCGCATGCCCAAAAGAATGACTCCTTCTGATCTCACCAGGTCTCACCGAATCCCCAGGCGTTATCCTTCCGCCAGCGCCACCGAAACCTGCTCCACCAGCTTCTCCGGCTTGGCCGTGTTCCTGGAGCGGCAGTTCAGGAACTCCACTTCTTCCCCATTCTCAACATAAAAGGCCGGGCCATCGTGGTTCTCAATTGTGACCTGCTGGAACTGCACCTCGCGGACATTGCCGAGGAAGAAGCCCCGGCGCTGCATGTCCTGAAGCCCTGCCATCATGTCCGGCTGGCCGGGCACCGCGTGCTCCGCCATCGAGATATCGATGTTGGTGAAGGAGATTTCCGAGATGGCCTGCTCCGCCAGCCCGTACAGGAATCCCGCCGCCGCATGGACATTGCGGGCCGTAATATTGGCATAATGAATCCGCCGGAACTGCGGGGTCTCCTCCGTCACCGGATACGGGTTCTTGTCCCAGACGTATTTCTCCTTACCCCGGGGTCCGCAGAAATAATAGAGATTCAGCGTGAAGGGGCAGATCACATCCTCCATCACTATATTGCTGATTCGGATATCCTCAATAATTCCGCCCCGTCCCCGCCGGGACTTCATGCGGATGCCGCGGTCCGTCTGCTTGAACACACAATTGCTGATCGTCACATTGCGGATATCGCCGCTCATCTCGCTGCCCAGCACCACCGCTCCGTGGCCGTGGACCATCACGCAGTTGGTAATCGTGATATTTTGGCAGGGAATCCGCTCCCTGGTATCCTCGGTGCCTGCCTTAATGGCAATGCAGTCATCGCCGACATCGATATGGCAGTTGCTGATACGCACATCGCAGCAGGATTCGGGATTGATTCCATCGGTATTCGGGGAATCTGCAGGATTCAGAATCGACAGATTATCGATCACCACATTGCTGCAATTGATCGGATTCACTGTCCAGCTTGGAGAATTAATCAGCGTCAAATCCCGGAGAGTCACCCGGCTGCAGTTATCCAGGCCAATTAATCTCGGTCGGGGATACTCCAGTTCTTCGGGATGGTTCCGGTGCTTGTCCCACCAGGGTGCTCCATTACCCTCAAGAGTCCCGCTGCCGGTGATGGACACATTCACCAGATCCGCTCCATAGATGCAGGGCATATGGACTTCCCGCTTCACCCCTTCCCACCGTGATTCCACGGCAGGATAATCGGCCGGATCGGTACTGAAGGACAATACCGCACCGGGACTGACATACAGCTCAATATTGCTGTATAGACGGATTGCGCCGGTCAAGAAGGTACCGACAGGAATATATACCGTCCCGCCGCCGGCAACGTGCGCTGCTGCAATAGCATCCGCAATCGCCTGCGTTACCGGTACCACGCTGTCCCGCTGTGCTCCATAGTCTAATATGTTATACACGGTCCGCCTCCTGTGCTCGATACAAATCCTGCATCTCCACACAAGCCATCACCAGCGCGCCCACACCATGCAGATCATTGCTGACCTTCGGACGGGTTACATAGTTACGGTAATCTCCCGCCGAGGTCCCGATGCAGATATCCGGCAGCAGCAGCCGGCCCTGCTCATCCCTCTGGAGCACCTGAATTAAGCCTTCGTAGCCTTTACGCGCTGCTTCCGCCGCTTCATCCGCAACTTCAGCCGGAAGGATACCCAGCTTCACCGCCCGGGCAATGGTGTAGACGAACAAACAGGAGCCGGAGGTCTCCAGCCAGTTGTCCGGCTCATGTCCCTTATCCACGACCTGATACCACAGGCCGCTCTGCGGGTCCTGATAGCGGATCAGCGCCTGCACCAATCCACTGAGTTCGGCTGCAAGCTCGGCCCGGCCCGGATCAGTCTCCGGCAGTTCATCCATGAACTGCGAGACGGCAAGTCCGTACCAGCCAAGCGAGCGGCTCCAGAATTCCGGCGAGCAGCCAGTGGCGGGATTCGCCCATGGCATACGGCGGCTCTCATCCCAGGCATGGTAGAGCAGGCCGGTCGCCCCGTCCTTCATGTATTTGCGCATCAGGCGCTCCTGGTGCAGGACTTCGGCCCGCAAGGCATCGTCTCTATAAGTATTCGCGTACTTCAGCGAGAACACCCCGGCCATGTACAATCCGTCCAGCCACATTTGGTTCGGATATTTGTCCTTATGCCAGTACCCGCCCTCGGAGGTCCGGTTCAGCGTCAGCAGCAGATGGCGCAGCTTGACTGCCGCCTCCCGGTATTTCCGCTTGCCGGTCCGTTCATACAGCGTGAAGAGCAGCAGCCCCGCCTGTACAGCATCCAGCTCATCGCGGGCAAAGTCGAAATTCCCCTGCTCATCCACCAGATCATCCACATACTGCTTAATATAATCGATATAGCGGTCCTCCCGGAGTGTCTTCCACAGCAGCTCCATCCCGCACAGGAACACGCCCTGATGATAATGCCAGCGGTGCGCAGGCGGGAGCTCTCCCGCCTCATACGTATCCATCAGTGAATCACAGGCCTTTTGCGCCCATTCGATCGGTGTTTGCGGCAGACTGCCTATCATCGTTATGCCCCTTTCAATAATTCAGAATATCCGGTCTTCCCTTAGCATCAGCGATTCCCCCGTCAGCATCAGCCCTTCATCGAGCCCAGCATTGCACCCTTGGCAAAATGCTTCTGCAGGAACGGGTACACCATCAGAATCGGCAGCGTAGCGACCACGATAACCGCCATTTTGATCGTCTGATCCGGCGGCGGAACCGTACCGTCCAGTGTCGCGCTATGATCCATCCCGCTGGCCAGCACGACAATCTGCCGCAGCAGGACCTGAATCGGCCATTTGGCGCTATTATCCAGATAGAGAATGGCGCTCATATAAGTGTTCCAGTACGTCACGGCGTAGAACAGAGAGATCGTGGCAATCGCCGGCAGCGACAGGGGCAGCACGATTTTGAACAGAATCCCGAAGTCATTGCAGCCGTCAATCTTGGCCGATTCCTCCAGCCCCTCAGGAATGTTCTGAAAAAAGTTCTTGAGTATAATCATATTGAACGCACTGATCGCGGAAGGAAGAATCAGTGCTGCATACGAGTCGATCAGCCCCAGCTCCTTCACCACGAGGAACGTAGGAATCATTCCCCCGTGGAACAGCATCGTGAACACCACCAGGAAGTTGAACACCCGGCGGCCGTCCAGATCCCTGCGGGAGAGACCGTAGGCCATCAGCGCCGTGATGAACATACTGAACAGCGTGCCTATAAGCGTGACTCCAATCGATACCCCCAAGGCTCTGAAAATTGTATTCGTGGAGAAAATAAATTTGTACGCCTCTAAGCTCCACACCTTCGGAATCAGCACAAACTTGTTGGCAGCCAGCTCAGCACTGGTTGTGAAGGAGCCTGCTACAACGTGGATGAACGGCAGCACCGTTACCAGCGCGATAAGGGCGAGCAGTATAAAGTTGACGGCAGCGAATAGTCTGCCGCTGAACGTGCGGTCTTCTACCATTTGAATTCCTCCTGCGGCATTTTAATATACGCCTTCTTCTCCTATTTTCTTGGACACCTTGTTGACGGTCATGACCATGATCAGGCCCACAATCGACTTGAAGAAGCCGATGGCTGTACTGTAGCTGAACTGCCCTTGCCGCAGACCGGCGGTGTAGACATACGTATCGATAATTTCCGCAACCTCGCGGTTCATGGAGTTGAGCAGCAGGTAGACATGCTCGAAGCCCAGGTCGAGAACGGAACCGATTTTCAGAATAAACAGGGTAATAATCACTCCCCGGATGGCCGGAAGCGTAATATGCCAGACCTGTCTGAGCCGTCCGGCTCCGTCCATACGCGAAGCTTCATAGAGCCCCGGATCAATAGCCGCAATGGAAGCCAGATAGATAATCGTGCCCCAGCCTGCTTCCCGCCAGATGACCTGAAGGATATACATCGGCCGGAACCAGCCCGGACTCAGCAGGAAATTGATCTTGGAGAATCCGAAGTAAGCCAGCAGCTCGTTGATAATCCCCCCGTCCATCGTCACCATGACGAAGGAGATCGAGACGACGATAACCCAAGACATGAAGTGTGGCAGATACACCAGGGTCTGGAAGAATCTTTTGAAGAAGGTGCCTCTGAGTTCATTAAGCATCAGTGCCAGAATAATCGGAATCGGAAAATAAATCAGAATATTCATCCCGAACAGAATCAGCGTATTCGCCAAAATGTTCAAGAAATCAGGCTCGGTGAACAGCCGGCTGAAATGCTTCATGCCCACCCATTCGCTACCGGTAATCCCTTGGTAAGGCTTGTAATCCTGGAAGGAAATAATCAGTCCGTACATCGGCAAATATTTGAAAATAATGAAATACAGCACGCCGGGGATCAGCATGACATAGAGTAATTTGTTGCGCCACAGCCGCTTCTTCAGTTCACTGCTGCTCTTGTATTTCTTCGGCTGCGGTTCGGGAACTACGCGGGGCGGGGCGGTTACTTCCTGCATGATTCTCTTCCTTTCTCTGTAAATTATTCGGTAGTGGAAAAAAGGCTGCTGGAGCGCTAACCCGAGGCAGCCCTCTTCCTGTTCAGTCCGCTGCTATAGCGGCTGTGCTCTGCTTATTTCGTGTACGCGGCATTATATTCTTCGATGATCTTCGCCCCGCCCCGGCTCTTCCAGTTCTCCACTTCCTTCTCGAATCCGGCCTTATCCAGCTGACCGTACATATATTTGTAAGTGGCATCCGCAATAATCTGCTGAAGCTCTACGCCCTTGGACGTATAGGTAGCCGAGTCGAGCGCCGCCGTAGGATCTGCGACCCCGTATTTCACGTTCTCCAGCACCAGCTCCTCCGCATGAATCCGGCCCGGCAGCACGTTCAGACTCTGATACATGCCGTTCGTTTCGTATTCGCCGATGACGCTGTCTTTGAAGCCTTTGACCTCACGCTCGATCAGCTCTTTATTGTCGGTCGCTTTGGCCTTGCCGTCCACGACGGTGTAGTGCGTTCCTTCAATACCCCAGTACATCAGGTTCGATACTTCAGGAGTCATCATGTAGTCGAAGAACTTCAGGATCTTCTTCAGCTCCGCTTCATCCTTCACCGCCGATTTCGGGAACAGCACGACGTTGTTATAGCCGGGAATCATCCACTGGGCGAACTTGCCGTCAGGTCCAGCCACCATACTATGCGTATCCAGTACGGCATCCGGCACGTTCTTGATCAGGTCCTTGTTCAGGGAATCGATGTCCTGCATCGAACCGCCGATATAGAGCCCCGCCTTGCCACTGGTGAACATATTGACCGCATCCGTCTTGCTGGTTGCCGCGAAGTCCTGGTTCATGTAACCGCCTTCGCGCAGCTTTTTGAAGAAATCCATCGTATCGATGTATTGCGAAAAAGTGAACTCCGGCGCAAGCTGGCCGTCCTTCTCGGCCCAGTTGTTCGGCGTGCCGAACCAGGAGGAGACGGTTTTGAACGCACCATACACTAACTCGTTGCGGTCAACAACACCGATGGTATCCTTTTTACCGTTGCCATCCGGGTCCTGCTCGGTAAAAGCCTTAGCCATCGCGAACAATTCCTCCGTGTTGGCCGGCGCTTTCAGTCCCAGCTTATCCGCCCAGTCCTTGCGGTAAATAATCCCTTGGCGGGCCAGCGGACGGCCGATGTACAGGGTATACAGCTTGCCGTCTACCTTCGTGTTACCCAGAATCTCCGGCTTCAGCTTGTTTAGGTTCGGGAATTCGCTGAGCAGCGGCCCGATCTCCCAGAACTGCCCGTCCTTGATCGCTTCCTTCATCTGCAGGAAGGTGGTCTGGTTCTTCAGGTACGTCACCTGCGGCAGGGAGCCTGTGGCGAACGAGGAGTTCAGCTTCTCTTCATACGTATCTGCCGGGAAGAACTGATAGGTCAGCTTCGTATTCGTTACTTTCTCCACTTCCGTCTTGATCGTATCCGGTGGAGTATCTGTCGTATTCAGCGGTAGCATAATCTTGATCTCTGTGGGCTTCTCCGGCTCTGCGGCCGGGTCCGTGGTTGCGGTTGTGTTGGTCCCGGTGCTGGCGCCCGGGTCTTTCGTGGCTGCTGCCTCTTTGTTGTTGTTACCGCCGCAAGCGGACAACATGCTGAGTGTCAGCAGCGAGCTTAGGAGCAGGGTGAAGGATTTTTTCGTCATTCCTCTTTGACCTCCGTTTAACTTGTATTGGTTACAAGCCTCACATTACGCTCTGCGCTGGATTACGAAAACAATCATTTGCTCATAAAGGTGCGCTGCAGCGAGAGGTGTGGGTTAATGATTATCGTGTGATGGGGGGATATGCATTGAAAGCTAGTGCGCGGGGGGCGGGTCTGCGTTGCGGGTGGGTGCGGCGGGGGGCGGGACTGCGTGAGCTTTGGACTTCCGGCCGCTGTTAGGTTTGGATTTCTTGATTCGGACCGCTGCTAGCGGTAGAAATCCAAACCTAAAGGCGGACGCTACCGCTCCTCCAGTTCCAAACCTCCCTCCGTCCCTTTCTGCCGCTCCAGTTTGGGGGCTTTCAAGGCCTATCCTTGAAAGGGGGGCAAAGGAATAGCCCCGCCGCTTCGCGCGGCGGGGCTTTGTTGAAAGAGAACGCTGATTAGTCTGCTATTACTCAGAAATCCTGCACAAATTACAACATTCCTCTTCATAAACTAACCATAATCCAAAAATGTTGCAGAAAAAGCAGCATTCTTTCTCTTCTAAGGATGGCGTAAAGTAAGTTGTGTACCAAGATTTGGAGCCTAGTCAAGCACCAAAAAAGTAGGGTATCCTCGGGATTGCGAAACCACCAAGGAGGAACCCTACCAATGAATATTTTACCCGAAAGTTCTCTGAATAATCTATTTGAAAAACTTGTTAAAGATTTTGTGAAAGACAACATGGAACTCTTGTTGCGCGCCGAGATCCAGGGGTTTATGGACAGTGAAGAAGCAGGTGCCAGCAATAGTCGCAACGGCTACTATACGCGAGACTTACACACGAAATACGGCCATATCGAGGACCTCCAGGTGCCCCGGGACCGCCAAAGCCTTTTCCAGACGCAAATGTTTGAGCCGTACCAGCGGCGGGACGGATGGTTAGAAGAGGCCGTCATCCAAATGTACAAATCGGGCATGGGCACGCGGGATGTGGCCCGATTCATTGAAAGTATGTTTGGCAGCCACTACTCCCCCACCACGGTCAGCAATATTACAGCTACGGTGCTTGACGATATCCACCAGTGGCAGAAACGGCCACTGAGCAAACGGTACTCCGTGATCTACTTGGATGGGCTCTACGTGAAGCTGAAACGGGGCACGGTTCGTGGCGAAGTGGTCTACTTTGCGATGGGGATTGACGAGGAGGGACAGCGTCAAATTCTCGGGTTCTACGTGGGTGGCCAAGAGAGTTCAAATGGCTGGCGAGAAGTGCTCAAAGACCTGTACAACCGCGGAGCGCAGGAAGTACTGCTGGGTGTGTTTGATGGACTACCGGGGCTGGATGCGGCTTTTAAAGAGACCTATCCTCAGGCGGATGTACAGCATTGCGTAGTGCATAAAGTGCGGGCCACGTTCCCTAAAATCCGGATGGAGCACAAAACCGATGTCATTGAAGCGTTGAAAACCGTATATACAGCACCGGATGAAGTGGTAGCCCGGGCTAACTTTGATACGGTCAAAGCCAAGTGGAACAAGCTGTATCCGAAGGAAATGAGGTCCTGGGAGGAACAGTTATCCACACTACTGACGTTCTACAAGTATCCGGAGTCGATCCGCAAAGCGATCTACACGTCGAACCCCATCGAGCGGATGAACAAGGAAATCCGCAAGCGCCTGAAACCGATGAACAGTCTGACGAACATGGATGCAGCAGAGAAAATCGTGTACCTGGAGATGCTTGAATACAATGAACGTCATGCAGGGCGGGTCGCCCAAGGCTTTGGCATGGATGCCGTTAAAAAGAAGCTAAAAGAGCTATTCGAAACACGCTACCCCTCTTTGCCCACACCGGAAGAGGCGTAGCAGAGGAATCCAGTTTCTGGGGGTCGGGGTTCCCCCTCCCCCCAGAAACACTACATACCAACCCGTAACCCGGGGGAGGCACTTCTACTCTCTTACACAAACTTCTTGACGCTACCCTTCTAAGCCGCCCAAAGAGAAAATTCCTGCATTTCGTGCAACATTCCTTTGTTATATCCTGATATGAGCAATTCAGAGATGCATTATCTGCAACATTTTAGCGCATCTCCAGGAGAACTATATTCCTCTTACAGCCTTCTTTATATAACTCTTCGCTTCAACCAGGGTTAACTGTGTAGATTTAATGGATACCTTTAATTCTTCTTTAGTTGTTTCATTATATAGTGATTTCTCACCCAATGAATTAAGTTCTCCAATTAATTTGTTTCCCAAAGAAGGGAGGTTACTTTGAACCTCGATGATGGAGAAATAATTATCTTCAGTCTGTACAGCAAAGAAACCTAATCGTCTATACTCCACATAGACTTGACCGCTCATTAACCCATTCCTTCCCCTTGCCATTATGCTTATCTTATTCTGTATTTTCATCGGCGTTAGCTTCATTTTTCGGCTGAAAAGATAGATCAATCATGAACGACCTCATTGACTTATTGTCCGGTCAACAATATATTAATGTCAGGGCAAAAAAGGGGTGATGAAATGTCCTCTAAAAAGATGGGGCGTCCACCATCTGACAATCCCAAAAGCAAAACAATTGAGATACGTGTCGATCAGGAAATCATGAGCAAGCTTGATGCTGCTGCCGAAAAGCTGAATACGTCACGTTCTGCAATTGTCCGCAAAGGGATTGAAAAGGTGTTTGACGAGCTCCAAAAATAAAAAAGGAAGCAGCGTAAGTCCCGCGAAGAACACCGCTACTTCCTACCACGCAACCGCTTAGATAAGCAGACTGCATAAATATCCTACCATGTGCAGGTATCTCATTCAAGCGCTGCGATGAAGCTTCAACCCGATATGAATATTGTGCCATCACATCCAGAATATCGTTCTGCATACAGACAGGTAACAGCGGAGACACAGCAATGGCGTGAACGGTTAGGGGAAGAAGTGTTTCGAGAATTAGAGGAATATTTGGACTTGTGCGACAGCGTGAACAGTATGCAGGTGGAAGCTGCCTTTCATCATGGATTCAAGTTGGGGGCAAACCTATTACCTATTAATTGAAGTGATGAGCAATCGGGAGACTCCGTAATAATCAACTGGCCCGTATCATTCCCGGGAGAAGTGCGGCATTAGACCAACTCTGAAATAAACATAGGCGTAGCTCCATGCTCACTCGAAAATCCACACTTATAATAAAATTCCACTGCACTCGGATAAGAAATCAGCACTTTATTTTTATATTCTTTATATCGTTTGAGCATAGTGGTCATCATTTCTCTACCTACTCCTTTCCCCTGATAACTGGGATCGATAAGCATATAATGGAAATACACTGTTAAAATACCATCAGACAGAGCATTTACCAGGCCAATAAGCCTATCTCCATCCCAAGCCGCCACAATGGAATGAGAGCTTTGAATTGCTTGCAGAAGCTCATTCGGATATTTCCCAGACTCCCAATTTACAGATAGAAATAACTCTTGCAGCGCCTCCTTAGTGATAAACTCAATATTTGAAGCGTAACGAATACTCATCTCAGCACCATCTTTCATTCATGTTTATTAGATACAGATCTTTTCCTCTGGACAGATTAACATTGAACAGATATAAAGATAATGGAACTTTCGAAGGAATATTTGTATTAATCAGCATAAGTCTAAGGAATGCCTTCGCGCGGCGGGGCTTTAGTGTAGACTGGTTTAACAATATAAAACCATGTAAACGGTGGTGTAAGAGTGCCTTACGTATCTGCATATAAACATTTCGACAACGCAAAAGACAGGTTAGTGTATCAGCCGAAAATAAATCCTTTTGATTACGAGATTCAGCAGCTTATTTTAGAAGCGGAGAGGAATATAGGTGCATTAGCAAGACTCGGCTTAAAAAGCCATCCTTTAACTCCTACTATTTTACGTAACTCTTTAGTTAAGACAGCGCATTTCACTACCAAAATCGAACAAAATAAACTGGAATTCAAAGAGGTTGAACAGCTTTATCAAAATTACAAAAAAAATCCAATGACGATTAAACAAAAAGCTCAAATCGAAGTTAAAAACGTTTTTGAAACTTATGAGTACCTGTACACCTTAAATCCAACCCTTGACTTTTCAGATATGGATGAGTCTGTACTAAAGAAAATACAATATATTTTAATGAAAGAATTGACCAGTTATCCCGAAGGATATAGAAATATTCCAGTAGCTCTTCATGATGGTGATGGACATGTCAGTTATCAACCCCCAGCCTCTACTGAGGTTCCGCGTCTCATGCAGGCTTACTTCGCTTGGTTGTATACCAGCGTAACCGGATACAGTAACCCGTATGATACTACAAATGCTGATTTTAATAAAAAACTCCATCCACTCATCATTTCTGGAATAACTCATCATTTAATTGGCTATATCCACCCTTTTCCTGACGGTAATGGAAGAACCGCTCGTGCATTTTCTACCTTGGTCGGGTTGATTCATAGTGATTTAGCCACCATAAAGGATGCATTTAGTGTTGAAGAATTCTTCGATAAAAGAATTGAAGATTACTATGATACGCTGATGGAGGCCACTCAAGGTAATTTAAAACCATTCATTGTTTTTTATCTGGAGTGCGTAAACGCATCACTTACGAAGGTTCTTAGACAACTACAGCGTTACGATAAAATCAAACATACTCGTGAATTGCTGGGCAAAGGACATGCCAAAACGATGTTTGAATGGATTAGCAGGATGGAAGATGGGGAGGTTTTCCATAGACAATTATTTGATAATACACTGGATGCCTCATCCTCAAGTATTGCGAAGAATATTTCAAGACTTAAAGAACTGGGCGTAATTAAATCAGGCAAGGGCCGCGGAGAATATATTGTCTGTATCGTAGATTAGCCCCCTATCAAGCCCCACCGCTGAAGCGGCGGGGCCTTCTTTTTGCATCAACAGCTCCATTGTGGAAATACGTATATTTCTGCACATCGTTCAGGTGTGTGCTTGAAGTCTGCTTGATTGGGGAAACGAGCTGGCTGATGTTACTGAAAAAATCCCACCACAAGAATCTGTAGTAGGACTTTAAGTTTAGCTTGTAGGATGATGGTGATTTGAGACTTGAAGGAATTATTCAGCCTTCTCCGTGATTGAACAATGTAATTCCAGGAGAGCTAGGCACGGTTGGCCCTACCACAATTGGCACTAAAATAATGCTAAAAACCGTAAGAAATATAACAACCTTTTTCTTCATGAGAAAACCCTCCTAAAAGTTGAGTTTGATACTGATCCTGAATTTCTTGATTGGCTACGTTTCTAAACCTTTCAAATAGAGTCACACATTCAAGTATATTCTTTTCATTATTTAAGTTTTGGAAATTTATTATAGTTTTTAACAATAAATCAAAACCTTTAGAGTGCTCCTCTTTATTTAAATAATAATAAGCAAGTTCATATATTAAATTAGCTTGCCGATCCATAGCAAGGTTTCTGGAATAGCTGCCTTTAACAAGATCATTTAATATCTCTTCTATCTCTTGCTGATATAACTCAAGTGTTCTATCAATATTAAGTTGATTTTTATTAGCTGCTCTCAAAATATGTAATAATCCCATGACTAGTTCATTTCTGTGTTTATCAATATATCCGACATATGATTCCAATACTGTGATGTCTCCACTTAACAGCTTTGTTATATAAATATTAGCTATGGACCATTCATGAAATAGATTTCTCCAATGCTCGACCTCATCGCCCTGCTCACTTACCCAACTTAGATCAGAATATGAATATTTGTAACCCAACGCCCCCTCATAATCCCCAAACTCATCACAAACATTGCCCCGCAACAAGTCACTGTAGGCGATATAGAAGAACAGGGGTCTGCCGGGGAGCTTGGTAGACTCGGACATTCGCCGTTCAGGCCGGACCTTCAAGTCATATTGAATTCTAGCTTTGTGACCCATCTTGGCGGCGCATTCATCGACCTTGTCCCAGCGCTGTAAGGAACGATATGTATTGGCAAGCTCTTTGAGTGCATCCAGCTGATCTATTTCGTCCAAGCGCTCAACGAAAGGTTCAAACTGGTTGGCCACCCACAGGTTTCTGTCCTGATCATCGCTAAGCGAAATAGTAAACAACCGGTAATGGCAGAGCGCCAGCCGCTCTGAATGCTGGAATCGTTCGGTCTCGGCGACAATCTCGTAGATTGCGGCAGCAGCCTCCTTTTTCCCGGCGTTAAACAGCTCTTCAGCCGTATCGAACAACAGGGGGGCATACATCAGATTATCCATAACATGGCGGGCAATTCTCCGAATACTGCCCAGCTTGTCCAGCTCAGCACAGCGTAGCAACAACGGGCCAACCCTGCGCCAGTCTGTCGAACCTTCAATAATGTAATTAGTGATGTATAGATCGTAGAAGAATCCCTCCTCCTGTCCCATGGCCCGGGTGATCCGGTCCAACTGCTGCATCGCAATAGGCCGGTGCCCATTAATAATATTACTGAGTGTCCCGGAGTGAAGCTGTGAACGCTTGGCGAATTGGGTAATCGTCAAGTCCGTCTGTTTCAGATACTCCTCCAATTCCGATAAAATTGTGCTTGTTGCCTCCAAGTCACAACCACCTTTCTTATTATTTTTGGCAATAAATTGAATAAAATCCCTTTTATCTATACAAAATATACCAGTGGTCGATTCAATTTTCAAGCTTTATTTATGTATTTTTCCTAAAATTTAAATTTTTGGCATTATGATTGCCACTATTGGTATAATGGCCATCCCCCTCACTTTCATGAATAGAGTAATGCATAGTTTCGGACGCAAAAAAAAGACCTTGAGGATTCACTCAAGGCCTAAGAAAATGCTCACATCACATAACCCAATATAATATCCCCGTTATCTTCAAACTCCCCAGTCTCGGTGAATCCCACATCCTTATAGAGCTTATTGGCGGTTAGATTATGCGGAATATGCGATACCCTGATCTGTTTGCAGTCCTCCCAGGCTCTGAGCATCTTAATGACTTCTTGAATGGCTAATTTCCCATAACCTTTGCCCTGAAATTTGCCGTCAATCATAAATCTCAGAATCCAATAGTAACCGTCAGTATATCTCTCATTGTCAAACAGGATAAATCCGACCATCGTTCCTTCAGCAAAAATGCCGTAGGGTACAGAGGTAGGCTCATTTACCGCATGTACAAGGGACTCTGCATTACTTGCAACCAAGTCCAACTGCTCCGTGCTCACGCTCAATTGAGTGCATTCGTGTTCCAGCTCGGGGGTAATCTTATGTAATTCAACAATAGTCAAAGTGTTCACAACCTTCATTATGAATTGATCTTCAGCCAAGCTGAATGGTATAGATGATCTCCCCATCCTGGTTCAAGCGCTGCTCGCTGGTGAATCCTAATCCTTCATACAGCTTCTGTGCTACTGAATTCTCTTGTTCCACCGTTAAGGATATTAGGCTGCACTTCGGATGAACTTCTTTAATGAACTTAATGATTTCTATCATTGCTTGTTTCCCGTAGCCTTTTCGTTGGTGCCTGTGGTCAATCTGAAACCCGCCAATCCAGTAATTATCTGAGCTTCCGGGAGTAAATGAAAGATAGAAGAATCCGATAATTTCGCCATCAATGGACAGAATATACGGATCTAACGCTTCATCCCACGGCTTGATATAGGCATATGCTAGCGACTCCATCACTGAAGGAACGAAGTGCCTATGCTCTTTACAGACAGATATCTCTAGAGCTTCTTCCCAATTCTGGGCGTTGACAGGTTGGATAACGATTGGTTTCATGTTTTCTCCTTATAATCCAGAAAGTTAGAATAACCCTTATCTTACCACAATTTAGAAGTTGTAAGCGAACATGGAGCGGGTTATCTCTGAGTTGGCCGTAATTCCGTCTCTGCCCCTGTATCCCTCACTCCTCCAACCCCCGCGCCTTCGCCCCCGCCTCCCCATACTCCTGAATAATCAGGCTGCCGCCGCTGGTCTTCCATTTCTCAACCTCTCCGGCGAAGCCGGCGGCGTCGATATTACCGAGAATATAATTGTAGGTGGCATCCACGATGATGGCAGACAGCTCGGCGTTCTTCTCGTCATAGGTCGGCGAGGTGAGTGACACGGTGGGGTCATCGACCAGAAACTGCTCGTTATCCCGGCTGAGCTGGTCGGCCAGGGCGGTGAGCTGCTCCTTTTGTGCGACCTCCTTGATATGGGTATTGCCTACATCAGCGATCATAAGGGAATTGAGCGGATTGACCTCATACACCCGCAGCTGGGACGTTTCTTCCGGAAGAATCACTTTGCCGTATACATCCAGCTTATAGTGGCGGCCCTCGAAGCCGTAAGCCATCAGGTTGGCTACATCCTCATCCATCGTGCGGTCGAAGAATCCCAGCACCTGCTTCAGCTCCTGCTCGGTAGCAATGGCTTTACGTGAAAAGAGGTACAAGCCGTTGTACTTGGGTATGGACCATACCTTATATCCGTCCGGCCCTTTAATCCGGTTAATCAGCGTCAGCTCTGCCTTGGGGTTGATCGCCTTGGCCTCAATAGAGAGCCGCTGCACATCCGTCATGCTCCCGATGAAGATCCCGGCCGTTCCCCGGATGAATTTGTCCCGCTGCACTTCCTTGCTGGTCAGGGCGAAATCCTGGTTAATGATCCCCTCCTTGTATAATTTGCGCATGAAGTTCATCGTGTCCATATATTCAGGGGTGGCGAATTCCGGGATGAACTGTCCATCTTCGATTTTCCAGTTATTCGGCGTGCCGAAATAGGAGCTTAACGTCTTGAATACCCCGTACACCAGATCGTTGCGGTCCACCAGTCCAAGGGTGTCTGCCTTGCCGTTGCCGTCCGGGTCATTGATGGTGAATTGCTCCATCACCTCATACAGCTCCTCCAGCGTTCCGGGGGGACTGAGTTGCAGCTTATCCAGCCAGTCCTTGCGGATAATAATGCCCTGCCGGGAAGCCGGCCTTTCGGTATACAGGCCATAGATTCCTCCGTCCACCGAGGTCTGCTTAAGAATCGCCGCATTCAACTGACTGAGATTCGGAAATTCTGCCAGATAGGGACCAATCTCCCAAAAAGCGCCCGAGCGGATCATATTCTTGACCGGATTATAATCGGTGAATTTCACGAACGTTACTTTGCCGAGGGAGCCGGTGGTCAGTGCGGTATTCATTTTGTCCGTGTAGACGCCCTCCGGCACCCAGGTAATATCAAGCTGAGTCCCGGTCAGTCTCTCAATCTCGGCGATCAGCTCCGCTGAAGGCGTCTGCGGAAAATGCAGCGGTGCCAGAATCGAGATCGGTGCCGGTACACCCGCTGAATCGGAACGCCCAGACTTATCCCCGCTGCAAGCGCTTAACATCATGAACGATAAGAATAGGATGAAGCACCCTGCAAGAGCTTTCTTCCTGCCCGTTAACCGGTTGAACATTCCATAACCCCCTGAAGCGTAATATTTATCTGCCTTAGAAGCCTATCTATTGAATAATGTAGCTTATGTATGAATGATTAGAGAAAATGATTATTGCGACACCAGATGATTATTGTTATTATCCTTCGTGATGCATACACTTAAGACAGTGATTTCCATATTTCATGCAAAGGTGCTGAACGCTGTTGAAACAGCTTAGCTTTCTCAGTAAATTAACTATGTTCGCGTTCGCCATCAGCATCCTGCCGGTGCTGTTCATTGGCTCGTTCTCCTATTTCACATCCTCCAGCGAAATTCAAAAAAATGTTAACGAAAGCAAAAAGGAACTCATTTTACAAATCACCTCAAATGTAGAGCATAAGCTGAATACTGTCAACCACACCTTGAACCAGGTCGTGAACTCTTCGGTGCTGAAGAAGGCGCTGAACAATCCGCTGAATGAAAACGATTTCATTTTATATAACGACATCCGCAATGAGATCCGTAATATGCAGTCCTTCGATACGCGGCTGGAAGATGTCATCCTGCTCAATCAGCGCCAGAACTGGATGATCAAGAACTCCGGGCTCTACCGGCTGAATGAATACCGCAATTACGAGCAGCTCACGAATCTGCTGAATGTGGAAGGCTCCTCCTCCTGGGTGCTGAACCCCTCCTCCCTGTTCTACAGCGAAGAGAGCATTAACGTGACCGGCTGCAAGTACAGCATCAGTCTGATTAAGAAGCTGCCCACGACCAAGCTGCAGAAATACGGACTGGCTCTGGCCAATATTCCCGCCTGCAGTCTTCAGGACTTCATTAATCCCGATATGCAGCCGCTGGACAGTATTATGGTGCTGGATAAAAGCGGACGGATTCTGCTGCATCCGGACCGCAATCTGATCGGAGAGCCTGCCGCAGCGGCCGGATTCACGGGCTTCGAGCAGATCGCCGCTGCCGCCGAGCCATCGGGACAATTCAAGATCAAGCTTAATGAAGCCGATTACTCGATCACCTATATGCGTTCCCAGTTGAACGGCTGGATCTATTTGTCGGCCACCTCCATCAAGAGTCTGACCCGCGAATCCGGCAAAATCGGCACCTACACGGTATTCGTCTGCACGTTCATGCTGCTGTTGTCTGTGCTGCTGGCCTGGCTGGGCTCCCGGCGCATGTACACACCTATCGAACGGCTGCTCACTCAGATTGGACTGCGCCGTCCCGGTCTGCGGGCAGGGCGTACGGATGAATTCCAGCTCATCGGCGAGCAGGTGCATTCCCTGTTCCAATCGAAGTCACAACTGGAGAAGGAGGTTAGCCAGCATCTCGGGCAGGTGCGGACCTTCTTTCTGATTCAGGCGTTCGGAGGCAATCTGAGAAGACGCGAGCTGATGGAGGAGCTGGAGCAATACGGGTACGGCAAGCAAGTCAAGGAGTGGAAGACGATGGCTGTCATTACGCTGAGCATCGACTTCTCCGAGGAGAACAGCTATGAGAAAAAGGACCTCAATCTGCTGTTATTCGCAGCTCATAATATGACTCAGGAGCTGGTCTCTGTGCAGCACAGGCTAACCCCTGTGTTGATGGGTCATGCGCTGGCGGTTGTCATCGGCAGTGAGGATGAGGGAACGGAAGCTTTTCACCGGATGCTCTATGCGCTTACGGAGAAGCTCCAGCAGGAGATTAACGAGGTCCTGAAGCTGCAGGTCAGCATTGGGCTGAGCCTGCCGTTTCATTCGTTTGACAAAATGTCCATTGCCTACAGGGAAAGTCTGGAAGCCCTGAAGCACCGGATTACCCTGGGCAAAGGCATCATCATCCAGTACGAGAACCTTAACTCTGGCAAACATTATCTCAATTTGAACTACCCGACCCACACGGAAAATGACCTGATGGATGCCATCAAGCTGGCTGACAGCGATAAGGCGAAGGAGCTGCTGCATAAGCTGTTTAAGTGTATTTTTGCGCTGGGACTCTCGCCGCAGGAATATCAGATTCCGCTGACCCGGCTGCTGAACAATACGCTCATTATGATGCAGGAATCGGGAATTACGCTGAATCAGATCTACCACGCGAGCGGTTCCCTGTTCGAGGAGCTGACCGATCTGCATATCGTGGCTGAGATTGAGGACTGGTTCTGGACCATTGTGATCCAGCCGGTCATCGTCATCTTCCACAGCAGGCAGAACGCCCAGTATCATAATATCTCCGAGAAGCTGATCGACATCGTCCAGCATGAGTATGACCAGGATTTGACGCTGGAGGAGTGTGCTTCCCGGCTGCATTATAACGCGAACTACATCAGCAGTGTATTCCGCAAGGAAACGCAGTATTATTTCAGTGATTACCTGATCATGTACCGGTTCAAAATGGCCAAAAAATGGCTGGAGGAGACCGATATGCCCGTGAAGGATATCGCCTCCCGCCTGAGATACAACAATTCACAGAACTTCATCCGTTCCTTCCGTAAGCAGGAGGGGATGACCCCCGGCCAATACCGTGACAGCTTCCATACAAAGCTTAGAGCGGTCCCGGACGATGAGTAGGCGCCGTGGCTTCAGGCGGGGCCTTGAGCCTCTTCAGCTTTCTTTTTCTGATAAACCATGTAAGAAGTACGGTCAGAATAAGCAAGATGCCGCCTGCAGTAATCGCAATATTCCTGATATCTGGTACATAGACTACCAGCTGAATCGGCTCGGAATCCGCAAGGGACACATGCCAGGTTAACGTGTTGCCGTCTTGCTCGGCCGCATTATTAGCCCCGTATAGATCATAGGGAATCGTTAATTTGAAATCGACGGAGAAGCTGCCCATCAGCAGCCGCACCAGGGACTTAGGGACATTCAAGCTGCCGATGCCGTCGATAATCTCATCAGAGTAGGCATTCAGCTTAGGCTGGGCAACCACATCGTATTTGGTATACAGCCACCTGTCCGTCTGTCCCACCTCAGCCTCCACAATATCTATGCCACTGCTGCTGTTCTTCAGCTCCTCCATTGAAGCATACGATTTATGAAATTGATATTCCGTTGATTTGCCGCTTGCCGTCTTCTTCAGCTCTATGCCTGCGGCCGCCAGCCGGGTGGTCAGAAGCTCCTCCACCTTGCCGCTGACCAGCTTCTCTGCCCGGGCATCCAGCATAAGACTGAAGGCCAGATCCAGTGAGCCGTCCTTCTTCACGGTCACATGGGCCGTGCCTTGCGCACAGCCTGTAAGCAGCAGGACAAGCATAAGCATAATCAGTATTGCCTTGATTCTATTCCCGTTCAACCTGCGTTTCTTCAACCTCTGTCCCTCCATCCGCTGACTGTTGTATTGCCTAACCGAACCTTGCAGAAGCAAATCTGCGCTTATGGAGTCAAGCTTATCACATGGCGGGGAGGTACAGAAAGCCCCCAGCCTGCGGATATCCGTAAGCTGGAGGCTTCCCTGCGCATAATCTTGTTATTTTTTCAAATGATAAGGGACGGTAGTAATAATTACATTGCGCCGGTACAGCAGATGCGCGCGGATCAGCAGACTGGACTGGTTATGCAGGATGTTATGCCAGCCCTTCTTCGGTATGAATTGAGGGACGATGACGGTAACCTGATAATTCGACTCGCTGGCCTTGCGCTGAACCGTATCAATGAACTTGGTCAATGGATGAATGATGCTGCGGTAAGGTGAATACAGCGTTACCAGCCGTACTTCAGGATGGAATTTCTTCCACTTTTCTTCGAAAATAGCGTCATCCTCCCGCTCGAACGGGATGTGGACGGCGATAATCTGCTGCGCACTCAGCGACTTGGCATACCGCAAGGAATTCTCCACCACATGGGTAATCCCTGCTACCGGCAGGATGATGATATTCCCTTCAATCGCAAGCGGCGGCTCCCCGCAGGTGGCTACCCGCAATTGATCGGCGACCGATTCATAATGCTTGTAGATGCGGTAGAAGAACAGGATAATCAGCGGCAGGAAGACCAGGACCGGCCAGACCTGCGTGAATTTGGTCAGGAAGAACATCATCGTGACAATGAAGCTGATCAGCGCCCCGATTGCATTGATGATCAGCTTAGGCAGCCAGCCCTCCGGCTTGTGCCGGAGCCATTTGACGATCATGCCTGTCTGCGACAGGGTGAACGGGATGAAGACCCCGACTGCATACAGCGGAATGAGATGCTCCGTCCGCCCCTCAAAGGCAATGATCAGGATGATCGACAAGATGCCCAGGCTGAGAATGCCGTTCGAGTACCCCAGCCGGTCTCCGCGCACGGTGAACATCCGGGGAATGAATTTATCCTTCGCCAGATTCACAGCGAGCAGCGGAAATGCGGAATATCCGGTGTTCGCCGCCAGAACCAGAATTAAGGCTGTCGTTCCCTGCACGACATAATACATGAAGTTGCGGCCAAAGACATGCTCGGCAATATCGGATACCACCGTGACCTGTTCACGCGGAGCAATGCCGTAATAATACGCCAGGAAGACGATGCCTGAGAATAACAGCGCGAGCAGAATCCCCATCGCCGCCAAGGTTTTAGCTGCATTATTCGGTGCCGGCGCCTTGAAATTGGGGATCGCATTCGATATGGCCTCCACCCCCGTCAGCGCCGAGCTGCCCGAGGAGAACGCCCGCAGCAGCAGGAACAGGCTGATTCCGGCCACCGGTGTTCCCAGTGAGGTGTGAAGCTCCGCCGGTACTCTTCCGGTCAGCACATTGAACAGGCCCAGACCGATCATAATGAACATCGCCAGGACGAACAGATAGACCGGATACGCCAGGAAGGATGCCGACTCGGTGACCCCGCGCAGATTGAGTGTCGTGATCAGCAGTACGAAGATGATGGCAATTATCACATTATAAGGATGCAGGCTCGGAAAAGCTGAAGTGATCGCATCCGTTCCCGCAGAGACACTGACCGCTACGGTTAGAATATAATCGACGAGCAAGGAGCCCCCGGCAATCAGACCCGGATATTTACCCAGATTCTCCTTGGATACGACATAAGCCCCGCCGCCCTGGGGATAGGCGAAGATGATCTGCCTATAGGAGAGTATCAGGGCCAGCAGCAGCACCAATACCCCGCCTGCAATAGGTATAGAGTACCAGAACGCGGCTGTACTAATCGTGATCAGCACCAGCAGAATCTGCTCCGGGCCATAAGCCACAGAGGACAAGGCATCCGAGGACAGAATGGCTAAGGCCTTGGTTTTGTTAAGCTTCTGTTCTCCCAGCTGATCGGACTTCAGCGGCCGTCCGATCAGGAACCTTTTTACCGAAGACATCATCATCACTCACCGACTTTTTTATTGTTATATTACCCCTGTTGCACAAATAAAATCTGGACCTATATTTGGATACAGACACTATTTTTGCTGCCGTTCGATACTACATTAATTCTTTTATCACCATCTGTATATATGCAGATATCCTAGACAAACCCCAAACAATGAATAACAAATGAAATTCGCCGAAAGACACAGCAAAAGGGACCAAGCAGGCTTTCCACTTCGTCCCGTTTGCTTATTTCAGCTTTTTTTGCTATATTCAGCCATTTTCAGGATGTCTCAGAGCCAGTCCTGAGTAAGCAGCGTACGCAGCAGCTCCACCTGCTCCCTGCCGATCCGGGCCGTGATTTCGGCCTCAATATTCTGCTTGATCTCCAGCATACTCCGGCAAGCCGCTGTCCCCTTCGCAGTGAGCACGATAGGCTTGTCCCGGCTGTTCCCTTCCTTAGCAGCAGTATCTACGTAACCTTCGGCCAGCAGATTGTTGATCGTCTTTTGCGTGCCCTGGCGGGAAATGCTGATCAGCCTGCTGATCTCCGAAATGGACAGAACGCCGTGCTGCTCCAGCATCGCCAGAATATGCGTCTCCGTCTTATTCAGCGGCTCGCCGCTCATCTGGTTTACCTTGTCCCGCAGCACCTTATGCTTTTCGCTGATCATATCGACCAGATTCAACCCGCTTATGTACTCATTCATCTACAAAACCTCCATGATAGAAATGCAGTTCTGTCTTAACGACAATCCCTGTCGTCCAAATTGTCAACTAGGTTGACATTAATCCATCCCACTGCTACTATAAGTGAAGTTTGACAAACTTACATTTAAGGGAGTTCGGAAACATGGGCCGTAACAAAAAAGAAGCTTTAATTTTCACCAGTATGATGTGTTTTTGCATGGTTGTCTTTATGTCTTTTTACAATGTGATTATAGCTAACGGATTCAACAGCAGGCTGTTCATGGATGTGGCTGTGGGCTTGCTCCCGGCACTTGCCGTGGCCCTGTTCTGTGATATTGTGGTGGTTGGCAGAGTTGCCAAAGGGCTGGCCTTCAAAATAGTGAAGCCTTCTGCGCCCCAGATCCGCAAAGTGCTGACGATCTCGTGCTTCATGGTCTGCGGTATGGTCATCCTCATGTCTCTATACGGCACACTAGCACACTTCGGATTCGGGGACAACTTCTTCCGTCATTACTTCTCCATCCTGGGGCTTAATTTCATCTGCGCCCTGCCGCTACAGCTGCTGGTGGCCGGTCCGCTGACCCGCTTCCTGTTCAGCCGGATGTTTCCGGTCCGTACGGCAGCACCGGGCGTCTAAGGTTAAGGTTGGCTGAAACCCGTTCTCCGCGTTCCCGCCATACCAAAAAGGGTGTTCAGCAGGCTAAACCAATCTTTACCTGCTGTTTTCATCACAGACAGGGGAGCATAGCACGTAATATGATAAGCACATTATCATATGGTTGAAGGAGCAGCTTTTGCATGACGATGAAACAAGAATTCGATAATCTCATGGCGTTCGCCAAGGATTTAATCAATGAGAATCTCGGCTTTTATTACGATATCAATTATGGTTATTTCCAGCCGGAGACCCACCCGATCGTGGACTTCATAAGGCTGATAGGTAGGCGTATTCAGAGCCAGCTCATGCTGACGCCCGCGCTCTATGGGGAGGTCGATCAGATGGAGCGGATGTTCTCGGACAACCTGTTCTTTGATGAATGGGCCGAGGTTACGCTGGACGGACGGAGCTTCCACTTCCTGATGCGGCAGATTGACAACAGCAGCAGAATCATCAACCTGGCACGTGATCTGGTCTTCCCCTCCCCCTGGATTCCCCGCAAGCTGCGCGACAGTCTGATCCGTATCGGTGAAGGTACCCTGAACGGAAGCTGGCGGCAGGATAAGGATCATCAGGTTACCCTCTGGCTCCCTCTTGGCATCTCCTTCGTGGAAGGCTCAGGACATCATTCTATCACGGCGGGGATCGCCAAGGGCGAAGGGGAGCTCTACCCCACCTCGGTGTATGACATCAGCCTCATCTATGATCACGTGTATACCGACGGCAGGTATTACTACAGAACGCATGACCATTCGATCATCTCCGAGGTTCATTTCGTGGAATGCGCCGCCATCTTTGAGATCGGCCGGATCATGGCGGCGCAGAAGATTATTTTCTGAAGCTCCTGCGGGGAGTTCAACTTGAACGAGGGCTATGCCAAGTGCCGTAAATGGCTGCTTGGTATGGCCCTTTGTCTGTTTTACGAGGCACCCCGCTTCGCGGATTCAGAGGGATTTATTCCTCTCGTTTGCTCGTCCCGCCGACTTCTGGCGGATTCAGGTGCACTTTTGCTCCTCCTTTCCTCGTCCCGCCCACTTACGGCGGAGACAACGCAAACTTGCTTTCAGCATGAGCAACTCAAAAAGCCGCGAACCCGCCCAAATTGGACGGTTCACGGCTTATTCAAGTAGTAGCTCTCTGTACGAGCTGGAATTCAAGCTCCTGCTGCCCGGTCTCTTTTCCCCCCAGCTTGCTGATAATCAAATAGAGCGCATTCTGTGCCTGCGCGGCAATCGGATTATCAATCGAGGTGATCCCCAGCGTATGGGACAGCTCCGTATTGTCGAATCCGACAATCGCCAGTTCCTCCGGCACCTTCACCTTAAGCCTGCGGGCCTCGCTCAGTATACCTGCCGCCACCATATCATTGGCGCAGAGGATGGCGTTTGGATGCCCTCCTGGACTCAGCAGCAGCTCCCGGATCAGCTCCTCACCTTGCCGGATGGAGTAGATGCCCGTCTGCGACCATTCCGGGTTCACCTCCAGATGATATTTGCGGGTAGCATCCCTATACGCCTGTATCCGCCCGGAGGTATTCATACTGGTCGGCCTGCCCCAAGCATTGGCAATCCGCGTATAACCCTGTCCGATCACATGCTCAAGTCCCAGCATGTACCCGTCATATTGATTCATGGCGACACTCTGAATCTCCGGAAGCTCCATCCGCTGCCAGGAGACAATCGGCCCGTATTTGCAGTAGGAGCCAAGGAGTGCCTGATCATTGACGCAGGTGCTGATCACCAGCGCATCGACTCTTTTACGGCGCATATCCTCGAAGGCTTGCAGCTCTTTGGCCGGATCGCCCCCGGAGGTATAGATGATTGTCTGATATCCGTGCTGGCTGGCGGTCTCCACGAAGCTGTTCAGAAAAGGCAGCATCACCTCATTGATCCCCTCCGTAACCATCCCAATCTGCATCGTCTCTCCTCTGGACAAGGAAATGGCATTGCCGTTCGGCACGTAGTCCAGCTCTTCCATAATCTTCAGGATGCTCTCCCGCGTCGCCTGACTTACATGGGGAGAACGATTCAGTACTCTTGATACCGTAGCCTTGGAGAATCCCGACAATTTGGCGATTTGATCCAGATTCGACATGATGGCACTCCTTACATAAATTCTCATCTTTTAAATAATACTTGACATGTAACGCGTTACAACATTTAGCATGGAATTATGGGACATATTAATAGCTTACCATATCTGATCATAACTATAAAAAAGGCGGGATAATCCATGAGTACTCCATTTCCTGAAGGCTTCCTGTGGGGCGGCGCAGTAGCTGCCAATCAATTGGAAGGCGCATATAACGAGGACGGCAAAGGCCTCTCCACCCAAGACGTAGCTCCGCAAGGAATCAAGGGTCCGATCACCGAGGTGCCTACCGAGGATAATATGAAGCTGGTCGGGATCGACTTTTACCACCGGTACAAAGAAGATGTTAAGCTTTTTGCCGAAATGGGCTTCAAGGTCTTCCGAACCTCCATCGCCTGGTCGCGGATCTTCCCGAACGGGGATGAGCTGGAGCCGAATGAGCAAGGCCTGCAATTCTATGATGACCTGTTCGATGAATGTCACAAATACGGCATTGAGCCGCTGGTGACCCTCTCCCACTACGAGACTCCGCTGCACTTGTCGAAGCAGTATGACGGCTGGGTTAACCGCAAATTAGTCGGCTTCTACGAACGGTATGCCAGAACGGTATTCACCCGCTACAAGGATAAAGTTAAGTATTGGCTGACCTTCAACGAGATCAACTCGATTCTGCACGAACCCTTCATGAGCGGCGGAATTTACACACCGAAGGACAAGCTGAGCAAGCAGGATCTGTATCAGGCGATTCATCACGAACTTGTAGCAAGTGCTACAGCGGTCAAAATCGGACATGAGATCAACCCGCAGGCCCAGATCGGCTGTATGATTCTCAGTATGCCAACGTATCCACTCACGCCTAACCCGGACGATGTCATTGCGGCAATGAAGTCAGAGCATATGAACTATTTCTTCGGGGATGTGCATGCAAGAGGCGTGTACCCTGGCTATATGAAACGTTACTTCAGAGAACACGGCATTGAGATTCACATGGAGCCTGGAGATGCGGATATTCTCAAGCATACCGTTGACTTTATCTCGTTCAGCTACTATGTGAGCATCTGTGAGACCGGTGACAGCAGCAAACGTACCCAGGAAGGCAACCTGATCGGCGGCGCACCCAATCCATATCTGAAGGCCTCCGAATGGGGCTGGCAGATTGACCCGCAGGGTCTGCGTTATGTGCTCAATATGTTCTATGACCGTTACCAGAAGCCGCTGTTTATTGTGGAAAATGGACTCGGGGCCAAGGATGAGCTGATTACCGGCGAAGACGGCGTGCCGACTGTTAATGACGACTACCGGATTGGGTACCTGAATGACCATCTGGTGCAGGTGGGCGAAGCCATCGAGGACGGCGTTGAAGTCATGGGCTACACCTCTTGGGGCTGTATTGACCTGGTCAGTGCGTCAACTGCTGAGCTAAGTAAACGTTACGGCTTCATCTACGTAGACCGCCACGATGACAATACAGGAACACTGGAGCGCTACCGAAAGAAATCCTTCCACTGGTACAAGGATGTTATTGCTACCAACGGACAGAGCCTGCGGCGCTCAGGCGAATAGAATAACCAGACATCACAGGTTGTCCCGAAAAGCCTCAAAAAGGCTGATGGGGACAGCCTTTTTTTCATAGGGAAAGATAACATCTTGCGTTCTTCATGGCTTCAGATATAGGCTGCAAGACCCATGTTGCCCAGCCTGGATTAGACTGTAGGAACGGTAGCGGCAACGACCCATTCCGCCGATCTTGGCCTGCCCCTCCCCCCGATAACTGAAGATATCAATTTCAGTTGAATAAGCCATTAACTAAAAGCGGAAAGGAGCGGAGGGGAAATTTGGAACTGTAGGAGCGATAGCGACCGCCTTTATGTTTGGATTTCTACCGCGCCCAGCGGGTTCAATCAGGAAATCCAAACATAACAGCGGCCGGAAGTCCAAATGTTCACCGCAGCGACGAGTTTAAGCTTTGCGTTACTACCATTTCATCTCATATTCCATCTCGTATTCCATCTCATATTAATATCTTCAGTCAGCTCCTTTACCATTTTGAAACTAATTGCCCAAAAGGTTAGGATATACTAGCCACAGATGAATCCTAAGGAGCGTAACTGGAATGAACAAATATACCTTCGGCCTCAGCAGCCTCTTATTCTTTAGCCTGATCGCCTCCGGCTGTGGCACCATGAAGACACCGAGCGATCTGCTTCAAGCCCCATCACAGGGGAATAGCGACGGCAATCTTACCGGAATCGTCAAATCCTTTCTACCGGCCAACGCGCATTTAACGGTACCGATCCATTCAGAATCCGGCAGTGCGATTCAATTACAGGATCTGGACAAGGACGGGCAGGAGGAGCTCCTCGCCTTCTACAAGACAGACAAAACCGATTATGAGATTAACACCCTCCTACTCTCGCAGCAGGACGGCAAGTGGACCAAGCTGGCTAACCTTACCGGGGTGGGCAGCGAATTGAACGAAGTGTCCTTCACAGATGTTACCGGTGACGGAGCGCAGGAGCTGCTGCTCGGATACGGCGGCGGGGAGGGATTAAGCAAAGAGCTGGCGGTCTACAGCCTAAGCGGCGGCCAGCTGGCCGAGCTGCTTAAGCAGCCTTATGACCAGCTGGTTCTTGGCGACCTGACCGGGAGCGGGCATACCGACATTACCTTGCTTCAGAGCACCTACACCACAGATAATTTACGTGAGACCCATCTCCTGTTGCTACGGCTCAAGGAAGGTAAGCTGCAGACCTTATCCGACCAGAAGCTGGACGGTAATGTGATCGAGGCCCAGTTCGGCAAGGCGTCCCCTACACGGGACGCAATCGTCATAGATGCCGCCATTGGCGCACATGCTTCTTATACTTCATTGCTAACTTGGGAAAAAGACAGATTTACTGATATACTGGCAACAGATGATTATCAGCGTACCGCGCTCGCTGCAAGCAAGGATCTGGTGCTGTCTCCGCCAGCCGTCTCTCCTGACCTGCTTGGCAGCAGCAGTATTGCAATTAAGGACTACCCGCAGTCCAGCCTGGATGTGAATAATGACGGGATCTTGGAATTCGGCTTCCTGGTGCCGCCAGCCGGTACGAAGAACATGGCTCCCCTGGCGACCCCATTCATCACCAAATATTATCAGTGGGACGGACAGTCCGGCCTGACCTTCGTGCAGGAGCAGTTCGACCGCTGGGGCTTCAACTTCCGTATTCCCAAGTCCTGGGCGGGCCAGACTCTGCTCGAGGTTCCGGGAGAATCACCCCAGCCCTGGGAGAAGCTCCAGTTCAGCTATAAGAATGCCGGGTCTGCTGTGAAGGCTCCGCTGCTGGAGCTTCGCCTGCTGACGAAGAAGGCCTGGGCTGCCGCAGAGGTTCAGCTGAAGGCTGAGAATAGAGAGTATAAGCTGCTGTATGAGCAAGGGAACTCTAACAATGACACGGAGCCTACCCTGTTCGTTGCCGTAATGCCCGCAGCGGATGCCGCCGGCAAGCTGCAGGGGTCCGACCAGCAGAATTATTATCTGCTGAAGCTGACACTGGATGAAGTCGTTCAGCTGGCCGGCACACCCCAGAAGCCCCGGCAATAAGAAGGAGAGCTGTTCATGAAAGTGCTGATACTGGAAGATGAGAAGCCGATCCGTGATCTGCTGTGCATCAACCTTAAGCGGGCAGGCTTCGAGATCGCGGAGGCTTCCACCGGTGAAGAGGCGCTGAGGATTGCCAGGGAGCAGAGGGATTTCGATATTGCGATTCTCGACCTGATGCTGCCCGGACTCAGCGGGTTCGAGGTGTGTACCCTTCTGCGGACACAGTTCCCCCGGCTGGGAATCATTATGCTCACCGCCAAAAGCCAGGAAATCGACAAGGTCATGGGCCTGGAATCCGGCGCAGACGACTATGTGGTCAAGCCCTTCAGTCCAGTGGAGCTGGTCGCCCGGGTGCGCTCACTTTACCGCCGGATGTATCCGGGAGAAGCGCTGCCGCAGGAGAATCTCATCGAGCTTCCACCTTTTACTCTAATGCTGGATGAACGGAAATTATTGAAGGACGGACAGGATATCCCGCTGACCCCAACCGAGTTTATGATCGTTAAGCTACTTATGGAGCAGCCGAACAAGGCCATGAACCGGGACGATATTCTGACAGCCGTATGGGGGCAGTATTTCATGGGAGATCTTAAAATTGTAGATGTGAATATCAGCCGAATCCGCCAGAAGATCGGACAGGAGTCCTCCGGGCCGCAGTTCCTTGAGACGGTGTGGGGATTCGGATATATTTGGAGGGGCTAATCGTGCTGAAGGGAATCAGGTCCAGGCTTATCGTCTATATTACCCTTATGCTGCTCCTGATCGTGCTGCTGCTGGAGGGAGTGTTCATCGCTGCTGTCCACTATTATTATCTGGGCAGTGCGATGGAGACATTGAATACAAGGGCTACGACTTCAGCGACCTTTTTCAATAAGTATCTGGAGAGTTATAGCTTGAATGAGCGGGCGCGTTATATTCTGGAGAATCTCTCCCCTGAGGAGAGCAGTAAGGTGGAAGTGCTGAGTCCAGCTGGGCACGTGGTCATTAATTCCTTCGGCTTCTCCAGTACAGAGCAGGTGAGTACCCCTGATGTGAGAGCAGCCCTGACCAGCGGCAAAGGAAACTTTCAGAGCCTCAAGCCGGTGAACGGGGAACGAATTATGGCAGTTTCTATTGCACTGAAGGAGTCGGGGAGCACGATCGGCTTGCTGCGCTACTCGGTTTCGGCAGAGCCCTTATATCACGTTATTGTCAAAATCGCGCTCAATGCAGCCTTCATCGGCCTGCTCGTCATTGGATTCGGCTTCATGCTCAGCCTGATTATCGCCAAACGGATCGTCGGGCCGATCCAGCAACTGACCGGTGTCGCCAAGGAAATGGCCACCGGTAATTTTGCCGTCCGGGCAGAGAGGCGATATGACGATGAAGTCGGCACCCTTGCGGTAACGCTGAATTATATGTCGGAGGAAATCCTCAAGAGCGAGAAGCTCAAATATGATTTCATCTCCTCCGTCACCCATGAGCTGCGGACCCCGCTTACCTCCATCAAAGGCTGGGGGGAGACGCTGCTGGTCGGTGATTTGTCGGATAGGCAGGAGACGCTCCAGGGTCTTGAGGTCATGACCGGGGAGACGGACCGGCTGATCGGCCTGGTGGAGGATCTGCTCGACTTCTCCAAATTCCAGGCCGGAGAGATTCGCATTGTGCGCCAGCCGTATGATCTCAGAGGCCTGCTGGAGGATCTGCTGCTGCAGTTCAGATACCGGGGGCAGACGAAGCAGATCCGCCTCTACGCCGACCTTCCCGATCAGCCGCTGCCGGTGGACGGTGATTTTAACCGGTTGAAGCAAGTGTTTGTCAATTTGCTGGATAATGCGTTCAAGTTCACCCCTGCGGAGGGTGAGATCCGCCTTACCTCGGTGCTGGAAGGCGAGCGGATAATTGTCACCGTTGCTGACAACGGCGAAGGCATCGAGGCCGCGGATCTGGCGCAGCTTGGCACCAAATTCTTCAAAGGCCGCTCCCGTCAATCCGGCAGCGGTCTGGGCCTCGCAATCTGCAAAGAAATTATCGAACTGCATGACGGGCAGCTGCGGATCGAGAGTGAATTCACCAAGGGAACCTCGGTAATTGTTGAGCTGCCGCGTTACGAGGTGGAGCAGCATTTTTCCTCACCAGTGTAGCTCTAGCTGCATATCCCCCTGTGCTTCTATAACTCAACCCGGGCTTGTCCGCTCCCGCGCGCGATTCCCACTACTGGCTGAGTCTCAATAGAGACATTCCCGGCCACGGCTCTGGAGATCATACAGGAGGCTTCAGCCTTATGTGCCAGCCGCTCTGCCATCTTGAGCTGCGCCGGTGTCGCATAAGCCTGAAGCACAATGCTAGGCTTATGCACGATCCGTTCGTACGTGAACACATTATTCGTGACATCTACTGTCGCTTCAGACGCCAGGGTCAGCTCCTCTGGAACAATCTCCGAACGCTCCAGCATTGCGGCCAGAGTAATCAGGTAACAGGTCGCTGCTGCACCCAGCAGCATCTCATCCGGGTTCGTGCCGGTTCCCGGCCCGCCCATCTCCTGCGGAATCGATATAACCGTCCGCAGTCCGCCCGCATCAATATGCCCTTCGCTGTTCCGCCCTCCATTCCATACCGCCTTCAGGTGAAAAGGATGCTTCATCTCACTCCGTCCTTTCTTTTCTTCATATCAAATAAGCACTCTTGTCTTGTGTCGCTTCTGGGGCTAGATACGCCCGATCCGTCTGATCTCCAACCACTGGTCTGCCTGCCTATACACATGGTAAGTCATCTCCGTCAGATTCACCAGCCCAAGCGACCTTTCTTCAAGTATCGGATAGGTATTAGACCCCAGATCGCAGTTCATCCTGGCGCCGTCACCATAGATCCGTTCAACCGGCGTATGCCCATGAATTACCGGCCTGCCATTCGTTAAGGCAAGCAGCGCTTCACGCGGCTGGCGGTAGAATTCATATTCTGTCATCCATAGAATCTCCCGGCTCTGCTCCTCCAGTGGCTGCTCTGTATACAATCCTGCATGTGTATATACATATTCATCATCCTCAAAGTACAGCGGCAAAGAATACGCCCACTCCATCAGCTCCTGCCGTTGATCCGGGTCGGGATAAGCCTGCTTCAGGCTCTCCAGCGTCTCGCACCCGCCATGGCTCAGCCAGAGCTTGTCTCCGCTTTTTATATAATCCCCCATCATTTCTTCATGATTGCCAATTAGCGCATGAACCTGACCCGGATGCCGCTCTGTAAGCTGCTTAAGATAACCAAGCACTCCGGCCGAGTCCTTGCCCCGGTTGATCATATCTCCGCCGATGACCAGCTGGTCTTTTCCCCAGTCCAATCCAGACTGCCGGAGCAGAAGCTCCAGCCCTTTTTGATCCCCATGGATGTCCGTTATGAAGAATTTGCGCATGAACTCCCTCCTTAATAACAATTACCGCAGGCCCCTTAATTAGCCGCTCAAAAGCATTCCACCGTCATTGTAGGCATCAGATAAGAGGCGCCCGGCAGATTCCCGCATGAATGCCTAAGCTGTTGTAATGCTGCTTGATGTTAATTAGGGCATGGCCGCTGAACACTCGGGAGACCCTCTCTTCGATGGGACCCACCTCTACCTGTTCCTGCCGCAGCAGCCGCTCCACCGCGACCTTGATCTCCCGGGGGTATATATTTCCGGCCACACTGGAGAGACCATTGCAAGGGCCTGAGGCGAAATTCTCCACAAGCTTCATATCCCCTGCGGCAAAAAGAATGAATTCCTCCGGGTACTCCACCCCCACATGCCGCTGCAAATCGCCTGTTTCCTTGTACCCTACAATGTTCGGATAACGGCGGATTAACAGATTCAGCGATTCAGGAGCCAGATCGAATCCGGTCCGGCCGGGGTTATTATACAATGCCACCGGCTTGGCCGTATGACTAAGCAGCTCCTCCACATAAGCGATTGCCTGCTGCTGTGTAGGCCGGATATATGGTGGGAAGCCAATCATAATCGCATCCATCACCGATGTCTCCAGCGCCTGAATCAGCGTTACCGCGTCACGGGTTCTGATGGCAGAAGCCCCGAAGACCAGCTCTATCCCTTCGAATCGCTGCTGATTGAAGTACTCAATGATTTCCAGTCTCTCTGCGATACTCATCGAATGCTGCTCACCCGTGCTTCCTGAGATAAGCAGCGATTCGATGCCGTTCTGCTTCTGGTAGGCGACAATGGCTTCGAATCCTTCTACATCCAGACCTTCATCACTGTAAAAAGGCGTAGGAATCGCTACATTTAATCTTTTCATATTACACTCCTTTTGTAATAGACCTCGCATCTTCTATCTCCAATGTAACAAAAAATCCCGATGAATCAAGAGAGACTTGATCATCAGGACAAATTCAGTTCTATACCCACTCAGCTGTCTGCTTATTTAGCCTTGCCCGCAGGCTCATAGATCAGACAACGCAGCTGCTTACCCGGATAGCGGAATTCCACATTATATTTGCTGCCATCTTCCAGTAATACATCCACGGCTACCATCCCGCGTTTATTGTTTACCTCAGTGCCCGTCAGATACGCCTTCACTATTTTTCTTTTCTCTCCCTGCTTGTCCTTTACAATCCGGGTAGCTTCCTTTATCCAGCTGTCATCCTTCTTTATGGCAGCCGCTGCTGCCGCGTCGATAGGGGTTCTTTTTATAATAGAGTTAAAAGCTGTCGTATCTACCACCACCCCGGTGTCAGGATCGATCTGTACACTATATTGCCAGTATTCCTGACCTTGTCCAAGCAGAGTAAGCGACTTATATGGTGCAGAGTGAACCGACCAAAATGAGGGTATGCCATAACCCGGTTCCACCAGCGTAACATTCGTTCTCAGCTTGGAGACATCAGCATCGAACAGCTTACGTACACTTTCAGCCGCCCGTGCCAGTACTTCATCCTTGCTGAATTTCTCCGGTACGGCAACGGCCGGAGCAGTTATATTGCGTTTAGAAGACAGAAGATTAACCCGGTAGTACCAGTCAATCATTTGCAGCAGCTCTTCATCCGTCCAGGTGCGCTCCGGTTGATGATACGTATTGGTCTTTATATCGAGATACAATTCTCCTTGACCCGCCTGTAACGGCAAAGGCTTCTGTGGCCGCACACCATCATACACATACTGATCCTCCAGCACCCGCCTGCGATTGATCTCCGCATCGCTCATCGCCCGGCCTGAAATGCGGGGATCGCCTGGGAGCTCTATATAGTCGTAGATTTGCTGGATTTCTGCCTCCGTCATCTGCTTCAGCAGCAGATCATCATTCACGGTAGATACCGGGGCCGGGGACTCTACCTTTAGTACAGGAACAGCACTTCCTGCCGGACTTGCTTTAGCATTGACCTGAGTTGCCGTACTGTACTTCGCAATGACTGCTGAGTTCGCCAGACTGGGGACAAGGAGTCCGCTGAATGCGAACATACCGCCTGAGCATAGGACAACTGCCACAGTAACAGACCACTTTTTCTTGTTCAATTGTATTACCTCCATCAGAATTCAGGATATTCTTTCTATCCATAGCATAATTCCGGGATGTTATAGAGTGGAGGAGCAGTTGTTATGGAGTTGTAAAATAGCTTCACAAAGCGGAGCTTAAAAAAAGGCGGATGCGCGTTCCCTCCCCAGGAGCAGATAGCAGCTCAATTCTGGCCTGATGCGCTTCGGCGATCTGGCGGCATAGAGAGAGACCCAGACCTGCATGGCCATAAGCCCGCGAGCGTGAAGGATCTGCACGGTAGAACGGCTCAAATGCCCGCCTGCTCTGCTCTTCTGTCATTCCACTCCCGCTATCCTGTACTTCAAGCACCCTTTCTCCATCCTGCTGATAGGCCAACACACAGATCGTCTGCCCTGGCCGGGACACCGGAATCGCATTCTCGATCAGATTCACCAGCAAAGCTGCCAGAAGATCAGCATCTCCCCATACGGCAGGAATAGAACTATCCATTTCCAGCAGTAATCCGTTATCTGTTACCCTCTGCTGCTCGGTCTGGGCCACTATGTCGAATAGCGAAGCCACATCTACCTCTGCCAACACCAGCGGCTGATGCCGCAGAACGGACAGATCCAGCAGCTTGAAAGCCAAATTCTTCAACCTCACCGTCTCGCTAAGAATATAGTGCCCCGCCTTGACCTGATCCTCCTGATCTATGTTAGCAGTAGTCAGCAGCTCCGCGAATCCCTGCATACTGGTCAGCGGTGTCCGCAGCTCATGAGCCAGATTATCGACCATCCGCTGCTTATCCTCAGCCATGCCTGCGAGATCGGTTATCCGCTGCTCGATCACTGAAGCCATCCGGTTGAAGTTTACGGCCAGCTCCCCGAACTCATCCCTGCTGTTCAACTCCACACGATTGGAATAGTCGCCTTCGGCAATCGTCTTCGTCGTCTCTGACAACAGCTTGAGCGGCTTGGTCAGATGCCGGATCAGAAGGTAGAGCAGCACCACAAGAGTTGGCCCCACAATCCAGTTAATCATCACAAAAAAACGGTTAAGCTCCTGCTGCTGGGCATACAGCCCGCTAATATCGCGGTTATAGGCCAGCTCCAGATGCTGGTAGGGAGCCGGGAGCGGCATCGCTAACGTCATGATATGCTCCTCCTGACCGGGACTCCCCCCGTCCTCAATGGGATAAAGCAGCCGTCCATTCTCCCGGAGTTCCAATTCTATTCCCTGTTTGCGGTAATGCTGACCATAAGATTGAGTCACGTTTACCAGCAGTTCAGGGTTGAGCGACATCCCTCTGAACCGATTGGATTCCAGATTCTCATATATACTGTTTGTAATTAGCAGTTGCTCGCTGGCCGCGCGTTTACGCTCACTCGCCATGTTCAGCTGCCAGCTTTTCTTCAACACCATCACGACACTCACATCAAGGGCCGCTATAAAAAGCACCAGGACAGCAAGAAGAATCTTATGCCAGAACCGCATGGCTAGACCTGAACTTCCAGCCGGTAGCCCAGCTTGAACACGGTTTTGATCCGTTCTTCCCAGCCCAGCTTTTTACGCAGCTGCCTTATATGTACATCCACGGTACGGGTATCACCTGCATAATCATAGCCCCAAGCCAGCTCCAGCAGCTTCTCTCTGGAAAGAGCAATATTCCGGTTGCGAATTAGCACTTCAAGCAGCTCGAATTCTCTGGCTGTCAGATCCACCAGCAGCTGTTCCACCCACACCTGACGCTCCGTGAACCGGATTTCAACTCCATCGCATACAAAAGCAGAGGCAGCCTGCTCATTCCTCCGCAGCACAACATTAATCCGGGCCAGCAGCTCCAGAATCTCAAAAGGCTTAATAATATAATCATCCGCCCCCAGCTCGAAGCCCCTGATCCGGTCAGAGAGTGCACCCCGGGCCGTAATCAGAATCACCGGAATCCGCAGTGGAGCAATCTGCTCCATCACCCCGAACCCGTCCAGACCGGGAAGCATGACATCCAGCAAGACCAGATCCGCACGTTCCTTCTCCAGCATATCCGCTACCTCCGAGCCGCTATAGGCTTTGGCATACGTATGTCCCACCAGCTTGAGATTCATCGTTATTAAATCATTAATCGCCTGTTCATCCTCAACAACAAGTATATGAGCCATCTGTCGAATATCCTCCTAACTGTAGCCACAGGGTGCCTGTTCATAGGTAACCTAATCTTAATCATACCAGATTACAGAGCATCCATAACCTATAAGCCGAACCTGACATTACACACCCGCCTGCCAAAAAATCCTGACGAGTCAAGAACTGCTTGATCGTCAGGACTAGTTTGTTCATTGAACATAAGCTTCCCGCTTATTTCCCCTTATTGGCAGGCTCATAAATGAGGCAACGCAACATCATACTCGGATAGCGAAATTCCGCATTATATTTGCTGCCGTCTTCTAATAACACATCCACCGCAACCATTCCGCGCTTATTGTTTACCTCGGTATCGGTCAGATAGGTCTTTACGATCTTCCTTTGCTCTCCTTGCTTGTCCTTAACAATCCGTATAGCTTCCTTGATCCAGCTAGGATCCTTTTGGACTGATTTAGCCGCAGCCTCATCAATAGGCGTTCTTATCGCTGCCAAATTAACTGCTGTCGTATCCACTACCACTCCGGTTTCTGGATCAATCCACACATTGTATGTCCAGACCTCCTGCCCTTGCCCACGCATGGTGCGCTCCTTGTAGGGAGAGAAATACACCCACCATTGTGAAGAGAAGCCATATTCCGCTTTTCTCAGATTAGTTGCCATTTGCATCTTAGACACATCGGCATCGTAGAGCTTCCGCACACTTTCAACCGCACGCATTATGAATTTAGATTCGCTGTACTTTTGAGGAAGAACAGGTTTTTCCGGAAAACGTTTAGAGGCTGCATGCGCCTGGCGATAGTTCCAGTCTATAAGCTGCAGCAGTTCTTCATCGGTCCAAGTTCTATCTGGAACGTAGAGCGTATTGGTCTTTAGATCCAGATATAAATCTCCTTGTCCCGCCTCGAAGGGCAGGGGCTTCTGAGGCCGAAGGCCATCATACTCATACTGATCTTCCAGCACCCATTGACGCTTAGTTCGAAGGTTAAGCTCAGATTCGGTTTGATCCTGGCCGCCAACTACCGTGGGCTCAGGTGCTTTACTCAGAGAATCATAAATTTGCTCCATTAGCTCCTTGTTCATATTCTTCCGCAGGTAATCATCGACAGTAGATACTGGCACGGGTGTCGCTACTTTCAATACAGGAACTGTACTCTCCGGCAGTGTCAGTCTGAGATCATTCTGTGCTGCTGCGCTGCCTTCTCTACCACTACCTTACTCTCAACATGTTATAAAGTAGAGTGACAGTTGTTATGGAGTTGTAAAATGAGACCATATCTCCTGGTTTGGTTGGCCTGCCTTCAGTCAGCGCCGAAAATACAAAAAGACCACTGTCGAGGAATCAACAGTGGTCATGTGTGCTTGGCAACGTCCTACTCTCCCAGGACCCTTCGGTCCAAGTACCATCGGCGCTGGAGGGCTTAACGGTCGTGTTCGGGATGGGTACGTGTGGAACCCCTCCGCTATCGCCACCAAACGGGCATTTGAATATCAAATGCTATAATTCAGGTCTCAACATCGCCAAATGTTGAAAACAAATCTCCTTTACAGAACTGCTTGAGCTCTATAAATTCCAATTTGATTCCTGAAAACTGAATCCGAAATGAATCTGCGTTGTAGCATTTTTGGATAAGCCCTCGACCGATTAGTATTGGTCAGCTCCATGCATTGCTGCACTTCCACCTCCAACCTATCTACCTCGTCGTCTTCAAGGGGTCTTACATACTGGGAAATCTCATCTTGAGGGGGGCTTCACGCTTAGATGCTTTCAGCGCTTATCCCGTCCGTACGTAGCTACTCAGCCATGCTCCTGGCGGAACAACTGATGCACCAGCGGTACGTCCATCCCGGTCCTCTCGTACTAAGGACAGCTCCTCTCAAATTTCCTGCGCCCACGACAGATAGGGACCGAACTGTCTCACGACGTTCTGAACCCAGCTCGCGTACCGCTTTAATGGGCGAACAGCCCAACCCTTGGGACCTACTTCAGCCCCAGGATGCGATGAGCCGACATCGAGGTGCCAAACCTCCCCGTCGATGTGGACTCTTGGGGGAGATAAGCCTGTTATCCCCAGGGTAGCTTTTATCCGTTGAGCGATGGCCCTTCCATGCGGTACCACCGGATCACTAAGTCCGACTTTCGTCCCTGCTCGACTTGTAGGTCTCGCAGTCAAGCTCCCTTATGCCTTTGCACTCTGCGAATGATTTCCAACCATTCTGAGGGAACCTTTGAACGCCTCCGTTACTCTTTAGGAGGCGACCGCCCCAGTCAAACTGCCCGCCTGACACGGTCCCCGTACCCGGTAAGGGCACTAGGTTAGAACCTAGATACGATCAGGGTGGTATCCCAACGGCGCCTCCGCAGAAGCTTGCGCTCCTGCCTCAACGGCTCCCACCTATCCTGTACAGATCGTACCCAAATTCAATATCAAGCTGCAGTAAAGCTCCATGGGGTCTTTCCGTCTTGTCGCGGGTAACCTGCATCTTCACAGGTATTAAAATTTCACCGGATCTCTCGTTGAGACAGCGCCCAAGTCGTTACGCCATTCGTGCGGGTCAGAATTTACCTGACAAGGAATTTCGCTACCTTAGGACCGTTATAGTTACGGCCGCCGTTTACTGGGGCTTCGGTTCACAGCTTCGGGTTGCCCCTAACCACTCCCCTTAACCTTCCAGCACCGGGCAGGCGTCAGCCCGTATACTTCGCCTTACGGCTTCGCACAGACCTGTGTTTTTGCTAAACAGTCGCTTGGGCCTTTTCACTGCGGCCCCCTCGGGCTATTCACCCTACCGAGGCACCTCTTCTCCCGAAGTTACGAGGTCATTTTGCCGAGTTCCTTAACGAGAGTTCTTCCGCGCGCCTTAGAATTCTCTTCTCGCCTACCTGTGTCGGTTTGCGGTACGGGCACCTTCTCCTGGCTAGAGGCTTTTCTTGGCAGTGTGAGATCATGACCTTCGCTACTGTAATTTTCGCTCCCCATCACAGCCTGGCCTTAGTAGTGTGCGGATTTGCCTACACACCAGCCTCACTGCTTAGACGGACATATCCATCAGTCCGCGTCACTACCCTCCTGCGTCACCCCATCGCTCATAGCGGATTACGGTGGTACAGTAATTTCAAACTGTTGTCCTTCGACTACGCCTTTCGGCCTCGCCTTAGGTCCCGACTTACCCTGAGCGGACGAGCCTTCCTCAGGAAACCTTGGGCTTTCGGCGGATCAGATTCTCACTGATCTTTTCGTTACTCATACCGGCATTCTCACTTGTATGCTGTCCAGCGCTCCTTACGGTACACCTTCAACCTACATACAACGCTCCCCTACCCCAGATGCAAAGCATCTAGCCATAGCTTCGGTGGTGTGTTTAGCCCCGTTACATTTTCGGCGCAGAGTCACTCGACCAGTGAGCTATTACGCACTCTTTCAATGGTGGCTGCTTCTAAGCCAACATCCTGGTTGTCTGTGCAACTCCACATCCTTTCCCACTTAACACACACTTGGGGACCTTAGCTGATGGTCTGGGCTGTTTCCCTTTTGACAATGGATCTTAGCACTCACTGTCTGACTCCCGGCAAGAAGTACATGGCATTCGGAGTTTGACTGAGCTTGGTAACCCTTGCGGGCCCCGCACCCAATCAGTGCTCTACCTCCACGACTCCATTCACCGAGGCTAGCCCTAAAGCTATTTCGGGGAGAACCAGCTATCTCCGAGTTCGATTGGAATTTCTCCGCTACCCCCACCTCATCCCCGCATTTTTCAACATGCGTGGGTTCGGGCCTCCAGTGCGTGTTACCGCACCTTCACCCTGGACAGGGGTAGATCACACGGTTTCGGGTCTACGTCCACATACTCATTCGCCCTATTCAGACTCGCTTTCGCTGCGGCTCCGGCTTCTCACCTTAACCTTGCATGTTAAACGTAACTCGCCGGTTCATTCTACAAAAGGCACGCCATCACCCAGTTATAGGGCTCTGACTTTTTGTAAGCACACGGTTTCAGGTTCTATTTCACTCCCCTTCCGGGGTGCTTTTCACCTTTCCCTCACGGTACTGTTTCACTATCGGTCGCCAGGTAGTATTTAGCCTTAGCAGATGGTCCTGCTGGATTCATACGGGGTTTCACGTGCCCCGCACTACTCGGGATCCGTCTCGGAGAGAACACAGTTTAGGCTACAGGGCTTTTACCTCTATCGCGGGCCTTTCCAGACCTCTTCGCCTACCATCTTCCTTTGTAACTCCATGTGAGACGTCCCACAACCCCAAGAGGCAAGCCCCTTGGTTTAGGCTGTTCCGCGTTCGCTCGCCGCTACTGACGGAATCACTATTGTTTTCTCTTCCTCAGGGTACTTAGATGTTTCAGTTCCCCTGGTCTGCCTCTGCGTATCCTATGTATTCAGATACGAGTAACTGCGAATTACCACAGCTGGGTTTCCCCATTCGGACACCCCCGGATCAAAGCTTGCTTACAGCTCCCCGAGGCAGTTTCGTTGTTCGCCACGTCCTTCGTCGGCTCCTGGCGCCTAGGCATCCTCCGTGTGCTCTTAGTAGCTTAACCAATGCTCCGGCGTTTCGCTTGTTTGCACAATCGAAAACCTTCGCTTAGCATCACTAAAATATTGAAACTTGTTTACACAAGTTCAGCTTAAAGGAATGTTCTAAAACGCAAATTCATTTCGGTATCCAGTTTTCAAGGATCAAGTTTAAAGATGAGAGCTTAAACTCTCAAAACTGACCAACGAGTGAGTATTCGAACCCAAGGGTTCTATTGTGGAAGCTAAGCTTCCGATTTGAATGTTTCCGTTGCAGGAAACGATTCTCCATAGAAAGGAGGTGATCCAGCCGCACCTTCCGATACGGCTACCTTGTTACGACTTCACCCCAATCATCTACCCCACCTTCGGCGGCTGGCTCCCTTGCGGGTTACCCCACCGACTTCGGGTGTTGTAAACTCTCGTGGTGTGACGGGCGGTGTGTACAAGACCCGGGAACGTATTCACCGCGGCATGCTGATCCGCGATTACTAGCAATTCCGACTTCATGCAGGCGAGTTGCAGCCTGCAATCCGAACTGAGACCGGCTTTGCTGGGATTGGCTCCACCTCGCGGCTTCGCTTCCCGTTGTACCGGCCATTGTAGTACGTGTGTAGCCCAGGTCATAAGGGGCATGATGATTTGACGTCATCCCCACCTTCCTCCGGTTTGTCACCGGCAGTCACTCTAGAGTGCCCAGCTCAACCTGCTGGCAACTAAAGTCAAGGGTTGCGCTCGTTGCGGGACTTAACCCAACATCTCACGACACGAGCTGACGACAACCATGCACCACCTGTCTCAACTTTCCCCGAAGGGCACCTGATGCATCTCTGCTTCGTTAGTTGGATGTCAAGACCTGGTAAGGTTCTTCGCGTTGCTTCGAATTAAACCACATACTCCACTGCTTGTGCGGGTCCCCGTCAATTCCTTTGAGTTTCAGTCTTGCGACCGTACTCCCCAGGCGGAGTGCTTACTGTGTTAACTTCGGCACCAAGGGTATCGAAACCCCTAACACCTAGCACTCATCGTTTACGGCGTGGACTACCAGGGTATCTAATCCTGTTTGCTCCCCACGCTTTCGCGCCTCAGCGTCAGTTACAGCCCAGAAAGTCGCCTTCGCCACTGGTGTTCCTCCACATATCTACGCATTTCACCGCTACACGTGGAATTCCACTTTCCTCTTCTGTACTCAAGTCACCCAGTTTCCAGTGCGACCTCAGGTTGAGCCCAAGGTTTAAACACCAGACTTAAATGACCGCCTGCGCGCGCTTTACGCCCAATAATTCCGGACAACGCTTGCCCCCTACGTATTACCGCGGCTGCTGGCACGTAGTTAGCCGGGGCTTTCTTCTCAGGTACCGTCACTCCGATAGCAGTTACTCTACCGGACGTTCTTCCCTGGCAACAGAGCTTTACGATCCGAAAACCTTCATCACTCACGCGGCATTGCTCCGTCAGGCTTGCGCCCATTGCGGAAGATTCCCTACTGCTGCCTCCCGTAGGAGTCTGGGCCGTGTCTCAGTCCCAGTGTGGCCGTTCACCCTCTCAGGTCGGCTACGCATCGTCGCCTTGGTGAGCCGTTACCCCACCAACTAGCTAATGCGCCGCAGGCCCATCCCCAAGTAGCAGATTGCTCCGCCTTTCATTCTCTCTTCAGGAGAGGAAAGAAATTATCCGGTATTAGCTACCGTTTCCGGTAGTTATCCCAGTCTTGAGGGCAGGTTGCCTACGTGTTACTCACCCGTCCGCCGCTAAGTTAATCAGGAGCAAGCTCCATCATAACTCCGCTCGACTTGCATGTATTAGGCATGCCGCCAGCGTTCGTCCTGAGCCAGGATCAAACTCTCCAAATTGGTATTTAGAAAGAGCGATTGCTCATTTTGAAACATCTGACGAGAATTTTCATTCTCATTTTCGGATCTCGCCGAAGCGATTTCCGATACTCACTCGTTGTTCAGTTTTCAAAGATCAAGCTCGTTGTCAGCGCCGCTCACCGCGTCACCAGCAACTTTTATAATATAACATGGATCAAACAACTATGCAACTATTATTTCAAAAGTTTCTGCTGAAGCAATACCGTCAGCTCTTCCGCAGTATCCCAAACCAGAGGACGTATCTCCTGAAGATGTATCCTTAACTTATCGGCCTCATCGCTTCTTACCGTCCAGATTACCGGAATGTTCAGCCCAAGCGCATAGCCCGCTGCCAGATACACCTCAGCTGACTGGCCTGTGAGGTCCGCAACAACCAGCTTGCTGTCCGCCACAGACTCCAAAGAATTCGCAGCTTCGTTCTTGCTGGCAAGCAAACGGGGTGAATAGCCAAACTGCTCGATTTTGGCCCAAAGCTTGTCCTGCCACTCCGCCTGCAGCTTCTCATTATCCGGCAGAAGAACGGTGCATTTCTGTAAGGTCCGGCCTCCTGCTGTTGCCACTGCTTCCTCCCACCCCAAGGGGGTCAATGTAAAATTCATACCTTCCCTAATTAACAGATCCTCATTTTGCAGCCTGTCGATAATATAGACCAGTTCCTGCAGATTGGGCGAGTACGTCAGATTGTAGCTGCGGGACAGAGGGTGAATGACTACTGGCTCTCCGGGGACATCACAATGCCTATGCAGATAATGCAGCAGCCGGTCTCCTTTATCCTCAGCCGTTACCGGAATACCCGGGGCATCCACAATATCCTCCAGATCGCTGAACGCAAGGATCACCTTCTCGCCACAATCCGTCTTTTCGCGGATATAACCTGAGATCAGATGCAGCATGTCCCGCTTCTGCTGGAACGAGAGCGCAAGAATCGATTCATAGCTGTCTCTAAGCAGGCTGTAGCTTCCGCCAGGAGAGCAAGAGCAGTCGATATACTGATCGTACTCACCGTCTGCTGTAATTGGAACAATCTGATCGCAGAATGCACAATGTTTCTTTTGCATAACCATCACCTCTTCAGAATAGCAGTCCCCCTACCTTACCAAGAATGTATTGAAAAGTGGACCGGAAATTCCTTCCTCCCCGACAGCTTGGCATGCCTGATTTCGGAAGTATGCCAAGGAGATTGCCGAAGCGGAGCATTCGGAGTTCACCACATTTTAATTAAACTGCCAGCAGCTCAAGCTTAGATTACCATACTGATAACTCCGGTGTAGCAGCTGTGCATTACGCCCCTGGTCTCCCGCTCCCATCGCGATGAACAGCGGAATAAAGTGCTCACTCGTTGGGACCGCCATCTCTGCATAGGGAGCAAGATCCTCATATTGGAACAGCGCTTCTGTATCCCATGCTTCCACCTTCTCCTGAATCCAGTGATCGAACTGCTCGGCCCACCCGTTGATCTCATCCGAATTCCAGTTCAACCTCCGCAGATTATGAACGGTTCCCCCGCTGGCGATGATAAGCACATCCTGTTCACGCAGCGCCGCCAGCGACTTGCCGATCTCATACTGCTGCGCATTAGGCAGATCACGATTCACGGACATCGCTACAACCGGAATATCCGTCTCCGGATAGAGCAGCTTCAGCACAGCCCATGCTCCGTGGTCGAGTCCTCTTTGTTCATTCCTGACATTCTTCACACCGCCCGCGGTCAAAAGCTTCTGAATCTGCTCCACGAGAGCCGGATCGCCATGTGCGGGATACGTCATCTGGTATAGCTCGTCCTGGAATCCGCCAAAGTCATAAATGGTATCGTACGTTGCCGCTGCGCCCACTGACTGCACAGTTTCCTCCCAATGAGCAGAGAAGAGAATGATGGCTTTCGGTTTGGGCATATGGTCTTTGAACTCTTTTAACAGCTTGGTGTAGGCATTATCTTCAAGAACAATAGATGGAGCTCCGTGTGCAAAAAAATAGGAAGGCATCATCGATAATCACTCCTTATTAATGGTTAATCCGGCGTCATGCTTGAGCCATTGCAAGAAATCACGCTGGTTCTCTTCAGTTACGCCATGGTCGGACGGATAGAGTCTGAAGGTCAGCCGTTCGGTTTGCCCCTCAAGATAAGCGGCAGTCTCATGGCCAATGCGGACCGGGAACACCGAATCGTATTCACCATGCGAAGCGAAGACAGACACGTTCTTAAGACTACGGAGCTTGTACTCCATTTTCACAAAATCAGGAATATACCCATTCAGCGCGACAATCCCTTTGAGCTGCTCCCCCATCGTAAGTGCAAGCGTCATGGACAGAATGGCCCCTTGGCTGAAGCCCAGCAAATAACGTCTGTCCGGATCGACCGGATACTGCTGCGTTGCATAGTGAATGAAGGCCTCAAGATCGCTGACAGCTTGGTCAAACATCTCGCGGATGGGGTTGCCCAGGCTTTTCAAATCATAATATTGATACCCCGTACCCAGCGGCAAATTCCCGCGAACCCCGATAACAATGAACTCCTCAGCCAGCGGCGCCACCAGACCGGACATATTGCGCTCGTTAGATCCTTTGCCGTGAAAAGTAAAGATCACCGGGTATTTCCTGCCCTGCTCCAGCTTATCCGGTAAGTGAACATCATATGAATACTTAGGATTCATTTTATTTTCCTCCATACTGAAGATCATCACTTAAATATTAGTTATAAAAATATATTTTCTGTATGAGTAATTTATCGCAAGGCACATTGACTTGTCAACAATAAAATTGTTAATATAAAAATAAGTTTAGTATTACAAATATTATGAAGGTGTGATCCCATGGATATCGGCGCTACAATACGGGCAATCCGCAAGCGGAAAAATATCACCATCGCGCAAATATGCGACACTACCGGCCTCTCCCAAGGCTTCATGAGCCAGGTCGAAACCAATAAGACATCACCTTCCATCGCTACACTGGAGAATATCGCCCAGGCTCTGAAGGTTCCTCTTGCTTATTTGCTGCTAAAAAAAGAACAACGCATGCAGATAGTCCGCAAGGATGAACGGAGAATAACCACCAGCGGCGCAGCTGAACTAAGGGTCGAACACCTCAGCTCCACCCAGAACGTCAGGATGTCGATCGTCGAGTTCCCTCCCGGTGCCATGATTGGGGATGCCCCCCATGCGCATGAAGGACAGGAGGTCCATGTCGTCATTAAAGGGACCATTTACGCGCAGCAAGGGGAAGACGGAGCCGAATTTACCGAGGGTGATTCCTTTAGCTGGAATGCCTGCACCCCCCATTCCGTCAAAAATACGGGTCAGGACACCGCGATTGTGCTAATCTCCATCTACACAGAAAGCGAAAATGGACAGGATGTCCTCTGAACATTCAAAAGCCCGTACTCTGGCCTGATAGGCAGAGTGCGGGCTTTTATTCACATATTCACTATCTCCCCCGCTGCCGCATCCCCTCAAATAGCAGGATCGTTGCCGCCATTGCGGCGTTCAGCGATTCGGCGCGGCCGGCCATCGGGATGAGGATGCTTTTGTCGACTAGACGGGCTGTCTCGGGCGAGATGCCTTGGCCTTCGCTGCCGATCAGCAGCCACTGGCTGCCGTGAAAATCATGGGTGTAGCAGGAATCCTCCGCCGTCAGCGAGGTGCTGACCAGCAGCGCTCCGCCCTCCCGTGCCTGCGGGAGAATGGTACTTAGCTCTCCCTCCACTACCGGGAGATGGAACATCGAGCCCATCGTGGACCGGATGGTCTTCGGGTTGAAGAGATCAGCGCAGCCCTGACCGAGGATCACACCGTCCGCACCCGCTGCATCCGCGCTGCGGATGATGGTGCCTACATTGCCGGGGTCCTGGACCCCGTCCAGGACCACAACCAGGCTGTCCGGCTTCGCCAGAATCGCCTCTATCCCCTTCTGTTCCTTCCGCACAATGGCGAACACCGGTTGCGGTGTACCTGTGCTGCTGCACTTGGCTACCACCGCTGCTGACACGCCGATGACCTCCATGCCCTGTACGGCCTGAAGCAGCGGCTTCAGCTCAGACGGCATGCCTTTATCGAGGTCAAAGGCCAGGCATTCCACATCCGCTTCAGCTTGCAGCGCCTCCTGCACCAGATGAATGCCTTCCACGATATATTTACCGGACCGGTCACGGTGCTTCTTCTCCTGCAGTCCGGCCCATTCCTTCACCCGCGTGTTCTGCGGAGACATAATTTCCATAGGGTCCTACCTTTCTGTTGCTTACAGATTCCTATTGATAAGCCATTTCCAGCTTCGTCAGGTTATCCTTCCGTCCGACAATGACAAGGACATCACCATCGGTCAGGCGGTCCTCCGCTCTGGGGGAGATATTCATTTCCTCGCCCCGGCGGATAGCCATGACATTGCAGCCAAATTTGGCGCGGATGTCAAGCTCCTGCAGGTTTTTGCCCAGCATGGGTCCCGAGACCTTCATGTCGAGAATGCTGTACTCCGGTGACAGCTCGATATAATCGAGGATGTTCGGAGAAGCGAGATGATGCGCCACCCGCATCCCCATGTCCCGCTCCGGATAGATCACCTTATCTGCTCCGATTTTGCCCAGCACCTTGCCGTGCAGCTCACTTTTGGCTTTGGCGATAATGGCAGGTACGCCCAGATCCTTCAAGATCAGCGTTGTCAGAATGCTGGCCTGAATATCCTCACCGATGGCGACTACCACCACATCGAAGTTACGGATACCAAGCGCGCGCAGCGCCTCTTCATCCGTGGAGTCCGCAGATACGGCATGCGTCACAATATTGGAGATTTCCTGGGTACGCTGCTCATCCGCATCAATGGCCAGCACCTCATAACCCATCCCGCTGAGCGCTTTGGCTACACTTGAGCCGAAACGCCCCATGCCGATGATGGCATACTGTTTTTTTGCCATTAAGCCTTGTCCCTCCCGCACGTAATAATACATCTCACACAGTATAGCATAAGCCGTTATAAACTTGAATGTTCAGCGCTCCCGCAGGGCACCTTATAAGAAGGCTGCTTACCTGACTAAGCCCCTGCTTTCGAAGTCAGTTTTGCGATGCTGATTCAGGAAGCAGATGCTCACAAAACTTTAAGGAGGCCGATTATGCCAGTCACCCTTGATTTGCGCCAGGCCATCATTCACAAGGTGCACGGCCAGTCCGAGGAAGGTCTGCGGGAGGTCATTGAGAATTCCGTAGACGGGCCGGAAGCCGCGCTTCCCGGACTGGGTGTCGTCTTTGAGATGATCTGGAAGGACCTCGACCCTGCCAAGCAGGACCGGGTTCTCTCTATGCTGCACAGACATCTGGACAAGCTTACACCAGGGTCCATCACCTCCTAGAGGAGGCCCATCCCGCCAAAAACCTCCGCACCCCACCGTGCTGCTGCACAGGTGGAGGCGGAGGTTTTTTATAGCCTAATCATACATATGCTTAACTGCTCAGCTTACTTCTATTACACCCTTCAAGGCGCAGTCTCCAGGAACTTAGCGGTCGGATTCTTCTCAATCGCGGTCCGCATGGCGTATTCATTCTCGAACAGCACTACGTAATTGCCCTTCTTGTCCGTAACCAGAGTGGAGTTGATCCGGAACTTGCTGGCATCCGGCTTGTTCTCATCCACGATCCAGCGTGCGAACTGGTAGCTCATACGCTGCAGCTGTACATCCACGCCATACTCACCCTTCATGCGGTACTCGAACACCTCGAACTGCAGCTGTCCCACTACACCCAGCAGAATATCGTCGAAATTGACGGTACGGAACACCTGGATCATACCCTCTTCGGTCAGCTGGTCAATTCCCTTCTGGAACTGCTTCGACTTCAGTGCATTCTTAATGGTGACTTTGGAGAAAATCTCCGGCGAGAAGGTCGGCAGCTCATCGAACTCCATATCTCCAGCCTGACTGAGCGTGTCGCCAATCCGGAAGATACCCGGATCGAACAGACCGATAATATCCCCCGGATACGCCTCTTCAACAATATCCCGGTCCTGGGCAAGGAACTGCTGCGGCTGGGACAGCTTGATGTCTTTGCCGGCACGTACATGCTTCACACTCATCCCGCGCTCGAACTTACCGGACACGATACGCAGGAAGGCGATACGGTCACGGTGTGCAGGATTCATGTTCGCCTGGATTTTGAATACATAGCCGGTGAATTTCTCATTCGTCGGTTCTATAGAGCCAGCTGTACTGCGGCGTGGTTCAGGTTTAGGGGCAAGATCCAGGAAATTATCCAGGAATGTCTGTACACCGAAGTTGTTGATGGCACTGCCGAAGAATACAGGAGTAATCTCCCCGCGCAGCACCTTCTCATAGTCAAAAGGATCGCCCGCTACATCCAGCAGCTCCAAATCGGCGCATAATTGATCATGCAGGTACTCCCCCGCCATCTCACGGATAATCGGGTCGCGGTAGCTCTCCACCTTCTGCACCTTAATCACGGAGTGGTCATCGCCCTGGAACAGCTCGACCTGATTCTTCATCCGGTCATAGACGCCGCACAGCTCACGGCCCATCCCAATCGGCCAGTTCATCGGCACCGAGCGGATGCCCAGCACATTCTCCAGCTCCTCCATCAGATCAAACGGGCTGCGGCCTTCCCGGTCCAGCTTATTAATGAAGGTGAAGATTGGAATGCCGCGCTTCGCGCAGACCTGGAACAGCTTGATTGTCTGTGTTTCTACACCCTTGGCTACGTCGATCAGCATGACCGCACTGTCAGCCGCAGTAAGCGTACGGTAGGTGTCCTCACTGAAATCCTGGTGACCCGGAGTATCCAGAATGTTCACCCGGTGGTCCAGGTAATCAAACTGCATCACAGAGGAGGTTACCGAGATTCCGCGCTGCTTCTCAATTTCCATCCAGTCACTGGTGGCGTGCTTGCTTGCCTTACGGGCTTTGACTGTGCCTGCCAGACGGATGGCGCCTCCGAAGAGCAGCAGTTTCTCTGTTAGCGTGGTTTTACCCGCATCCGGGTGGGAAATAATCGCAAAGGTTCTGCGTTTGTCTACTTCACTCTGAAGCTTATGGTCCGTTGCTTTATTCATTGCACATATCCCTTCATCTATAAATTCATGCTTGCTTCTGCCTCTATTGCCGGATCAATCAAATCGGACTGCTATTCATGGATTCAGATCCTTTCCTTAGAAATTCAACGTCTATTTCTTGAACGTAACGTTTACCATGTATAGGATCATCTATAGCGCTAGGCTTAGAAATCTTTATGTTGAAAGCATCCTTCTCAGTATAGCAAAATCCGGCAGAGATTATCTACAAAAAAGCGGCTGTTGTCAAATATCTTGTAATATTGTGTACAAAAGATCCCCCTGCAGCAATATGCAAGGGGATCTTCATCGGTACTCTATTCAGGATCTAGCGGTTAACCTGCCAGACCACATTGTCTTCATCCTGGCCGTTGACCGGCCACCAGTGGAAGCCTTCTCCGGCAAGCAGCTGGTCGGCTTCAACCGGACCCCAGGAGCCCGCAGGATAGGAAGCCAAGTCGTTGCTCTCTTCCTTCCAAGCCTTGGCAATCCGGTCCACGAAGGACCAGGCCGAGGATACTTCATCCCAGCGGGTGAAGTAGGTGGAATCGCCGCGTGCAGCATCATGCAGCAGACGCTCATAAGCCTCCGGCGAGTTGATGCCGATCATGCAGCTCTGGCAGAAATCCATAGCCAGCGGCTGAATCTCGGATTCCGAGCCCGGCTTCTTCGCATTGATCTTCACGTAGATGCCTTCCATCGGATTGACGCGGATGACGAGCAGGTTCGGCTCGAGCTTGTGCTTCTGGCCCAAGTAGACATTGGTCGGCATTCCTTTGAATTCTACAACCACTTCCGTGGTCTTCACAGGCAGGCGTTTGCCGGTACGGATATAGAAGGGAACTCCGGCCCAGCGGAAGTTATCCACGAATACACGGGCTGCGAAGTACGTCTCTGTATTCGATTCCGGGTCCACTTTGTCTTCCTGGCGATAAGCCGGAAGCGTCTTGCCCTTGTAGAGACCTTGAGTGTATTGGCCCCGGACTACGTTCTCGCGGACTTCATCAGCGGTAGCGTAAGGACGCAGCGAACGTAGAACCTTCACCTTCTCATCACGGATATCTTCAGCCAGCAGACGGCTAGGCGGTTCCATAGCGATCATCGTCAGCAGCTGCAAAATATGGTTCTGGCCCATATCGCGCAGCGCCCCCGCATGGTCGTAATACCCGCCGCGCTCTTCCACACCCACTGTCTCGCCGAGTGTAATCTGAATGTTGGCGATGTGCTTGTTGTTCCACAGCGGCTCGAAGAAGGCATTGGCGAACCGGATCACTTCAATATTCTGAACCATTTCCTTGCCCAGGTAGTGGTCAATCCGGTAAATCTCCTCTTCCTTGAAGACCTGGCGGATCTGTTCGTTCAGTTCCTCAGCGGATTCGAGATTATAGCCGAACGGCTTCTCGATGACCAGACGGTTCCAGCCTTTGGCCTGCAGCATCCCGCCTGCCTTAAGGTTGAAGGATACGCTGCCGAACAGCTCAGGTGCAAGCGCCAGATAGAACATGCGGTTGCCCGGAATATTGAACTTCTCTTCCAGCAGCTCCGTCTGCTCATTCAGCTCACGGAAGCCGTCAATATTATTGATGTCGAGTGACTTGTATTCAAAATGCTCTACGAACTCGTTCCATTCCGCAGCATCTCCTGCCTGATAACGGCAGAACTCGCGGATGGATTCCTTCACATCTTCCCGGAATTCATTCTGGGTGCGGGGACGCCGAGCCACGCCAATGACCGCAAAATCTTGGGTCAGCTTGCCTTCACGGTACAAACTGTAAATCGCCGGGAAAAGCTTACGCCGGGCCAGATCTCCGGTTGCCCCGAAGATAAAGAATACAGCACCGGGTGTATGCAGTGCATCAAGGGTTTGATTTTCAGCCATGGCTCCTCATCTCTCTGTATGTAATATAGTTGACATTCATTCTCAACGCCTAGTATAAGACAACATACGACTATAGGCGTGATGTCATTTTATCATAATTGCACGGAGGATGCCATCACATTCCTGACAGTTTTTCTCGGGATTTCGCACTTTTCCATTACTCTTTCTTATGCCTTCACCGGATTACGCTTATATTACGTCACTTAACCTCAGTATTCGATTGTAATTAATGGCATTCCAAGAGTTATCCGGTTCTCGTCCGCGTTGACGTTCTTGTGAACTGCCAGCTGGAGGGCCAGGCTGTGGCTACCGCTGCTGACTGTGCGCTGAAGACCCGGCACACTGTAAGAATGACTGGATGTAGAGACATCGGCGTAGCTCTCCTCTGCCTGAAGACCGGGGAACTGCGCATCCAGTAGCCGCTCCGTAGCAAGGAGTGCTGCCTGCGTTCCGCCCTGCTCCTTCGCAGGTGCCTGCAGCGAAGCATTCCACTCCGCAGCAATGCCCGATTGCAGCATTGCCCGTCCGGCGTCAGCCGCTGCGTCCGGCAGCTCCGGCGAGCTCAGAAGATCCGCCGTCTCCAGAGTAACAATACAGTAGCTGCGTCCGCCGCCAAGCTCACTCCAGAATAGGGAGATCTGTGTACCTCCACTGAGCTGCGCACCAGAACGCCAGGCCCGGTGCCCTTCATCATCTGCGCTGCTCATTTCACCCAGCCCAAGCCGCGTGGCAAGGCTCTGTACGGCAGCCTCAGCAGACGCTGCGCCGCTGTACTCCCCTTGCCATTTCAATACGAGCCGGAGCGGTGCTCCCGGAGCGGAGGCCTGGCCGCCTAGTGTGGTCAGCAGAGCAAGGGATTCCTGAAGTTCTCCGGCACCGGCAGAAGCAACAGTACTCTGTACCCCGCTTCTTCGTGCGGGTTCCGCGCTGCGGAACCCGCTCAGCAGCATCAGCGCACATATCCCCGCCAGCACCAACACCATTATCCCCTTACTCTGCCCTTTATTCCCCACTTCGCATCTCCCTCTCAACCGATCTAGTAATCTACTAGACAGGTTATCCAATTTCAGAGAAGGATATACGAATGCATGCAAAAACACTTCCAAGTTCATCCGGGCGGATTCGCTTGAAAGTGCTCCATGGCTTCCATAGACCGGGCCTACTCCGCCAGTCCATTCTTATATGCATAAATAGCCGCCTGGGTCCGGTCTTCAACCCCCAGCTTGGCAAGGACATTCGTGACATGGAATTTCACCGTCTTGATCCCAATAATTAATTGATCGGCAATGTCTTGGTTAGACTTGCCTTGAGCTAACAGCTTCAGAACTTCCATCTCGCGTTCAGTAAGCTCTTTGTAGGCCGGTGCCTCTCCTCTTGCATTGGAACGGAACCGGTTCATCATCTTGGAAGCCACCTGCGACTCCAGCACGGACTGGCCTCTTGCGGCTGCCCGGATCGCATCTGCGACTTCGCTGGCCCGTGAGGTTTTGAGCAGGTAACTGAAGGCTCCCGCTTCAATCACCGGATACATTTTCTCATCATCCAAATAACTGGTCAATACAATCACCTTACAGTCCGGGTACAGCTTCAGCAGCTGTCTAGTCGTCTCGATTCCATCCATGCCGTCCATGACCAGATCCATCAGCACCACATCCGGCGTGTACTCCTGGGCCAGACGGATGCCCTCCTCACCGCTTCCCGCTTCCCCGACGACTTCAATGCCATCCTCGGTGCCGAGCACCGCAGCAAGTCCGATCCGGACCATCTCATGATCGTCTACCAGCAGGACCTTGATTGCATCATCTTCTTCTATCTCCATTGTTACACCTGCCCCCTATTCATTGACTACCGGTACGGTAATGTCGATCCGCAAGCCTTTGCCGGGAGCGGTGATGAACTGGATCGAGCCTCCGATCTCTGTAATCCGCTCCTGCATATTCGACAGACCGTAGGAGGTCTGCTTGCTGTCATCCATCTCGAAGCCGATTCCGTCATCGCGCAGCGTCAGCCGGACCGTATCGCCCCGGCGGTGGAGGCGGATCTCCATCTTCTCCGCTTTGGCATGACGAAGCGTATTCGAGATGGCCTCCTGCACAATACGGAACAAGTGATTCTCGACGCCCTTCAAGAGCTCTACACCCTGATCCATCTCGAACAGAATATCAATCGGAACCTTGATCTTCAGTTCCTTAATCAGCTCCTGCAGACCTTCCTCCAGCCCCTTGCCTTCCAGGTACACCGGTCTCAGATGCAGCAGCAGTGCCCTCATCTCCGACTGGGCTACTGCAGACATCTCCTCGATCAGCGTGATTTGCCGCTGTGCCTTGTCGAAGTCCTTCTCCAGCGTCCGGCCTACGGCCGTTGCCGTCATCGAGATGGCGAACAGCTGCTGCGATACCGCATCATGCAGCTCCCGTGCCAGCCGCTGCCGCTCCTCAATGATTGCCGTGACCCGAGCCTGCTCGGCAAGCTTCGCATTATTGGTGGAGAGGCGCTGCAGCGTATTGACCTGATTCTCCCACTTGCCGCTGATCCGCCCGAGCTGTTCCCCGAGCCGCCCCAGTTCATCGTTGCCGAGGTCCGGCATAGCCGGGGTGAGATTGCCTTTCTCCCAGGCGACCAAGGTGGCCCGCAGTAATTCCAGCTTACGCTTGCTGCGGAAGCCCTGATAGAAGCCGTATCCGATTCCGAAAGCCATCGGCAGCAGAATTAGCGTCAATCCTGTCCTTACGCCAACCTGCCAATCCTCGAATGGCCGTAGTAAGCCATATGTATACATAATATATGTAATAACGAGCAGCATGATAAAAGAGAACAGAGCTCCCTCGCCCATACTGCGCGTTACCATGTTACTGCTTTTTTTGTCCATGCCGGGAGCCCTCCCTTCTCTTCGTCTAACATACCCTTAAGGGAAGCGTACGTCCAGATCCCCCATCAGATAAGAAATGTTAAACTTCACCTTATGCTCGCAGCTGTCATAGTTGGGAGACTTCCAGTTCAGCCGGTTCAGCATCCCCGTATCGCGGTTACTGCCAGACTCAATCGAGCCGAACAGCACGAATGCCTCAATCTCCACCCCGTAATCCTCAGACAACAGAATATCCACATCGCCAAAAATCCCCTGGTACAGCATAATCGTCTCCTGCTCTTCCGCCATGGCCAGTGAAAGGTCCACATCCACCTCACCCAGCACATGCCAGGCGCTCAGGCTGCGCATCACCCAGGGCGAGAGGTCCCAGTCAAATCTGGAAGAAAAGCTTTGCTTCTGCACAAACCCGGCCTTACGCTGCATTCTTTTCGATTTGACAAAGAACATCCCCAGTGAAAGCAGGCAGATGCCAAGCACCAGCAGCAAATGGTCCAGGAGCAGGAGTACCGCCCCGACTCCCATAAGCTTATAGCCTTGCTTGACCTTGCCAGACGTCGTCCGGTAGATTCCCAGCAGCAGCAACAGGAGTGCGACAAAGGAAAAGAAGCCGATCCATTTGCCAAATATCATCAAACAGCCTACACCAATCAATCCGATGGCAATCAAACGGTTCCGTTTATCCATATACGCACCTCCTTAGAGTTTTGCGAAGCAAAACTTACTTCGTAAGCATTAGCTGAGTTTCACAAGGCTACACCTTCAGAATACTGCATCCGCTACAAAAGCCATACCGGTATGGAGAATCCATACCGTATGGCTTTACCTTGATCAGCATATCATATCCGGCTGTTCTTTAGGAACAGGGATTATTGTTCTTTTTTATTCAAAGGAGGGGCTGCTGGGGTTGAGTTCAGCTTGTTCTTTAGTGCGGCAAGCTGCTCTTCCACTTTCAGTTCCTTCTCAGGATCTACCGGCTTAGCATATGCGGTTGCCGAAGGGCTATACGGAGCGCGCATCACATCTGCTTCCGCTTCGAGCTGCATGATCTTTTCTTCCATGCGGTGGAAGCCAAGGGAGGCACTTCCGCTTTCAATGGAATGTACGCTGCTGATCTGGGACATTTGCTTCTTGGCCTTAGCCATCTGAGCGCGGGATACCAGTTCATTGCGTTTGTTGCGCATCTTGTAGAACTCATCCTTCATATCATGCAGCTGCTGCACCAGTTCCTTGGCCTGTACTTCAGCCTGTGCGTGAAGCTCGCCATACTCGGTAAACTTCTGGTCGAAGTAGATTTTCTCTTCCAGCAGCTTACGGGTAACTTCCTCCTGCCCGTTCTTCAGCGCAAGCTCAGCCTGTGCCCCGCGTTGTCCGGCTACCTTGGCAGCTTCGTCCACACGCTGTTTCATACGGCGTTCATTAGCCATCTGCTTCGCTACCGTTACTTCAGCCTCATGAATCTCAGCCTCCATATCGCGCAGATACTGATTAAGCATCACAATCGGGTCCTCCACCTTATCCAACATATCATTTACCGATGCCTTAGTCATATCTTTAATCCGTTTGAATACTCCCATAATTTACACTTCTCCCTTCTCGTATTTAGCAAGTTTTTGTTTGAGCTCTTCCACTTCTTTTTGCAGTGCCTTCTTCTCGATATCCTTCATCATGGCATCCAGGCCAGAATCGGGAGCTGCGTGAGCGCCTGCCTTGTCATAACCGGGATTGTAGCCCGGCTGTCCGCCATAGGGACCATATCCCTGAGGTCCTTGGTGCGGAGCCTGTGGTCCGCGGCCATATTCAGGTCCGCCGGAGTAAGGTCCACCGTACGGGCCACCCGGCGCACCGGGTCCGGGACCGAAGGGATTGTACTGGTTAGGCTCCTTGGCAATCACCATTGCTGCGATAAAGTATACGAGGATTGTAGCTCCACCGCTAAATGGAATACTGATCACCAGCAGAATCCGGAACAGTGTAGAGTCAATGCCGAGAGTCTCGGACAATCCGCCTGCCAGCCCTGTCATTACCTTGTCTCTTGTTGAACGATACAATCGGGTCATACTACTACTCCTTTCTGCCATCATTGTTCAGCTTCTCCTTTAGACGGGCCATTTCTCTTTCGAGTACGGTGGCCACGGTCTCTCCGGCCTGCACCGCATATTCCTGTCCCATCCGGCGCAAGTCGCTCAGGCTTTTGGCTTCAAGCTCCCAGTCGGACATCTTGTCTTCCAGACGGCCGAACATTTTGGGAACATCTCCGCCGCCAAAAGCGCCGGCTCTTTGATTCATGCGCTGCTGCAGCCGCAGCGACTCCATCCGTGCTGCATAGAACTGACGTTTGCTGTATACCGTCTGATACTCCATTTTGAGCTCGTTCAGCTGGGATTCCAGTTCGAAAAGTGATTGCTGACTCGTCTCCAGCAGCCCGCTGTATTGCTCCAGCTTTTCCTCGTGGATAATCTTCTCCTGCAATGCCAGCTTGGCCAGATGATCTTCGCCTGCCTTGAGTGCGAGGAGCGCCTGCTCTTCACGTTTGTTCCTCATGGCGGTGGCCTGATTCACCTGCTGCTGCAATTGCTTCGTATGAGAAGCGTACTGCTGGTACAGCCGCTCGGCCTCCCCGATCTCTTCACGGGTTGAATGTAGAAATTGATCAATTAGCTTCACCGGATCTTGGCTCTGTTCCAGGCGTTCATTCAAGTTGGCTACGGTGATGTCCCTCATTCTGCGAAAAACACTCATGATTTCCTGCTCCCTCCCTGCTTCTTAATAAGTATGGACTGTGTGTATTAGTATGTTCTGCTTTGTTTGCCCCTCAGTACCGAGATGCCCCACACTACCAGAGCAATACCCAGCAGCGGACCGATAATCCAGGAAAGCTTGGAGATCAGAGACATGACACCGATGAACAGCACCACCCAGCCGATAATCTTGCGGCCGCTCTTAATTCCGTAGTATCCGAGCACAACCAGCACTGCCGGGAACAGGATACCGAAGATTCCTGAAATCAAGTGAGGCAGAATGCCAAGCAGCATTACCGCTCCAATTACAATCAGCGCAATCGCAAGTCCGTTACCTTTGTTTCTTTGCATTTGTTATCACCGCCTTTCGCTGCTCTCTTTCTTATATCCTTATTCTAGGGCAATCCCGCATCTTTCAAAACAGACTGTGGACGGTTTTATGTACTGGACCTTAGTCGGGGATGGTTGCAGGACTGGAAGCGGCTATACATCCTGAATATAATCTATTGCTGCTTCCTGCAGATGCGGAGAAGTTCAGCTTCAGCGATGTAAGCAACAGCTCATGGATGTACAAATATGTAATGAAGATCGCTACACTGGGGTTTGCCGAGGGAGATACTGCCGGAAATTTCAATCCAAAAGCGCCACTTACTGCTTTGAGGACAAGAAGTTCAAGGTGAATTTCTACCATAGAGATGCCTTTTTATTGTCCGACGAATCAAGACTGCCCCGCCCCACTTGCAGGATATTCCAGGGTTGGCCATAATATTGGGAGAATACCTGATTACTAAAGGAGTCATGCCCATGAAGACACTACTCATCGTTGAAGATGATCAAAGCTTGAACAAGGGGATAGCCCTGTCACTGGCCCATAATGAATTGCATATAGAACAAGCCTATTCACTGGCAATGGCTGATCAGATTATCTCCTCCACCCAAATTGATCTCATTCTGCTGGATGTGAACCTTCCGGACGGAAGCGGACTGGATTACTGCGAAAGAATCCGCGGAACCTCGCAGGTACCGATTATCTTCCTGACGGCCAACGACATGGAACCGGATATTGTAACGGGGTTTGCTCTGGGGGCTGATGATTATATTACCAAACCGTTCAGTCTGATGATTCTGCGGGCCAGGGTAATGGCCGTCCTGAGAAGGAGTGATGCGCTTACCCATGAGAGGATCGTTGTAGGCCTGCTTGAATTTGATTTTGGCAAAATGGAGTACTTCAAGAACGGCCGACCGCTGCTGCTGAGCAAATCCGAACAGAAACTGCTGCGCATACTGGTAACGAATAGGGGAAACATTCTGACCCGTGAGCAGCTGATCGACAGAACGTGGAGCCAGGAGGCGGTATTCGTGGATGAGAATGCACTAACGGTAGCCATCAAAAGATTGCGGGCCAAGATCGAAGAAGAACCCTCTTCGCCTCAATATATCAAAACTGTATATGGTTTAGGGTATACATGGACAGAAGGTCCTGTTCTATGAAGAGACAAGAACGGCTTCCGCATAACCAATTGGTGAATGTGGCATTCGCTGCTGCTTTTACCATTCTGGTTCTGGTATATGTGACTTGTATTATATTGCTGGAGATCACCGGTTCATCGCTGCTTGGATTCTCTCTTCTATTCATGATCTGCATGCTAATCCTTGGAGTTGCCTGGTACCGGTCGCTCAGGAATATGGTCACTTCTTTCATGGGAAAGGTAGAGACATTGGTAGACAATGCTACTCACGGGCGTGAGCCCACCTATAATTATGAAGAAACCCTTCTCTCCTCCATAGAACATAAATTAATGCGGTACATAGAGATTGCAAGAGTGAACGGACAGAATCTGGAAACGGAAAAGAACAAAATTAAAGAACTGATCTCCGACATCTCCCACCAGACCAAAACGCCCTTATCCAATATTATGATCTACAGCCAGTTGCTTGAGGAAAGTCTGGTGAATGATGAACATACGCTTCAGCTTGCTGTACAAGTTAAAAAACAGTCGGAAAAACTCGACTGGCTGATCCAATCCCTGATCAAACTGTCCAGGCTGGAGACAGGCATGATCTCTTTGCGCATGGAGCCTTGTCCTGTGATCCGTGCGGTTTCTGAAGCAGTCTCCCAGATCCTCATCCAGGCAGAGAACAGCCGCATCACTATCAGTATAAACTGTGAACCTCACATCACAGCGTGCTACGACCCCAAATGGACAACCGAAGTGTTATCCAATCTGCTGGAGAATGCTGTGAAATATTCAGAACCAGGGGGCAGCATCCATATCACTGCGGAAGCGAATGAGATGTTTATACGCCTGGATATCGCAGATACCGGCTGTGGAATCTCCCAGGAAGAGCTGCCCCAAATCTTCAGGAGGTTCTACCGGGGAAAGAATGTGCGCGATGCAGAAGGTGTGGGAATTGGGCTCTTCCTGGCCCGGGAGATCATCACCGCTCAAGGCGGACATATGAAAGCTGCTTCTGTGCCCGGACAAGGCACTGTGTTCTCGATCTTCCTGCCGCTATTCTGAATATGTCCATTCCGTCAGATTTCAGACACTCCCCTGTTAGATTTGTCTGATACCTTGTAGATGTGGATACGAACATACGCACAGGAGGAAGATAACATGTCTATTCTACGAATAGAGAATCTCAAGAAATATTATGGAAAAGGAGAGCATACGGTCAAGGCCCTGGACGACGTGTCTATAAATGTAGAAAAAGGGGAGTTCGTGGCAATCGTAGGCACGAGCGGCAGCGGAAAAAGCACGCTGCTTCACATGCTCGGCGGTCTGGACCGGGCTACAGAGGGCAAGGTTTATGTCAACGGGCATGATATTTTTCAGATGAGTGATGAGAAGCTGACCATCTTCAGACGCCGTTCTGTAGGATTTGTCTTCCAGAGTTATAACCTGGTGCCGATCCTGAGTGTGCTGGCAAATATCGTCCTGCCCATTGAGCTTGACGGAGGCCAGATTGACCAGGAATATCTGAACCTGATTATCTCAAGTCTGGGGCTTCAGGAGAAAGTTGGTAACCTGCCTTCTGCGCTCTCCGGAGGCCAGCAGCAGCGTGTAGCTATCGCAAGAGCACTTGCTACCAAACCTTCCATTATTCTGGCCGATGAGCCCACCGGCAATCTGGACAGCAGGACCAGCCAGGAGGTACTTATCCTGCTGAAACAGCTCAGTGCCAAATTCGACCAGACCATTGTGATGATCACACACAACGAGAGCATTGCACAGATGGCGGACCGGATCATCCGCATTGAGGACGGCAGGCTTGCCTCGGGATCGACGCAGGCCCCCGGGGAGAGCCGGTTATGATCGCGACGAACAACCGGAAGACCATATTAAATCTGGCGATGGCTAGCCTGAGAGCCAACAGGCTGCGGAATCTGGCTGCCATCTGCGCCATTATACTGACTACACTGCTCATCACCTCCATTTTCACCATGGCTCTGAGCATTAACCAATCCATGCAATACGCACAGATGAAGACAGTCGGAAGTGACTTTCACGGAGGGTTTAAATATCTTAGCCCGGAACAAGTGGAGACGCTGCTGAAGCACCCTTCCATTAAACAATCCGCCCTCTCCCTTCATTCCGGCATATTGCATAATAAAGCATTCGACCAGGACCGGGTTGAGGTGCTGCAGGTTGACCAGAATTACGCTGATCACGGCTTCATAGAATTCGTTGAAGGGGGATTGCCTGCCGGAGAGAATGAGGTTGTCCTGAATACCTGGGTTCTGGGCAAGCTAGGGGTGCAGCCGGAGCTAGGGAAGGAAATCACGTTGCAGATCGATACCGGAGAACGGATCATTAACCGGAAATTCACCTTGTCGGGCTATTATGAAGCGGACAAGCAATTGGCGATGGCAGGGTTGGCTTTTGTGTCCAAGGCCTTTACCGATAAAAACCTCTCAGACATTGATCCCGTACAATCGAAGGAAAGCGGATCCTACGTAAACACCTCAGAACTGAGTGTCATGTTCAACAATTCATTTCATATTGAGAAAAAACTGAACAGGATTCTGGCTGATACGAGGATTACGGCTCCCATCGGGATCAATTGGGCATACTCCAGCGTATCTTTGGCGGACAATGTTGAGAATATCCTTCCATATGCCGCAGTTATCTTTATCATTATGCTTAGCGGCTACTTGCTTATTTACAATATTTTTTATATTTCAGTGATCCGGGATGTGAAGTTCTACGGCCTGCTGAAAATGATTGGCACCACCCCGAGACAACTGAGGAGAATCATCGCTATTCAAGCCAGGCTGCTGTACCTTATTGCCCTGCCGTTCGGCCTTGGCTCCGGCTATATGACCGGCAGATGGGTTACACCTCTGACTACTTCGCTATCAGGGGAGGTTAAAGGAAATTCTCTATCATCCAGTCCATGGATATTTGCAGGGGCAGCCCTCTTCTCCTTCCTGACCGTGTGGATCGCAGCGCATAAGCCAGGCCGGCTGGCAGCGGACATCGCTCCGGTGGAAGCCGTTAAATTCTCAGGCGTTCAGAATAGCGGAAAAAGAACCTTCAAGCCATCCAAGCATGGAGCCAGACTATACCGGATGTCGTTCTCCAACCTGTTCCGGAGCAAGAAGAAGCTGAGCCTGATGTTATCCTCGCTCTTCTTAAGCATTCTGCTATTTAATACGATATTTACGGTGATCTCCTCCATGGATGTCAATAAATATCTCAGTGCATATATTCATGGAGATTATATGATTCACAACAAGGGAATTATCCAGCAGGAGGGGGAACGCTCAGTCAATGAAACCGAGCTATCCGAGGAACTGTGTGCGAAGCTGAAGCATCTGGACGGTGTGGAAAGTATCGATAAAGTATATTATACCCTCTTCTCTTATCCTCCGGATGATTCCGTCCGTGCTTCAGCCGAGTCTTCAGCCACTCCTTCTGCCCTTCCCGCCAAAGTTCATACCCAGCTCTACGGGCTTGATTCCGGCTGGTACGATCTCGCAGATCAGGATATACTTGAAGGTCACTTTAACAGGGAACAATTCGATTCCGGAGATTACATACTGGTGGCGGAGACTCTTACAGGGCCAGGTGCTTATACAAGCTACTATCATCCCGGGGATACTATCAGCTATTCCGGATTAAAGAGGAGATACGAAGTGATGGCCGTGCTGAAATATAATGCTTTCTATGCAGCAACCAGTCAAACGTATTTCGGTAACGGCTACAATGCCTTTTTGCCTGCAGCCGAACTCCGGCAAGCCACTTTGGAGAGCGGGACTCCGGCAGACATCCTCTCGCTTACTCTGAATGCAGCCCCCGGCAAGCTTGATGAAACGGGGCAGCAGATCAGGGAGGCTATCCGCCCGCTGGATGCTCTGCAACTGAAATCAAGAGAAGATTACAGGAAGGAGTTAAGCGATAATATCCGTATTTTTCAGATTATAGGGTATGGACTGAGTCTCGTAATTGCACTTATTGGTCTGCTTAATTACATTAATTCTGTCCTGACCGGAGTGATCGCCCGCAGGCATGAATTTGCCGTTCTAGAGAGCATTGGAATGACCAAACAGCAGCTCAAACGTATGCTCGTCTACGAAGGCATGTACACCGTGCTTCTCACTGCGCTGCTTACCTCTACTATAGGTGTGCTGCTGACTTACTGCACCGCCAGGGGTATTGCCGCAGGGATGGCCTACATGGAATTCCGGATGATGTGGCTGCCGTTTATTCTGATCATCCCGATCCTGGCAATCCTCTCTTATCTCATCACTTTAAGCGCCTATAAGCCGCTCGCCCGCAGCCCGATCGTCGAAAGGCTCCGTGAAATGGAATAAAGGCATGCTGAAACAGCCGGATGCTCTGAAAGAGTAACGGCTGTTGATGGGTATAGGATAAGGCCGTTATTTGTTGAAGGCTTGCACAGCAAGGCTATCCAGAATTTCCTCACTGAGGAACGGGGCGAGGGGCAGGAGCGCTTTAACGCCTTCTTTTGTAGAAATAGCTACAGCAAGTTGGTCCAGTTGTTCGTCGCTTATAAATGGAGCGAGGTCTACCAGTGCCGCCGAACCTTCCTGCATCAAGACAGTCTCTGCAAGTTCATCCAGCATCTCATCACTTATAAATGGAGCGAATTCCACCAGTGCCTTCAGACCTTCTGCGGCATATACGAGCTTGGCCAGCTCGTCCAATGCTTCATCACTGACAAACGGGGCCAGCTTCAGCAAGGGCTCCATCCCTTCCCTTTCAAACACCTGCTTGGCGCATGAATCGAGAGTCTCTTCGCTTAAGAATGGTGCCAATGCCAGCAGATCCTCTATAGCCACCGCCTCCTTCACATGCTCAAATGCTTCACCAATCTGCTCGTTATGAAGGATTGGCGCAAGGTCCGAAAGCTCTCGAGCCGTTCCTTCCCCCCGTTGAAAATAATCTGTGCCGCCATGCCCCAGTACGCTCTCGATTATGCGGGAGCCCTTCCCTTGTTCTTCCCCGAGGATCTCATCGATCCCCACACCAAAGATTTCTGCCAGCTGCGGAAGCTTGGAGATATCCGGCATACTGTTGCCTCTCTCCCAATTGCTCACCGCCTGATAACTGATGCCCAGCTTGTCCGCAAGCCCCATTTGAGTCAGACCGGCCAGACCTCTTAATCTAACGATATTCCGGCCCACCTTTAACATATCAAACATACTTACCACTCCTTCTGCTAAGATGCTCTCAGTGTAGCGACTGCTGCTGCGGTTGTATATCAAGCGCTGCTTGAGTAGCCGCCGGCTGTGGCTTACTACGGAAAATAGTCACCAGAACCACAGCCCCGATAATGATCACGGCAGCGATCAGGGTGTTCAAGGTAAGCTGTTCTCCAACCAGTAGCCAGCCAAGCAACACAGCGACTACCGGATTAACGAAGGCATAGGTGGAGACGAGGGTAGCGTCAGCATTCTTAAGCAGCCAGATATAGGCTGTATAGCCGACAATGGAGCCGAAGGTGATCAGATAGGCCAGAGCCAGGTACGATCGCATAGAAATGCCGGACATATTAAGTGTGGACCAGTCGCCGGTAAAATAAGAGAATATCACCAGCAGCGCGCCTCCCGTTAGCATCTGCGCCGCTGTCGCCATCAAGGGTGAACCCGGCATGGTCGCGCTTCGGGAATACATGGACCCTACGGCCCAGCTGATGGAAGCTGCCAGCACGGTAATAATTCCGATCAGATCGGTAGCGGTGCCCGTCTCCCCCTTGCCCGGCTGGAAGACCAGTACAGCGATGCCGAGCAGTCCAAGTACAATTCCGGCGATGACTCCGGTATTCGGCCGTTTGCCGCCGCGTCCAAGCCAGCCCATCAGCATCATCCAGACGGGAACGGCTGCCACGATAAGCGAAGCGATGGAGGAAGAGACTCTTTGCTCTGACCAGGCCACAACCCCGTTACCCCCGAGCAGCAGCAAGGCGCCAACAATTGCGGAGGCGCGCCATTCACGCGTTACCGGACGCTTCGCTCCGCTTAATCTGGCTATGATATAAAGAACGACTCCTGCCGCAAAAAAGCGGACACCCGCCATCAGAAAAGGCGGCATCGTCTCGATGGCAATCTTCATGCCGACATAGGTACCTCCCCAAAATAAGTAAACAAATAATAGCGCAGTCCCTACTGCGTATACCGAATTGACTTTCGATTTCTGCTTCATGCAGCATCCTCCTTCTCTTCTGTTCTAAAATCTCATTATACTCTAAATATTCTACGAATCTGCTGTGTATCTCAATGTAAGCGGCTGCTCCTCATCAATTCCTATATTCGTTATATCTCCATCTTCAATGATGTTATTTATAAACAGCTTCCATTGGTTTGTTTGATTATTCTCTATCTTATCCACCTTAACTATTTGTCCTTTCTGATCCTTTTCAATTAGCATTCCCTGTTCAGCATGGTCTGAAATGGCCTGCAGTGCTTTCCAAACAGTAGGATTATCATCTACAATTTTAACGGTCTGTAGAAACAAAACCTCATCTTCATTGTAAATAACCACATTAACTTTTGTTTCCAAAGTACCTTGTCCTGTGTACTTTACGCCATGATACTCAGGAGAAATCCCATCCCCCTTTTTACTTCCACATGCTGTTATCGATAATGCAATGACCATTACCAACATTAATATAGTGTAGACCGGTTTTGTAAAATGCACTTTAGATTGAAACACTATTATTGCCCCCTCAAAGATAATATTCAGCTATTTGCTGTCCCTCGCTCATTCACTAAACCGGATTCGTTCCATCAGGCTCTCCTTGCTTAGGCGCCACTGCATATAGAAGGTAGTCCCTACTTGAACTGTAAAATAGGCGCATACTAGGGTCAGCATGGCTGCCATTGGCAATTGATACTGAACATAGCTCGCTGATTGCTTGAACATTCCCACGCCAAAGTATCCGGCAGGTATACCCAATGAAAAGGTGATTAACAAGCTGAACAGAATGACAATGAAACCTTCACCGCCTAGCTGCATGGTTAGTTGACTCCGTGACATGCCAATGGCTTCAACTAAACTAATTTCCCGCTTCCTAGCATACATACTGGTTAAATTAGAATTAATTAAGTTAAATATACTGATAATCAGCAATGCTGAAGTAAGGCTATTAGCCGCCAACTGGAGTACTTTCTTCATTCCATTGAACTCCTGATAGGTCTCCTGGAACGAAGTGAATGTTATTCTTCGATCAGCAGTTGCAATGCCTTTTAAATTCCGTTCCACTTCCCCTTGTTGTCCTTCATTAACTTGAACGCTAACCTGCTTGATACGCTGATCCAGATCCAATCGTTTAAACAGGTCCTGATGAGCAATAAGAACTCCTCCATCTGAAGAATTACCTTTATACGTAACATAGTTGGGCAATACACCAACAATAGTGAATACACGTTCTTTCTGTCCTTCGCCATACTTTGCCAATCGTATTTTATCTCCCACTTGGTACCCTCCATCTTCCGCGACCGCAATGAGATTATCACCATTTCTCAGTTCTGTAAGCATAGAATCATCTTTCCCTAGCCTCTTGAGTGTAATTTTCATTAAGGCATCATCGTAAGCATAAATATCCGTTCGAATTTCCGGGTTTTTCATACTCGCCAAGTCCTTGAGATGAAGGTTTGCATCCTGCTTGTTATAAGTCGAGACAGCATACATTTCTGTCATTATTTTTTCAATACCTGGAATATCACTAACTTGTTTAAGGATTTTCTCGTTTAACAAATCGAGTTGTTCGTCAGAGTCAAGGTTAGCAGCACTTAGTTTATAGTCTCCAGGCACCATACTTCCAGCCATATTATCAATATTCATACTACTGAAGATACTCCCTGTGACCACAAAAATAAAACCCGTCAGCGTAATGGATATTACAGTCACCCAGGTACGTTTACGATATCGAATAAGCTGTGCCGACACCAGGGAAAAACCGCTAATTGAATTTTTCAATTTGCTCTTGGTGTCGAGGCTTCTCTTTCCCAGGGGTTCAGCCGGATTATAACGAATCGCTGCAATCTCTGTAAGGCTTCCTACTTTTCTAGCAGGCATATAAACAGATAGCATAACGAGAATCAGACCCATAACAAAAACAGCACAAGCAATATAAGGGGACAATTCAACATATAATGCGGAGTTTCCACTAGCCGTATTTCCTAAGAAGGGAATGAATGCCGTGCTTCCCCCTCCCCCCAACAGAAGACCCATGGAGCTGCCCGCCAGTGAAATAATAAGCCCTTCTGTCAGGATCATGCTGCTTAGCTGCTTAGGAGTCATTCCTATCGCTTTCATCATGCCAAATAAACGGATCTGCTCGGATAGATATATATTGAAAATATTATAAATAACCATGGCTGCACTAATAACAATTACAAATACGACAACGGCTGCTTTCAAGATAGATACAGGATTCTGCTCATATGCGCCGCTATAACGCTCATTGATTTGGATCTGATCTTCTCTTAGCTTAGCTCCCTCACCAATTCTATGTGCCGTAGATGTGGCATTGAAGTCCGAATTTAAAAGAGCAAATATAACAATATCCGGGTTAGGACAATATTGCCTGGAAAGACTTTGAGAAATAAACATCAGACCAGCTCTAACCGTTTTACGTACGGCGATATCATCAACAATGCCCACCAGCTTAAAACTTTTTGTTATATGTTCCATTTTCCCTGCTCTCTTAATTTGTAAATCTAAGGGTATTACTTCTCCCAGCTTGGAGGGAAAGCCCATTTCCTCTATGACCCACTTATCCAGTACCATTTCGTCGTCCGTTACCGGGGCTCTCCCTTCCCTTAATTGAATCAGTCCTTCATTAATTCCCTCTATATAACTTATAGCCATATTAATATTCAATTTTTCAAACGTGTCCGATTTAACATTTTTACTGATATAGGAAACATAGTGCTTTTTTATCTTCGGATTATTCTCGATAGCTTGTTGCTGCTCCGGCAACAAATGCTCATACTGCACATGATAGGCACCTAGCTCATTAATCGCTTCCCGTTTACTCCGCTGGTCATTGGAATAGAAATAAGTCAGCACTACAAAAATCAAGGCTACGGCTAAAGCAACTGTACCTACAGTCAATACTGTCCTGCTTTTGTGATGACGTAAATTTTTTAGAGATACCTGGTGAACCGAAATCCTATTTTTCATTGTTCTACCTCTGCTGCAATGGAACCGTCTACTACCCGAACCGTCCGGTCTGCAAGCTTAGCCACTTCGTCATTATGCGTTACAACAATCAAAGTCTGATTATATTTCTCTACGGATAAACGCAGCAAATCCAAAACGTTATTGCTAGAACGGCTATCGAGATTTCCTGTGGGTTCATCTGCGAGCACAATAGCCGGTCTGGCTGCCAAAGCGCGTGCGATTGCTACCCTTTGCTGCTGCCCGCCAGACAATACTGTGGGCAGACTGGTCCGTTTTTCATAGATCCCCAAAGTATTTAATATATCTTCAATATAGCTAACCTCTGCCTTCTTTCCATCCAGCCCGATGGGTAAAATGATATTCTCCCACACATTAAGTGAGGGTACCAAATTAAAAGCCTGAAACACAAATCCGATCTGGCGGCGGCGAAATATGGCTAATGGACTCATTGGCATTGTATAAATGGAAGTCCCATTGATGATGACCTCCCCGCTTGTAGGTGCATCCAAGCCGCCAATGATGTGCATTAATGTACTTTTCCCTGCACCCGACTGCCCGACAATAGAAATAAACTCCCCTTTTGCCACAGCGAAATCCACATCATGAATGGCCTTCACTTGACTCTCTCCAGTGCCATAATATTTGCACAATTTCTTCCCTTGCAGAATCATATCGGCGCCTCCCTTTATATATGGATACAAAAATATCCTCCCCCAGGTTGTTCTCTAGGAAAGGATATCCAATAAATATCTATTTTTTATCAACTTTGATGCAGCATTATCCATACTTTCACACAGGCGCCGCCTGACTTATGGTTTGTTAGCTGAATACCGCCCCCCAGCTTCTCAGCCAGTACCTTGCAAATATTCAACCCCATGCCGTAATGGCTCTCCTCAGCTTCCGTCCTGCTAGTATAGAACGGAGTGGTAGCGAGCTTCAGATCCTGGCTGGAGAACCCTTTGCCATCATCACTGACTGTAATCGAAAAGAATCCCTTATCCATTTCAAATCGTACAGAAATCGTCTGACTCGCATAACGAAGGGAATTGGCAATTAAGTTTTCGTATATCCTGGTAACCATTCCTGTATCCATATACAAAGATGGTTCAGATATATGATTTTCAAATGAAAATTCCAGTGACTGTTCCCGTGCCAGAAATTCAGCTAAACTGCTTAGTTGTTCCAAAAAAACGGAAACCTCTACTTTGGTCCATGCTACCGAGATATCTTCGAGTTTTTGGGCCTCGCCCATAATTTGCACATAGTTCTCCAGCCGTAATATATGTGCGCTCATAGTTGATATCGTATCCAGCAGCTTCTCTTCGCTTATTTTATCTTCTGGCAGATATTTATTTAAAAAATCCGCGTAACCCCGCAGTACTGTCAGCGGTGTCCGCAAATCATGTGAAAAAGCTGCATTTAACTGTTTTCTATCCTCTATGGATCGCCACATCTGACGGTTATTATCCTCCAGCGCGGCTCTCATTCGCTCAAAAGACCCGCATAGCTGTCCCATCTCATCTTCACTAGCTTGCGGAATACGAAAGTTCAAGTCGTTGCCGGATATTTTTTGAGAAGCCTCGCGTAAAGTCCCAATCGGTTGTTTGAGTTTATTATGGTAAAACAACCAGGAGGCCGACAAGGTAGCCAGCCCAAAAAATATCAAAATGGACCAGGAGTCCAGAAAACTGCATAACTTAATAATTTGTTGATCTTTATACGAATAGTCTGTATTGAAGTCCTTCATATTGTAGATAATTGCCGGGTTCTCGATATCCGCTGAGGTGTAAGACGCATTATACTTCAGAAACATATTATTACGTATCTGGCCTACCCCAGTAATGGTAATCACACTAAGGAGTCCGGCAATAAGTACAAATATAAGCATATAGATCATAAATGTCACCCTGATGGATAAGTTACGAAAACCTTTTGTTAACCTACCCATTTATAGCCCACACCCCATACTGTTGAAATGTATACATGATCACTAATCTCAGTAAACTTAACCCGGATTCTTCTGATATGCTCTGCAACAACGGCGCTGTCTCCCTCATGCTCCAGGCCCCAGACCCTTTCAAAAATATGTTCCTTATCAAATACTTGACCGCTGTTCATGGATAATAATTCAATGATCCCAAATTCTTTCTTGGCAAAAGTTATTGGACATCCTTTGCAGTAAACCATTCTGGAAGAATAGTCTATTACTAAATCCTCTGAAAATTTGGTTTGTGTCTTAATGGATTGTCTCTGTTCACGGCGCAGATGTGCCTCCACCCTCGCTCCAAGCTCGTCAATGCTGAAGGGCTTCACAATATAATCGTCACCACCGGCGCGAAGGCCATTGATTTTATCAATTTCTTCTATTTTGGCGGTTAAGAATATAATAGGGCAGGATACATAATCCCGTATGCGGGCGCACACTTCAAGACCATTAATCTCCGGCATATTAATATCCAATAAAATAATGTCTGGACTATACGCTACCTTTTGCAAAGCCTCGGTTCCACTTCGTGCGGTTAAGACCTGATAACCATTGATCTCAAAATAATCTTGCAGCAGCTTAATAATATCCGCCTCATCATCAACGATCAAAATTTGATTGGTCATAGCTTATATTCCGCCCCTCCCCCCGGCAATTCCCCGCCGAAGATCTCCCCTTCCGCAAGTCCTGACACGAAGCGCTGCAGCCAGACGTAATATTCAGCTGCATGTCTCAGCTTCTCCAGATCTCTGAGGCAGGACTGCCGCTCCTCTTCGGGTGTGTCTGCTGCATGGGCCAGTGCCTGGAGGTCGGGGACCGCGGCTCCCATGGCTTCCTGCATCACATCGATCTCCCGCTGAAGCTTCAGGGTGAAGAAGTTCCGGAAGGCCTCGAAGAAGTCCGTCTCCGCTGCGTACAGCTCCTTCCGCTCACGCTTCTCCGGCAGCTTCGTTACCATCCGGGAGGCGATTAGGGAGCGGACACCGTAGCTCATGTTGCTTTTGCTCATATTCATTACCTGCTTCATTTCCTCCAGCGTCATTGGCTTGTCCTCAAAGAACATCACCCCGTACAGCTGTCCGAAGGAATAGTTCGCTCCATATAAATCCATGGTCTGTGCTATGGCATCAATCATCGGGCCGAGCAGTTGCTCCCGGGGTGAACGATGCGGGTTGTCCCCGCCAAATGCGGCCTGCTTCATCAGGTGGCACCTCATTTTCGGATAGAATCGTTCCCTCTACATTACACAATACTGAAGCTTTAAGGCAGTCATTCTACAAATTTTACACAAATTCCAACCGGGCTTTACTCCCGCTTGACCATAGGTCTGCTTCTTGAGTGTACAATTTTTTTTGAACAGAGGTGTTGTCCTCTGCATTATATCGCATCAAACAATGTGAATGGAATGGGGAATCCGGACGAAAATGACACGTTCAAAGTTTATCGGCGGCTTGAAGCCCGTGCTGTTCACCCTGCCGGCCATGATCCCGTTCGTCGTGTTCTGGCTCGCGCCGCTGCTGTATGTGCTGTATCTCAGCTTCACGGAATGGGATTTCATGAGCCCGGAGAAAACCTTTGTCGGCTTGCAGAATTATACCGATCTGCTCAGTAACCCGGCTTTTTACAAGGCGCTGAGGGTGACCGTCCTCTTCTGCCTCGGCAGTGTGCTGCCGGTAATCCTGCTCGGGCTGGGTCTGGCCCTCCTCATGAACAGAAAGCTGAAGGGCTCAGCCCTCTATCAGGTCCTGCTGTTCTCGCCTTGGGTGACGCCGACCGTCGCTGTGTCTATCGTCTGGTCCTGGATCTATCAGCCTGAAGCCGGACTTGCCAATGCTGTACTGAACGTCTTCGGCCTAGAGTCGATCGGCTGGCTGCAAGACCCCAAATGGGCATTAATCGGCGTCCTGCTGGTCACGATCTGGAAGTCGGTCGGCTGGGCAATGATCTTCTATCTGGTGGCGCTGCGCAATGTGCCCTCCGATCTGCTGGAAGCCGGAGAGCTGGATGGGGCAAGCCCGGTGCAAAAGTTCCTGCGGATCACACTGCCGCTTATCTCGCCAACCACCCTCTTCCTGTTCGTGGTTCAACTGATCTCGGCGCTTCAGGCCTATGATCAGATCAATGTGCTGACCCAAGGCGGTCCGTCAGGCTCCACCCGTACGCTGCTGTATCTGTATTATCAGTCCGCCTTTGAATCCTTCCAGATCGGAGAAGCTTCATCTGTAGCGGTTGTCCTGGTCTTGATCTGCATGCTGCTGTCGGTCCTCTCTTTCGGGATCAGCAAGCGGACTACTCATTATCAATAGAAGCTTCATTATTCACAAGGAGGTCTCACCGCTTGCCTATATTCACACGTATCAGCGGGCTGGTCCGCCAGATTTTTTTCGCCGCGCTTGCTCTTCTGATGGCCTTCCCGTTCTATTGGATGGTTACGAGTGCCCTCAAAACCAATGATGAAATCTGGCGCTCCCCGCCCACTCTCTGGCCCGAGGTGCCACTGTGGGGGAACTTCGCCGCAGCTTGGAACGAGGCTCCGTTCGCCAGATATATGGGTAACAGTATCTTTGTCGCAGGCTCCATTGTCATCCTGCAGATCATCAATTCCGGGATGATGGCTTATGCGCTGACGCATATGAAATTCCGCCTGAAGGGCGTTTTTGCCGGAGTGATTCTGTTCGGTTATATGGTTCCCGCTACGGCAGTCTATCTGCCCGGCTACCTGGTCCTCTCCGAGTTACACTTGCTGAACTCTTATGCGGGCCTGATTCTCTCCAACTCTGTGAGTATTTTCGCCATCTTTCTGATCCGGCAGGCCTTCCTCCAGGTCTCGCATGAGCTGGTGGAGGCCGGTGAAGTGGACGGTGCCTCGCATATGCGGATTCTATGGACCGTACTGGTGCCCGTCACCAGATCCTCATTCGCCGTACTGGCGCTGATTACCTTCATTGACCAGTACAACAATTACTTCTGGCCGATGCTCATTACGAAGGACCCCAGCCTGCAGCTGGTCTCGGCCGGTCTGCGCAGCTTCTTCGTGGAAGGAGGTGCATACGGACTGAAATGGCCGCTCATCATGGCCGCCAGCGCCTTCACGATTGCCCCGCTGCTGCTAGTCTTCCTGCTGGCGCAGAAAACGATAATGCAAAGTGTCAACATGACCGCAGGCTCAAGTAAAGGCTAACACCTAAACTTCCATACCCAAGAGGAGAATGATGATGAACGTATTCAAAAGGTTGTCCGCAGTATCCATGATCGCCGGTCTCTCCGTACTCACCGCTTGCGGCGGGAATGCTGCTTCGGGTGAGGTTACAGCAGCGGACGGCGCAGCCGTACCTGCTGCCAATGCCGCTCCGGCAGGAGGCGCACCGGTCACGATTGAATTCTGGTATGGACTCGGCGGCAAGCTGGGTGAAAATATGGAATCGCTCATTCAGAAATTCAACGCCTCCCAGCAGGAGGTTGTTGTCAAGGGGATCGTGCAGGGGGATTATACAGAGACCGAACAGAAGCTTCAGGCAGCTATTGCTGCCGGGCAGGTCCCGGCGGTGGTCCTCTCCTCCAATATCGCTTGGGCGCGCAAGGGGTATTACGCCCCGATGGATGAGCTGATTGCCGGGCAGCCGGACTTCAATAAAGAGGATTTCGTCCAGACCTTCCTGAACCAGGGCCGGGTGGACGGCAAGCAGTATTTCCTCCCGATGTATGGATCGACCCAGGTGATGTACTACCGTAAGGATGCTTTTGCGAAAAGCGGCATAGACGCCAGCCAGATTAAGACCTGGGAAGACCTCGCTGCGGCCGCGAAAAAGATGACCGTCTCCGAAGGCGGCAAAACCACCTTCTACGGCTGGGAACCGATGTGGGGCCCCGGCAATATGATTGATGCCGCTCTCAGCAAAGGAGGCAGTATTCTTAGTGAGGACGGCACCAAGGTCACGATTGATTCCCCGGAGTGGATCGACACCTGGGAGTTCTTCCGCAAGTCGATTCATGACGACAAGATCATGCGTATCCACTCCGGCGGGCAAGGCTGGGAGTACTGGTACAAGACGATTGACGATGTGATGAAAGGCCAGGCGGCCGGATACACCGGCTCCAGCGGTGACCAGGGCGACCTTGATTTCAGCGTCGTCTCCGCTATGGAGCAACCGGGCTGGGCCGGAGCCGGCGAAGGCAAACCTGTCGCCGGGGCGAGTATGGCCGGTATTCCTGCCCAAGCCGGAGATGCCGAGAAGCAGGCAGCGATGAAATGGCTGACCTACTTCACAAGCTCCGAGAATACCGCGTTCTGGTCCATCCACACCGGATATATTAGCGTCCGCCAGTCTGCGCTGGAAGATCCGGCATTCGTCACCTTCAGTGAGAGCAATCCGCAGATCAAAATTCCCCTGCAGCAGGCAGCTCACGCCTCGGCCCCCTTCCAGGACCCGACCGGCGGCAAAATTAATGATGCCCTGACCATCGCAGCGGATAAGGTACAGATCGAGAATATCCCGGCAGCCGAGGCGCTGAAGGAAGCGCAGCAGACTGCTCAGGCGGCACTGGATAAGCTGAAATAAACGAAAAAATCGTTAAAGGTAAAGGGGAATGCAGCATGACTGAGCTTATCACTCCGCAAGGGAACTATCCCGTATCCGCCATTCTGTTCGACAAGGACGGAACGCTGCTGCAGTTCATCTCCCTCTGGGGAAGCTGGGGCGAATGCTTCCTCACCCAGTTCAACCGTCAGCTTGAGCAGCGCGGCCTGAGGTTCCCCACGCAGCATCTGGCCTCCCTGCTGGGAACGGTTCATGATGCTGAGGGGAGGATTACAGATTATGACCGTAACGGCCCCCTTGCCATGGGGACGATGAGCGATCTGTATGCCATTCTGTCCTGGCAGGGTTATCTGCTTGGCCTATCCTGGGCCGAAGCGGTTGAACTGGTGGACTCCTGCCGGAATGTAGCGGATGCGATGCTGGAGCAGAGCCGTCCGGTCCGCTCTCTCCCCGGGCTGGTGCCCTTTCTGGACGCGTGCGCAGCCCAGGGCATACCTATGGCCGTAGTGACTGCCGATGAAACTGCGGCAGCCGAGAATCATTTGTGCTGGATGGGCATCCGCCAGTATTTCACCGCCGTGATCGGCACGGATCAGGTGGAACGGGGCAAGCCCTTCCCCGACATGGCGCTGCTGGCCTGCCAGCGGCTCGTGGTATCTCCGGCTGAAGCCGCCGTCATCGGCGATACGAACGGAGATATGCGGATGGCTAAGGCAGCGGGCGCTGCCGTAGCCATTGGGATTGCCGGCGGAATCACCGCCGGGCTGGCGGCTTCAGCTGCGGCGGAAGGACCGGACGCAAATGCGGGCGGGAACGGGCAGGCGGCAGCAAGCCGGGTTACTGCGGCGGCAGACACGCAGGCTGCCGGGACTCTTTTGCCGGATGCAGATTGTGTAGTATCGTCTTATGCGGAGCTTGGTGTAGGAAGGATTGCACGATGAAGGCCGAAGGGGCCTTGGCCTGGGTATTTCTTGCCTTGGCTATTGTCTTCGAGCTGTCTGGAACGGTCTCCATGAAGCTGTCTCATGGCCTCACACGGCCCTGGCCCTCTGTGCTGATGTTCGTATTCTACGGAATCAGCTTCACCTCACTGAGTGTCGCACTCACCTCCATCAAAGTTGGAGTCGCTTATGCCGTATGGTCCGGGGCAGGTATCCTCCTGATTTCTCTGGCGGGGGCATTGTTTTTCGAAGAACGGCTGACGGGCTCCTCCCTCCTGTGGGTGACTGTGATTGTAGCGGGGATTGTTGGCTTGAACATTAGTGCCAAGGGGCATTAGCCTAACGAATAAAATATTTCAAGGAGGCTTCGCTTACCTATGAATACATCTTCCATACCGGGCGTTACTGAACCGCTGCTGACGTTCCAGATTATCACCGATACCCATGTCACCGCCGATCCGGAACACGAGTACAACCAGAACTTCGGGCAGGCATTGCAGGATTTGGCCTTACACGCACAGGGCAGCAGCGGCATCATGCATATTGGAGATATTACGAACAATGGCTTCCCGGAGGAGTATGAGGAGGTCCAGCGTATACTTGAACAGCATCAGGCCTCACTGCCGCAGCTTCGTTACACCCTGGGCAACCATGACGTCGGCCTCGGCCATTGGGATTCCCGTCTTGCGATGTATACTTCCCGCATGGGGATGCCAGGTCCTTATCATGATCACTGGACCTCTGGGTATCATTTCATCTTCCTGGGCACTGAGGAAGGGCTGCAGACGTTCTGCCATTTATCCGGCGAGCAGCTGCAGTGGCTGGACCGGAAGCTTGGGGAATGCGCACCGGACAAACCCGAGCCTGACGGGCAAATGCAGCCGTACCCGGAACAGGCTCACCTGCCGAATCAGCCCGTCTTCCTCTTCCTGCACCAGCCGCTGAAGGATACCGTAGCCGGTTCGCTGGAGTCTCAGGAGTGGTACGGAGTGACTCAGGATCAGGAACTGCGCTCTATTCTGTCGCGGCACCCGCAGACCTTGCTGTTCACCGGGCATACCCACTGGGAGCTGGAAGTCAGCAATACTATGTATCCCGGCAACGGACAGACAGCCACGATGTTCAATGCCGCTTCTGTAGCCTACCTCTGGACGGATCGGGATGAACATAAGAGCGGCAGCCAGGGCTACTATGTAGAAGTGTATCCCGACAAGGTGCTTGTCCGGGGACGGGACTTCACTACGGGGACATGGATTGAAGCGGCGCAATATGAGGTGGCCTATCCCGTTAACGCTCTACG